>JAAYYF010000140.1 GCA_012515535.1 Deinococcales bacterium
CCAATCGGAAGTCGTTCGCCACGATGAGATCCCCGTTAGCTGGATACGAGCAGTTCTAAGTATCCCAGAGCCTATTGGATTTCCCGGGTATCGGTCACAGAGTCCGCCCCAGGGGGCCGGGATAACGTCCTCGACGGAACGGAGCCCCTCTTCCGGCACGGCGCACGTCTCGCCGGGCGCCCCGGACGTAGACTGCGGCGTTCCGATCGAGGGCTCGCCCTCATGCGCGGAAGGCCGCGCGTGGGGGCCCCGGAAGCGCGAGGAGCGAACGAGCATGTGCGGCATCGCTGGCTACTACACCTCCCCTGACGCTCGTGCCGAGCGTGAGCTGTTGCTGGACATGGCCGGCGAGCTGCGGCACCGCGGCCCCGACGGCGTCGGCCTCTACCAGGACGGCCGCTTCGGCATGGTCAACACGCGCCTGGCGATCATCGACGTGCAGGGCGGCGACCAGCCGCTCTCCGACGAACGCGGTCGCTACTGGGTGATGCAGAACGGCGAGATCTACAACTACCCGGAGCTGCGGGAGGAGCTCGCGGCCCTGGGCCACCGCTTCTCCACCCGCTCCGACACCGAGGTGATCGCCCACGCCTTCGAGGAGTGGGGCGCGGGCTGCCTCGAACGCTTCAACGGCGAGTTCGCCCTCGCCGTCTACGACCACGTCACCAAGCGGCTCTTCCTGGCGCGCGACCGCTTCGGCATCCGGCCGCTGTTCCTGGGACGCTTCGGCGCCGACCTGGCGTTCGCCTCCGAGGCCAAGGCGCTGCTGCGCCACCCGGGCGCCGAGCGCCGCCTCGACCCGTTCGCGCTCGTCGAGACCTTCACCCTGTGGGCGGTGCAGCCCGACCGCAGCGCCTTCCCGCACGTCTCCGAGCTCGCCGCCGGCCACTACCTGTGGGTGGGGCCCGAGGGCGTCGGCGAGCCCGTCCGCTGGTGGGACATCGAGTTCGGCCCGCGCGAGGGGCGGCGCCACGAGCCGGTCGAGGCGCTGGCCGAGGAGGTGCTGGCCGCCCTCGACGAGGCCACGCGCGTCCGCCTGCGCGCCGACGTGCCGGTGGGCGTCTACCTGTCGGGCGGCCTCGACTCGTCCGCCACCACCGCCTTGGCGCGCCGCCACACCAGCGGTCCCCTGGCGGCGTTCAGCCTCGCCTTCGAGGACCCGCGCTTCGACGAGTCGGAGCACCAGGACCGCATGGCCGACGCCCTGGGCGTCGAGCTCAGGCGCGTGACCGTCTCCGACGCCGACGTGGCCGCCGCGCTCCCGCAGGTCGTGTGGCAGGCCGAGAAGCCGATGTTGCGCACCGCGCCGGGCCCGCTGCTGGCGCTGTCGGGGCTGGTGCGCGACTCGGGCTTCAAGGTGGTGCTCACCGGCGAGGGCTCCGACGAGCTGTTCGGCGGCTACAACCTGTTCCAGGAGGCGGCGGTGCGGCGCTTCTGGGCGCGCTCCCCGGAGTCGCGCCTGCGCCCGCGCCTCTTCGCGCGCCTCTACCCGTACCTGTCGCGCGACCTGGCGCAGGGCGGCGGGCTGATGGCCGAGTTCTTCAAGGCCGGGATGACGGAGCTCGACGACCCGCTCTACAGCCACCGCCCGCGCCTACGCACCACCACGCGCAACCTGCGCTTCCTGGCCCCCGAGGTGCGCGCCACGAGCCTCGAGGTCGGCGACCCGGAGGCGCGCCTGCTGGCGCGCCTGCCGGGGAGCTTCGCCGCCATGGGGCCGCTCGGGCAGGCGCAGTACCTCGAGATCGCCACCTTCCTCACCGGCTTCCTGCTGCACTCGCAGGGCGACCGCATGCTGGCGGCGCACGCCGTGGAGGGGCGCTTCCCGTTCCTCGACGTCGGGGTCGCCGAGCTGGCGGCCTCGCTGCCGGAGCGGCTGCGGCTGAACGGCATCCGCGAGAAGCACCTCCTGCGCGTGGCGCTGCGCGGCGTCGTTCCCGACGACATCAACCGGCGCCCCAAGCGCCCGTACCGCGCGCCGATCCTGCGCGCCTTCTTCGGGCCGCACGCCCCCGACTACGTGCGCGAGCTGCTCGCGCCGGAGCGCGTGGCGGCGAGCGGCCTGTTCAACGCGCCGGCCGTCGCCAAGCTGGCCGCGAAGGCCACGCGCTTCGTCGAGCAGGGCCTGAGCGAGAGCGACGAGATGGGCGTGGTGGGGGTGCTCTCCACCCTGCTGCTCGAGGAGCAGTTCGTCAGGCAGCCGCGCCTGGCCCCGCGCGCCACCCCCGGGCGCGTGGTGGTAGGCGACCGCCCCGTCGCCGACGTCGGGCTGGGCGTCTGACGGCCGCCGTGCCTCCGCCTACGTGAAGGAGCCGTGAAGGGGTGGCGCCCCGCCTCCCGCCCGCCTCGTGACGTCGGGCCAGGCCGGCGCCCGCGCCTTGGGTACGATGCTCGGACCGACATCCGACCCGCCCGCGGGCCCGAACACGCACGCAGGCGCCGTCCGACCAGCCCGCCCCGACGGGTCTGGAACAGAGCCCTCTCGTCTGTAGACTAGGAGAACCAGCCGCTCCCTCGGGCCGGAGCAGGGTCCCGCACCCATCCGGCCGGTCAGAAAGGCCTTACTCGATGCATCCGCGATACCCACGCCTTCTGCACGACAGCCTCAGCCTCAGCGCAGCCGAGCGGCCCGACAAGGTCGCCATCGTCGACGGCGGTCGGCGCCTGACCTACCGCGAGCTCCACGACCGCTCCCTCCGGCTCGCCGCGGCCCTGCAGGCGCTCGGCGTCCGCCGCGGCGACCGCGTGGCCGTCTACCTCGAGAACTCGCTGGAGGCGGTGGTGGGCGTCTACGCCGCCCTCTACGCCGGCGCCGCCTTCATGGTCGTCAACCCCCAGACCAAGCAGGACAAGCTCGAGTACGTGCTGGCCGACGCCGGCGCCGCCGCCGTCATCAGCGAGGGCCGTCTGACCGCGCTGGTCGAAGAGGCAGCGCCGCGGCTCCCCGCGCTCGCCGCGCTCGTGCGCGTGGGCGAGGCCACCGAGCGCTCGCTGGCCCTGGACGACCTGCTGGCCGCCTACGAGCCCGCCCCCGAGCCGCGCGGCACCATCCCGCTCGACCTCGCCGCTCTGATCTACACCTCCGGCAGCACCGGCAACCCCAAGGGGGTGATGCTCAGCCACCAGAACATGGTGTTCGCGCAGGGCAGCCTGGTGGAGTACCTGCGCCTCGACGCCGACGACCGCATCCTCAACCTGCTGCCGCTGGCCTTCGACTACGGCCTCTACCAGGCGCTGATGAGCGTGCACCTGGGCGCCACCCTGGTGCTGGAGAAGACCTTCGCCTTCCCCGCCGCCACCGTCAAGCGCGTGGTGGAGGAGGAGGTCACGGTGTTCCCCGGCGTGCCCACGGTGTTCGCGGCGCTGCTGTCGCTGCACCGCCGGTCGCCGCTCTCGATGCCCAGCGTCAGGCGCATCACCAACACCGCGGCGCACCTGCCCGACGAGCACGTGCCCGGCCTGCTCGAGATGAGCCCCGACGCGCTGATCTTCAAGATGTACGGCCTCACGGAGTGCAAGCGCGTCTGCTACCTCGAGCCCGAGCTGGTGCTGAGCAAGCCCGGCTCGGTGGGCAAGGCGATCCCGGGCACCGAGGTCTACCTGCTGGACGACGACGGCAACGAGGTGCCGCCCGGGGGCACGGGCGTGCTGCACGTGCGCGGCCCGCACGTGATGATGGGCTACTGGAACCTGCCCGACGAGACGGCGCACATGCTCAAGGCGGGCCGCTACCCCGGCGAACGCGTGCTGTGCACCCACGACCGCTTCCGCCAGGACGAGGACGGCTTCCTCTACTTCATGGGCCGCAGCGACGACATCATCAAGAGCCGCGGCGAGAAGGTCAGCCCCGTGGAGGTGGAGAACGCGCTCGCCACCATCCCGGGCGTCCGCGAGGTGGCGGTGGTGGGGGTGCCCGACGCGCTCCTCGGCCAGGCGGTGCGCGCCTACGTGGTGCTCGACGAAGGCGCCGACCTCACGGAGCAGGCCGTGAAGCGCGCGGCGATGGCGCGCCTCGAGGGGTTCATGGTGCCGCGCGACGTCCTGTTCGTGCCGGACCTGCCCCGGACGGCGACCGGCAAGGTGAGGAAGAAGAGCCTCGTCGAACAGGCGTGAAGGGGGTAAGGTCTCATGGACCGGTCACATCTAGTCGGGTTGGCCCATGCGATGTTTCAGGAAGGTATGGAGCGTAACGGATGAAACCAGACAGCGGATCCATCGAGCGCGAGCTCCGGCAGTTCCTCGACGACAACTTCATCCTCGACGGCGGGGCCGAGCGGCTCGACCGCGAGGAGTCGCTCACCCAGGCGGGCGTGCTGGACTCCATGGGGGTGCTGGAGCTGATCATGTTCATCGAGGAGCGCTTCGGCGTGCAGGTGCCCGACGAGGACACCCTCCCCGAGAACCTCGACAGCGTGGCCCGGGTGGTGGCGTACGTGGAGCGGCGCTTGGCGGAGGCGGCGGCGGCGTGACCGCGCCGGCGAAGACGGCCACCAGCTTCGGCCCGCACGTCCTGCGCCTGCCCGACCCCGACGCCACGATCGCCGAGATCGCCGAGGGGATGCGCCGCGCCGCGCGCGGCTTCCGGCGCAGGGGGGGCGTGGTGGGGCTCTCGGGCGGCGTCGACTCGAGCGTGGTGGCCGCGCTGGCGGCGCGCGCCTTCGGCCCCGAC
>JAAYYF010000141.1 GCA_012515535.1 Deinococcales bacterium
ACGTCGCCGTCCTGCGTGGCCGTGGCCGGCATCAGGAACGCCTTGAGCTGCGGCCCAGCCTTGCCCCGCACCGCGTGCCACGAGAGGGAGCGGCGCTCCTGGGCGCCGGCCGCGGCGTCGACGGGCGCAGCGTCGGCGGGCGCGGCGTCGGGCGCCGGCGCGCGGGCGGGCGTGCGCCGCGCAGGGCGGTTCGGCTCGAAGGGTGGCACCTCGTCGTCGGGCTCGGCGGCGGCAGCGGACGCCGCGCCGGTCGCGGCACCGGCCGCGGGGGCGGGCGCCGGGTCGGCGGCGGGGGGCGCGACGGGCCTCGGGGCCGGAGCGGCGCCCGCCGAGGCTGGAGCGCCACGGCGCGGCATGGCGTCGGCGCCGGCGCGCGTGTCGCCGGGGGCGACCTCGGTGCCGGCGGGCGCCGGCACGTTGCCGGTCAGTGCGTTGCGCGCCTTGATCAGGGCCACCTCGAGCGAGTAGAGGTCGTCGTAGCGCACGAAGCGCTCCTGCTCCTCGTCGAGGGCGTGCAGCAGCCTCAGCAGCGCCGCCTCGCTCAGGCCGAGGCTCGGGCGCCCCTCCAGCTGCTCGTGCAGCGCGTCACGCAGGCCGCGTGCCAGCTGCTCGGCCACGGTGCGCGGCGCGAAGCCGGCGCGGTAGAGCTCGGCGGCCTCCTCGAGCAGCCCCGGCAGGTCGTCGCCCGCCAACGCCGCCGCCAGCGCCCGCATGCGCTCGCGCGGCGGCAGGCCGAGGGTCTCCTCGGCGCGCTGCAGCGTGATCGTCTCGCCGGTGACCAGCAGGCGGTCGAGGAGCGACTCGGCGTCGCGCATGCCGCCGTCGGCGACGCGGGCGACCAGCGCCAGCGCCTCGGGCTCGGCGCCGACGCCCGCTTCCTCGCAGAGGCGCGCGAGCTTGCCCTGGATCTGGTCGTCGGTGAGGCGCCGGAAGCGGAAGTGCTGGCAGCGCGACAGGATGGTGGGCGGCAGGCGCTCGGGCTCGGTGGTGGCCAGGATGAACAGCAGGCCGGGCGGCGGCTCCTCCAGGGTCTTGAGGAGCGCGTTGGCGGCCGCCTTGGTGAGCATGTGGGCCTCGTCGAGGATCCACACGCGCGTGCCGCCGCGCAGGCTGGCGAGGCCGGTGCGCTCGCGCAGCTCGCGCACGTCGTCCACGGAGTTGTTGGAGGCGGCGTCGAGCTCGGCGACGTCGGGGTGCGAGCCCGCCTGCACCAAGCGGCACGACTCGCACTCGCCGCAGGGGCGGGCCTCGGCCTCGCGCTCGCAGTTCACCGCCATGGCCAGCAGGCGCGCCGTGGTGGTCTTGCCGACCCCACGCGGGCCCGAGAACAGGTAGGCGTGCGAGGTGCGGCCGCGCTCGATGGCGGTGGCCAGCACCTCCTTGACGTGGTCCTGCCCGACGACCTCCGCGAAGGTGGTCGGCCGGGCGCGTTGGTACAGGGCGGACATCCGTCCGGAGTCTACCACCACCGGGCGGCGCTCCCGGCAGGCCGAGAGACGCGCTTGCCGTCGCCGACGGCAACTCGGGCGCCCAGGGAGGTCCCGCCGGGCGCCGCGGGCGCGGGCCCGCTCCTGTAGCATCTAGGCATGAGCACGAACCATGACCCGGCCGCGGGGGGCGTGCTCGAACGTCCTCCGGTAACGCCCGCCCCTGGAGCCCCCCTGGCGCTGGCCATGTCGGGCGGCGCCGCGCGCGGCATGGCGCACATCGGGGCGCTCAAGGCGCTCGAGGCGCGTGGCCGGGCGCCGAGCTTCGTGGCCGGCACCAGCTACGGCGCCATCATCGCCGCGCTGTACGCCCTCACCGGCAACGCCCTCGAGCTGGAGCGCGTGGTACGGGCCCAGGACGTGGCCGAGATCTGGCGTCAGGGCTTCGACTTCGGGCTGCACCGCGGCGCGATGATCGACGGCCGGCGCCTCGCCTACTGGCTCGACCGCAAGTTCTTCTTCGGCGCCACCTTCGCCGACGTGCGCCTGCCGCTGGCGGTGTCGTGCACCGACCTCGCCACGCGCGAGCTCGTGGTGCTGCAGCACGGCTCCATCGCCGAGGCGGTGCGGGCGAGCTGCGCGCTGCCGGGGCTGTTCGCGCCCGTGGTGCGGGAGGGGCGCACGCTGATCGACGGCGGCTTCTTAGAGCCGGTGCCGTTCGGGGCCCTGCGGGGCGCGCCCGAGGCGCGCGCGCTCGGGGTCTACGCCGGCGTCGACGTGCGCCGCTCCGGGGTGGTACGCGCCATCCGGCGCTTCAACGTCTCGCGCGGCGGGCGCGCCTTCCGGCGCCGCGCCGAGGCCACGCCGCTGGCGGGCGCCCTGAGCCGCGCCTACAAGGGCGTGGCGCTCTCGTTGAGCTCCTACAGCCGGCGGCTCCGGGTGCCGGCCGGCGCCACGCTGCTGCGCGTCGACCCGGGCATCGCCTGGTGGGACTTCCACGAGTCGCCGCGCGCCATCGCCGCCGGCGAGCGCGCCATGGCGGACCTGCTCGACGCCGAGGCGGTGGCGGCCGGCGCCTGAAGCGGAAGGCGCCGACCGGCTGACGAAGCGGCCGGGGCGAGCGCCGCCGTCGGCCCCGAACGGCTCGCCGTAGCGGGGCCGACGGCGCGGCCAGGCCTAGCGCGTAGGGGAGCCGGCCACCGGCGGGAGCGCGCGCCGCGCCAGCGCCGCGGCCAGCTCGTAGGCCTGCCCGCGGCTCAGGGTGCCGCGGGGCTCGCCCTCGAAGGCCAGGCCGGCGGCCACCAGCTCGTCCCAACCGCCGCCCGCCGGGCAGGCGAGCAGCCGGCAGGCCGCCACCTCCACGAGGCGCGCCGCCGCCGGGGCGCTCAGGGGCGCCTCGGCCGGGCCGCTGGCGAGCGCGGCCGCCACCAGCGCGTCGCCGTGCGCGGGGTCGAGGTGGAAGCGCGTCGCGACGTTGCTCAGCAGGTAGGCGAAGCCGAGGGTGGTCATCGGATGGTCGAGGCCGGGCTCGTTCTCGTAGCCGCCGACCGCCAGGCCGCGAGATAGCATCAGCCGGTAGGCGCGGTAGTGCGGGTGGCGCGTCGGGCCCACCGCCGCGCGCGGCCGCAGCTCGGGCAGGTAAGCGCCGCGCGCAGCCAGGCGCGCGCGCACCGCCACGATGGCCGCCTCGTCCAGCGCCACGTCGCGGGCGCGCACGCCGCGCTCGACGGCCTGCGCCGCCGCCACCCCCGCCGCCTCCGCCATCGCCATGCCGAACGGCACCACGCGCGCGCTGGAGAAGGCGATGGGGTCGAAGCCGGCGCTGCGGCCCACCACCCACAGGTCCTCGACCGCCTCGGTCACGAGCATGCACAGGCGCCCGCCGTAGACGTCGGGCGTGCCCCACACGTAGCCGGAGTCGTGCGGCGTGTAGGTCTGCGCGTCGAGCGGGTAGCCGCCGGCCGCGACGTCGAACGGCGTGACCACGCTGTCGAGCACGTCGTCGGCGCTGAGCACGCAGTCGGCGTGCAGGTGGCGCGACTCGCGCACGTACAGCTCGGGGGCAGCGCCGGCGAGGCGGGCGTCGGCGAAGCCGGGCACGTGCTCGCGCAGGTACGCCACCATCCCCTCGGCCTCGGCCAGGCCGAGCTCGCGGCCAGCGGCGAGGCTGGCGGGGTCGAGCGGGTCGAGGCCGTAGAGCAGCAGCGCGTTGATCAGCACGCTGCCGTCCTCCTGCAGGCCGAGGTTCAGGCCACGCAGCCTGACCCCCTCGCGCTGCGGCTGGTAGGCGGCAGGCACGCCCCCGAAGTGGCCCCACGCCACCGCCGCCTTGGCGATGGCGTAGCTCCGCCCGCGCGCCTGCACCCCGCGCCGCAGCGCGTCCCAGTCGACGCCCACGACGCGCAGCACCAGCGTGTCGGCCATACGCTGGTGCACGCCGAAGCGCTCGAAGCCGAGGTCGAAGGGGGCGCCGGCGGCGGCGGCGAGGTCGGCGTCGGCGCTGCCGTCGATCACCTGCGCGGCGCGCACCTCAACGTCGAGCGCCTCGAGCCGCACGCCTACCAGGTCGCGCCCGCGCAGCAGGGGCGTGACGGGCCCGACCTCGCGCCACACGGCCACGCCGGCGGCGTGGAGCAGCTCCTCGAAGGCGCGCTCGGCGCGCGGCACGTCGAACGCCTCGTCGTGGCCCACGCGGCGCCACCAGCGGTCGAACAGCCCCCGCTGGTAGTTGAACGGCTGGGTGCGCAGGTCGAGCATGTTGAGCTCGCCCAGCACGAAGAGCCCGCCCAGGCGCGCGGCGGGCGTGACCAGCAGCGTGCGCGCGCCCTCCTCGGCGGCGGCGACCGCGGCCGCGATGGCCTCGGGCTCGCTGCCGTACACCAGCACGTCGACGCTCAGCACCTCGCCGGCGGCGGCGCTGATGCCGCCCGGCGCGGCCGCGGCCGGCGGCTGGGCGCCCGCCCAGCCGGCCACGGTCAGGAGGGCGCAGGCGAGCAGCACGGCCACGAGCCCGCAGCCGAGCGGGGGAAGCGGCGCCCTCACGCCGTCGGCGCTCCGTCGGGGGCGGGCGCGCGGCCGGCGGGCGGCACCAGCTCGTCGAGGACGATGCTCGCGACCGTGCGGGCGGAGTCGGGGCGCGCCAGCCGCGCGCAGGCGGCGCGCATGCTCGCGAGCCGCTCGGGCTCCTCCAGCAGGCTGCGCAGCTTGTGGCTCAGGGTCGACAGCGGCTCCACGCGGACCGCGGTCCCGTTCTCGAGCAGCACGTTGGCGTTCACCTCTTCCTGTAGCGGGTAGGGGCTGACCAGCATCAGCGGCAGGCCGGCGGCGAGCGCCTCGCTCGAGGTCAGCCCGCCCGGCTTGGTGATGGCGAGGTCCGCCGAGGCCATCAGCTCCGGCATCTCCGACACGAAGCCCAGCACCTCGAACGTCACCGGCCCCTCGCTCTCGGCCACCGCGTCGCGCGCCACGCTGGTCAGCTCGCTGCTGCGGCCGCACACCACCGTCACGTGGAGCGGCCAGCGGAACCCCTTGAGCTGCTCGAGGATCGTGCGCAGGTGGTCGGCGCCGAGGCCGCCCGCCAGCACCAGCAGCCGCTCCTTGTCGCGGGCGGCGGGGCGCTCGGGGCGGGGCGGCAGCGCGCTGAAGCGCAGGTCGATGGGGATGCCCGTGACGCGCACGCGCGGCTCGTCGACGCCGGCGCTGACGAGCTGCGCCTTCACCTCCCCGGAGGCCACGAAGTAGCGCGCCACCCCCGGCTGCAGCCAGAAGGCGTGGGCGAAGAAGTCCGTGATCACGACGGCCTGGGGCAGCGGGCGGTGGCGGCGCATGCGGCCGCTGATGATCTCGGCGCCGAGGAAGTGGGTGTGCACCACCACGTCGGGCCGGTAGCGGTCGATGAGCCGCGGCACCTCGTACGACAGGAGCCGCACCGCGCGCGCCCGCAGCCGGCGTTGCAGGTTGGTCTGCTCGCTGGGGCGGTCGAAGCGGCGCCCGATCCACTCGACCAGGTCGGGGACGGTGCGCACCAGGTCGAAGTAGGCCTGGCGGTAGAGGCGCCGGAAGGGGAGGGCGGTGTGCTCGAGCAGGTCGACGTGGGTCGTCTCGACCCCGCGCTCCTCGAAGGCGGCGTGGAGCGCGCGCCCCGCCGCGACGTGGCCGCCGCCGATGGAGGCTGAGAGTATCAGGACGCGAGGGCCGCTGGACACGGCCGGAGCATAGCAGGGCGCACCGCGGCGCGCCTGAGCGCCGGCGGGTGCCGACCGCGCCTCACACGCGCTTTGCTAGCATGCTGCCTGGAGGTACGCATGCACCGTCTCGCCCTGCCTCTCGCCGCCCTCTTCGCCCTGCTGGCCGCCTGCGCGCCGGGACCCACCGTGAGGATGCACGACCTGTACCTGTACGGCACGCTCGACGCCCGCCTGTCGCACTTCTTCGGCGACCCGGGCGAGCTGCCGGCGGACGGCGAGGCCCTGGTGCTGACGCAGCCCGAGCGCGACGCGCGGCCGACCGACCGCTACGCGGTCGAGGGGGCGCTGCTCGTGAACGGCCAGCCGTACCTCCGCCAGAGCGTCGAACCCCTCGAGCGCCCGGCGATCGAGGTGAGCCGCATCCCCTTCACCACCGACATGCAGCTACGCGTGAACCTCGACGTCGACGAGGTGGTCTACTTCGACGGCTCCAGCTTCCTGCTGCTGGTCGCCGACGGCACCCCCGGCAACGTCGCGCGCGTGGTGCCGCGGCCGCTCTTCAACCGCCTACGCGGCCTGGGCGAGCTGAGCAGCGCCGAGGCCGGCATGCTCGAGGACGCCATCCGCGCGGAGGGCCGCCCGGTGGCGCTGGCCTTCCTGCCCGCCGACGCGCTACCGGCGCACGCGGTCGACGGCCTCGCGGAGCAGCGCCGGACCGGGGTCTACGTGCAGGCCACCATCGGCACCGACGAGGGCGCCTTCCGCCCGGCGCCCCAGGAGCTCACCTGGGAGGTCCTGGCGCAGGGCAACCAGGCGGTGGGCTTCGACGGCCGCAGCTACCAGCTCGTGACCTCGCAGGCCGAGCTGCTGTCGCTGTGGAACCGCGCCTACGGCAACCAGCTCACGGTGCCGCCCGTGCCGCGCCTGGACTTCCAGCGCGAGACGGTGGTGGCGCTGTTCGTGGGCCAGCAGAGCTCGGGCGGCTACGGCATCGAGGTGGTGCGCGCGGCCGAGGAGAACGGCGAGCTGTACGTCGACGTGCGCTTCACCGCGCCGGCGCCCGGCGCCATCACCACCCAGGCGCTGACCAGCCCCTGGGCGATGGTGCGCGTGCTGCGCGGCGGCTACGAGGTGGCGTGGCTGCGCGACCCCGACACCGGCGACCTGATCGGCGCGGCGCGCGCGGCGTTCTGAAGGCGGAGCCGACGCGAGGGGCCCGCGGGTGCGTCGAGGACGGCGCGCCCGCGGGCCCCTCGTCACGCCTGACGCTAAGGCCCCCGAGCGCTCGCTCAGGTCAGCGACATCGGGTCGAACAGGCGCCGGTACTCCTCGTTGGCGTAGCGGTCGGTCATGCCGGCGATGTAGTCGGTGACGGCGCGCTCCAGCCCCAGCTCGGCGACCTGCTGCGCCACGTTCGGGGGCAGCATGTCGGGGGTGTCCAGGTACGCGTGGTAGATGCGCTCCAGCACCTGGTGCGCCTTGCGCGTCATGCGGATCAGGCGATGGTGGAAGTAGAAGTTCTGGTACAGGAAGCTCTTCAGCTCGGCGAGCATCGTGCCCATGGCGTCGGAGGGCGCTAGCAGCTTGGTGGGGGCGGCGCGCACGTCGGCCAGCGTCCCGATGCCGTGGTCGAGCAGGCGCTGGTGGGTGGCCTGCACCACGTCGGTGATGACGTCGCCTAGCAGCTCGCGGATCAGCACGTAGCGCTGGCCGGTGTCGAAGCGCTCGGGGTTCAGGCCCAGGCGTTCCATCAGCTCGCCGACCAGCGGCACCTCCGCGACCTGCTGCGGGGAGAGGTGGCCGGAGCGCAGGCCGTCGTCGAGGTCGTGGGCGTTGTAGGCCACCTCGTCGGCGACGTTGACCACCTGCGCCTCGAGGGTGGGCTGCACGTCGGGCTCCCAGGAGGGGTCGGGCACGTCGTACTCGGTCTCGTGCTTCATGATCCCCTCGAGCGTCTCCCAGGTGAGGTTGAGGCCCGGGAAGCCGGGGTAGCGCCGCTCGAGCTTGGTGACGATGCGCAGGCTCTGGCGGTTGTGGTCGAAGCCGCCCACCGCCTTGGCCAGCTCGTCGAGCGCCTTCTCGCCGGCGTGGCCGAACGGCGGGTGCCCCAGGTCGTGGGCCAGCGCGATGGTCTCGGCCAGGTCCTCGTTGAGGCCCAGCGCGCGGGCGATGCTGGTGGCCACCTGCGCCACCTCGAGGGTGTGGGTGAGGCGCGTGCGGTAGTAGTCGCCCTCGTAGTTGACGAACACCTGGGTCTTGTACTCCAGGCGCCGGAAGGCGCTGGTGTGCACCACGCGGTCGCGGTCCTTCTGGAACGCGGTCCGGTAGGCGCTCTCGCTCTCGGGGTGGGTGCGCCCGCGCGACTCGGCGGCCAGCGCAGCGTACGGCGCCAGGACCTGGCGCTCGTTGCGTTCGAGCTGTTCTCGCGTCACGAGCATGTTGCGCGCATCGTAGCACCAGTTCACAGAGCGCCAGGGGCGCAGACGTCGCGTGGGGCGTGGCCTCCGACGGCGTCTGGGCGCGCGCCGCCAGCCGAACCGGGGGCGCGGAGCGGCGGATGTAGACTCGGGAGCGATGGAGCTCTCGCTCAGACGCTCGACCCCCACCACCTACGTCGGCCGCGTGCCCCTCGGCAGCGGGCACCCGGTGGTGGTGCAGTCGATGACCAACACCGACACCGCCGACGCCGCCGCCACCGCCGCGCAGGTCGCCGAGCTGGCGCGCGCCGGCAGCGAGATCGTGCGCGTGACGGTGAACGACCCCGCCGCGGCGCGGGCGCTGCCCGAGATCCGCGCGCGCCTCGACGACCTGGGCATCGACGTGCCCCTGGTCGGCGACTTCCACTACAACGGCCACAAGCTCCTCACCGAGCACGAAGGGGCCGCCCGCACCCTCGACAAGTACCGCATCAACCCCGGCAACGTGGGGCCCGGCCGCCGCCGCGACGAGAACTTCCTGACCATCGTCGAGGTCGCCAAGGAGCACGGCAAGCCCGTGCGCATCGGTGTCAACTGGGGCTCGCTCGACCAGGCGCTGCTCACGCGGATGATGGACGAGAACGCCCGCCGCCCCCAGCCGCGCTCGGCCCACGACGTGCTGATGGAGGCGATGATCGCCTCGGCGCTGCTGTCGGCCGAGCTGGCCGAGGAGCACGGCCTGCCCCACGACCGCATCGTGATCAGCGCCAAGGTGTCGGAGGTGCGCGACCTGTGGGAGGTCTACCGGCGCCTGGCGGCGCGCTGCGACTACCCGCTGCACCTGGGCCTCACCGAGGCCGGCATGGGGGTCAAGGGCACGGTGGCCAGCACGGCCGCGCTGGCACCGCTGCTCGCCGAGGGCATCGGCGACACCATCCGCGTGTCGCTCACCCCCGACCCGGGCGCCCCGCGCGAGCGCGAGGTCGAGATCGCCCAGGAGGTGCTGCAGGCGCTGGGGCTCCGGCGCTTCGCGCCCAGCGTCACCGCCTGCCCCGGCTGCGGCCGCACCACCTCCACGCTGTTCCAGGAGATGGCGCGCGACATCCAGGCGTACCTCAAGGAGCGCATGCCCGCCTGGAAGGAGCGCTACCCCGGGGTCGAGGGCCTCAAGGTCGCGGTGATGGGCTGCGTGGTGAACGGCCCCGGCGAGTCGAAGCACGCCGACATCGGCATCAGCCTGCCGGGCGCCGGCGAGTCGCCGCGCGCGCCCGTCTACCAGGACGGCGAGCTCGTGGCCACCCTGCAGGGCCCCACGCTGGTGAGCGACTTCAACCGCATGCTCGACGAGTACGTGGAGCGACGCTTCGGCGCCGCGGTGGCGTCGGCCGACTGAGCGGCCGCTCGCCGGCGCTCCGACCGCGCTCTGGCGCCGCGAGGCCGGTCGCGCCCGCCGGTCCGTCCGTGGGCCGGTCGGCCCGCCACGGCGCCGCTCGGCCCGTCACCGGCGCTCGGAGCGGCTATCCTGCGGCCATGAAGATCTACACGCGCACCGGTGACGAGGGGAGCACCGCGCTGTTCGGCGGCAAGCGCGTCCCCAAGGACGACCTCAGGGTGGCCGCCTACGGCACGGTCGACGAGGCGAACGCGGCCCTCGGCGTGGCGCGCGCCGAGCTCGCGCGCGAGCTGCCGCTGGAGGTCGACCGCGCCGACGGCCACGCGACCCTCGACGCGCAGCTCGCCCAGCTGCAGTGCCTGCTGTTCGACCTGGGCGCCGACCTGGCTACCCCGGCCGACGCGCGCCAGCGCGGCTTCATCCGCCCCATCGACGAGCACGACGTGCAGGCCGTCGAGGAGCTGATCGACCGCTACGACGCCGAGCTGCCCGAGCTGCGCCGGTTCGTGCTGCCCGGCGGCAGCGCCACCTCGGCGGCGCTGCAGCTGGCGCGCGCCGTGATCCGCCGCGCCGAGCGCGAGACCGTGGCCCTGGCGCGCGAGGAGGAGATCGGCGACCAGGTGCTGCCGCTCATCAACCGCCTCTCCGACCTGTTCTTCACCCTGGCGCGGCTGGTGAACGTGCGCGCCGGCACCCCGGAGGTGCCATGGACCGCGCGGCGCCCGCCCAGCGGCGAGGAGCGGTAGCGCCGGGCGGCGCTCAGGCGCCGGCCGTGCCCTTCAGGTCCGCGGGGCGCTCCACGCCGCGGCGCTCCATGGCCGCGAGCACGGCCGCCAGCACCTCGCGCACCAGCCCCGGGCCCCGGTAGACGAAGCCCGTGTACACCTGCAGCAGGTCGGCGCCGGCCTGGAGGCGCGCCACGGCGGTGGCGCCGTCGTGGACCCCGCCCACCGACACCAGCGGCAGGTCGGAGAGCTCGCGCAGGCGCTCGAGCACCGCCAGGGCGCGCGCCGCCAGCGGCCGGCCCGACAGCCCGCCGGCCTCGACGGCGTGGGGCGAGCGCAGGCCGTCGCGCAGCAGCGTGGTGTTGGTGGCCACGAGGCCCGCCACGCCGTGGGCGTGGGCGGTGGCGACGGCGTCGGCCAGCTGCGCGTCGTCGAGGTCGGGGGAGAGCTTCAGCAGCACGGGCTTGGCGCCCAGCGTGGCGCGCAGGCCCGCGGTCACCTCCAGCACGCGCGCCAGCGGCTCGCGCTCCTGCAGGCTGCGCAAGCCGGGGGTGTTGGGCGAGGAGACGTTCACCACCAGGTAGTCGGCGACCTGCCACACGGCGCCGAGCGCCGCGCGGTAGTCGTCGGGGGCGTCCTCGAGCTCGACCACGCGCGACTTGCCGACGTTCACCCCCACCACCGGCCGCGGCCCGGGCGCCCACGGCTCGGCGGCGGCGTAGCGCGCGAGGCGCGCCGCCAGCGCCGCCGCGCCGGCGTTGTTGAACCCCATGCGGTTCACCAGCGCCTCGTCCTCGACCAGGCGGAACAGGCGCGGCGCCGGGTTGCCCGCCTGCGCCAGCGCCGTGACGCTGCCCACCTCCACGCTGCCGAAGCCGAGCGCGCCGAGCGCCGCCACCGCCACGCCGTCCTTGTCGAGGCCGGCGGCGAGCCCCAGCGGGTTGGGGAAGGCGAGGCCGAAGGCGTCCACCCGCAGGCGCGGGTCGGGCAGCGCGTAGGCGCCCCGCAGCCAGCGCCGCGCCAGCACGCTGCGGCCGGCCAGCGCCAGGCCGCCCAGCACGAGCTCGTGGGCGCGCTCCGCGTCGAGCCGGAAGAGCGCGAGCTTGGCGAGCGGGTACACGCTCAGCCCATCGAGGTGCGAGCGGGCCGCACCTCGATGCGGCTCGGCAGGGTGCGCGCCGGCATGCGCAGCAGGTAGAGCACCGTGTCGGCGATGTCGGCGGGGTCGATCTTCCAGGCGTCGGCGTCGGTGACCTCGCGGTCGGCGAAGGTGGTGGCCACCGAGCCCGGCATGATGGTGCTCACGCGCACCCCGTGCTCGCGCAGGTCCAGCATCACCGCCTGCGTGAAGCCGAGCAGGCCGAACTTGCTGGCGTTGTAGGCCGCGCCGCCGGCGAAGAAGTTGGCGCCCGCCAGGCTGCCGATGGTGACGATCATGCCGCGGCTGGCCACGAGCGCGTCGACGCTCGCCTTCACGCTGTAGAAGGCGCCCGTGAGGTTGGTCCCGATCACGTCGTGCCAGAACCCCGGCTCCAGCTCCTGGATGGGGGCGCGCCCGCCCACGCCGGCGTTCGCCACCAGCAGGTCGAGGCCGCCGAACCCCTCGACGGCACGCGCCACCACGCGGCGCTGCGCCTCCAGGTCGCGCACGTCGCACGCCAGCCCCAGCGCCCGCCCCGGCCCGGAGGCGGTGAGCTCGGCCGCCAGCGCCTCCGCGTCCGCCCCCTGCCGGGCGGTGAGGACCACGTTCATCCCCGCGCCCACGAGCGCGCGCGCCACCGCCGCGCCGATGCCCCTGCTGCCCCCCGTGACCAACGCCGTCTTGCCGCTAACGTCCATGCGTCCAAGCTAACACCTGCGCGCGCCGCCGCCGGCGCCGGGGCCGCCCGGCCGCCGGCCGTCGCCGACGCGAGCCGGGCGCGGGGGGCGCGCCGGGGCGTGGTAGGCTCGCGCCGTGACCGAGCCGGCCCAGTTCCTGGTCGAGCAGGACCGCTTCCGCGGGACGCTCGGCGAGCTGGCGCACGCGCTGCGCACCCACGCGCTGCCTCCCACCGACGTCGACCTCTACCAGCTGGTGCGCGCCTACCTCGCCTACTTCGAAGCGCACGCCGCCGCCGACCTCGAGCTCGCCACCGAGGCGCTGCCGCGCCTGGCGCAGGTCATCGAGCTCAAGGTGCGCCTGCTGCTGCCGCGCCCGCCCAAGGAGGCGGAGGACGAGGAGGAGGCGCTGGTCGAGGAGGCGTTGGCGGCGGTGGCGCTGCTGGAGGAGCTGGAGGAGGCCATCGGCTTCCTGCGGCGGCGGCGCGAGGAGCGCCGCCTCATCGTCCCGGCGCGCGCCCCGCGCCCCAGCTACCCGCGCCCGCCGCGGCCGCAGCGCACCACGCCCTCCGACCTGGCGCGCCTCGCGGGCCGCTACCGCATCGGCGGCTACTTCGAGCTGGCCATCGAGCGCCTCAGCCTCGCGAGCGTGGCGCGCACCCTGCTGGGGGCGCTCAGGCGCCTGCGCGGCGGCGCGCGCCTCGAGGCGCTGCTGGGCTCGCGCGAGTGGGCGGTGCGCACCGTGGGCCTGGCGGCCATGCTCGAGCTGATGCGCGAGGGGCGCGTGAGCGCCAGCCAGGCCGAGCCGTACGGCGACATCGAGGTGCGGCTGGCGCGCGCCGAGGCGGGCGAGGGCGCCTGGGACGAGGCGGCCGAGGCGAGCGACTACGAGGAAGCGCCCGCCGCCTGAGCGGGCGGCGGGCGCCGGCGCGGCGCTAGCGCGGGCTCAGGCGAGCGTCGAGCGCTTGGAGTCGCGCTTGCGCATGCTCGGGTCGAGCACGCGCTTGCGCAGCCGCAGCGACTTGGGCGTCACCTCGAGGAGCTCGTCGTCGTCGAGGTACTCGAGCGCCTCCTCCAAGGACAGCCGCTTGGGCGGCGTGAGCAGGATGTTCTCGTCGGAGCCCGCGGCGCGCACGTTGGTGAGCTTCTTGTTCTTGCACACGTTGACGTCGAGGTCGCCCATGCGCGCGTTGGCGCCCACGATCATCCCCACGTACACCTCGGTGCCGGGGGTGATGAAGAAGATGCCGCGGTCCTCGAGCTTGTGGATCGCGTAGGCGAACGCCTCGCCGGCCTCCATCGACACGAGCGAGCCGTGGTTGCGCGTCACCACCTCGCCGGCGTACGGCTCGTAGCCGTCGAAGGTGTGGTTCAGCACCCCCTCGCCCTGGGTCATGGAGAGGAACAGGTTGCGGTAGCCGAACAGGCTGCGGCTGGGGATGCGGAACTCGAGGCGCGAGCGCGTCTCGCCCGGGTCCATGTGCACCAGCAGGCCGCGCCGGGCGGTCAGCGACTCCATCACGCTGCCCATGGCGCCGTTGGGCACGTCGGCGATCACGCGCTCGAACGGCTCCAGCACCTGGCCGCCCTCCTCCTTCATGATCACCTCGGGGCGCGAGACGGAGAACTCGTAGCCCTCGCGCCGCATGCTCTCGATGAGGATCGACAGGTGCAGCTCGCCACGGCCCGCCACCCGGTAGCGCTCGCTGCCGAGCTGCTCCACGCGCAGCGCCACGTTCACCAGCAGCTCGCGCTCTAGGCGGTCGGCGAGGTGCCGGCTGGTGACGTAGGTCCCCTCGCGGCCCGCGAACGGGCTGGTGTTGGGGCTGAAGGTCACGCTGACGGTGGGCTCGTCGACCGCCACGGCCGGCAGCGCCTCGGTGAGGCTGGGGTCGCCGATGGTGTCGCCGATGTTCACGTCGGCGAGGCCCGAGAGCACGATGACGTCGCCGGCCTCGCCCACCTCGGTCTCGGCGCGGTTCAGGCCCAGGTGGGTGTAGACCTTGGTGACGCGCGCCCGCTCGGGCGCCTTGCCGGGCCCCACGCGCACCACCTGGTCGCCGGGGCGCACGCTGCCATGCAGCACGCGGCCCAGGGCGAGGCGGCCCACGTAGTCGTTGTAGTCGAGGTTGGCGACCTGGAAGCGGAAGGGGGCGTCGGGGTCGCCGCCGGCGACGGGCACGTGGGTCAGGATGGCCTCGAACAGCGGGGTGAAGTCGTCGCCGGGGGCGTCGCCCTCGCGCCAGGCGCGCCCCTCGCGCGCGATCGCGTGGAGGATGGGGAACTCCAGCTGGTCGTCGTCGGCGCCCAGCTCCACCATCAGGTCGAAGGTGAGGGAGGCCACCTCGTCGGGGCGGGCGTCCTTGCGGTCGATCTTGTTGATGACCACGATGGGCTTGAGCCCGCGCGCCAGCGCCTTGCGCAGCACGAAGCGCGTCTGGGGCATGGGCCCTTCGGCGGCGTCCACCAGCAGCAGCACGCCGTCGACCATGGTCAGGGCGCGTTCGACCTCACCGCCGAAGTCGGCGTGGCCCGGGGTGTCGACGATGTTGATCTTCTCGCCGTGCCACAGCACGGCGGTGTTCTTGGCCAGGATGGTGATGCCGCGCTCGCGCTCGATGTCGCCCGAGTCCATCACGCGCTCGTTCACCTGCTGGTTGGCGCGGAAGACGTTCGATTGACGCAGCAGCCCGTCGACCAGCGTGGTCTTGCCGTGGTCGACGTGGGCGATGATGGCGACGTTGCGGTAGTTCATGAGCTCCTCTGGCGCCCGCGATGCGCTGGTGCGGCGGGCGGCGCAAGATTATAGACGATGAGGCCGGCTCGAACGTCTTGGCGGGCACCGCCGGCGCCGGAGCGCGGCCCGACGCGCCAGGTGCCGGCTACGGGACGGGCGCCCAGGCCACACCGGCACGCGCCCAGAACTGGTAGTCCTTGAGGGATGGACGCCCCCTTCGGACCCGAACCGTCGACCCTAGCCGACACCGACGCGGTGGAAGCCGCGACCGTCACCATGTACACCACCAGCTGGTGCCCCGACTGCGTGGCCGCCAGGCGCTACCTGGCCGCCAAGGGGATCGCCGTCCGCGAGGTGGACATCGAGGAGGACGCGGCCGCCGCCGAGCGCGTGATGGCCCTCAACGACGGCCGCCGCAGCGTGCCGACCCTGGTGCACGGCGAGGTCGCCGCCAGCCTGTCTGGCTTCGCGCCCGCCAAGGCCCGCGCCTTCCTCGTCGCCGCCGGCCTGGCGGACGACTGAGCGGCGTGGGGGCGCCGGCGCGCCCACGCCCCCGGTTCACGGAGCTGCGGGAGGGGCGTGGTAGCCTCGCCGCCATGGCGACGGCTGTCGGCGAGCACCCGGAAGGCCTCGAGGGCGAGGCCCGCGACCGCGACAAGGGCGCGCGGGTGCGGGCGATGTTCTCGGACATCGCCCCCACCTACGACCTGCTGAACGGCCTGCTGAGCTTCGGCGTCGACCGCCGCTGGCGCGCGCAGGCGGCGGCGGGCGCGCTCGCCGCCCTGCCCGCCCCCGGCGCCGGCCCGCGCCCGCGCGTGCTCGACGTGGCCTGCGGCACCGGCGACCTCACGCTCGCCCTGAAGCGCCAGCGCCCCGACGCCGAGGTCACCGGCGCCGACTTCGCCGAGCCGATGCTGGAGCTCGCGCGCGCCAAGGCCCGCCGGCGCGGGGCGGAGGTGAGCTTCGTGGTGGCCGACGGCACGGCGCTGCCGTTCCCGGACGCCAGCTTCGACGTGGTCACCATCGGCTACGGCCTGCGCAACTTCGCCGACCCCGACGCCGGCCTGCGCGAGTTCCGGCGCGTGCTGCGGCCGGGCGGGCGCCTGGCGGTGCTGGAGTTCCCGCCTCCGCCGCGCGGCCCCTTCGGAACGCTGTTCCGCTTCTACTTCCGGCGCCTGCTGCCGCGCCTGGGTGGCCTCGTCAGCGGCGAGCGCCAGGCCTACGCCTACCTGCCCGAGTCGGTGCTCGGCTTCCTCACCCCCGAGGAGCTCACGCGCCGCCTGCAGGCGGCCGGGTTCACCGGCGTGGGTCACGAGTCACAGACCTTCGGGGTGTCGGCGCTCCACCTTGCCGACGTGCCCCGTGTACGGAGGGAACCATGAACGACGGTCCGCTCTCGCCCCAGGGCAAGGCGGCGGCGCGCACGATGGTCACGCTCGGGGGCCCGGTGCGCGACGAGCTGCTCGGCGGCTTCGAGTTCGAGTTCGAGCTGAACACGGACGCGTCGTTGATCGACCAACGCTGGAACGACTTCGACGAGCGTCACGAGCGCCGCTACGGCCTGGCCATCGAGCACCTCAAGAGCCGCGTCAAGGGGCGCGCCTACGACAACGACGCCATGAAGCTGCGGGTCGGCGCGCGCGGCTACTACGTGCAGGCGCAGCACTTCCCGGCCGCGTTCTTCGGCGACACGGGCAAGGCCAACGTGACCTTCGTCAGCGAGAGCGAGGCCACCGCCCTGGTGTGGGAGGTGGTGGCGCATTACCGTGCCGACGAGGCGCGCTCGCTCACGGCCGTCTACACCGACGACGAGCCGCCCGACTTCTTCTTCGGCTACCGCGTCTCCGACTACCGCCGCTACGAGCTCGGCTTCCTGCGCTCCAGCGTGCCCCTGCACCTGCGCGTGCTGTTCGACGCCGAGGCCGAGGTGCCGGTGCTCGGCGCCAGCAGCGGCACGCTGGTCTACCAGCGCACGCGCGGCGGCAAGCACGTGGTGGTGAGGGCGCACGGGCGGCGCCAGCCGCTGCTCGGCGCCATGCCGCTCGGCTGAGCGCCCGTGGCGCGCTTCGACCTGCTGGTCGTGGGGGGCGGCCTGGCCGGCTGCGAGGCGGCGTGGGCGGCGGCCCGCGGCGGCCTGCGCACGCTGCTGGTCAGCACCAGCCTCGACACGCTCTACAACCTGGCGTCCGACGCCCATCGCCTGGAGCCGCCGGCGGGCAGCCTGATGGCCGAGCTGGCGCCCGGCCTGGCCGACGCGGACGGCCGCGTCGACGCCTGGGCGCTGCACCGCGAGGTGAAGTACGCCCTGGAGCGCGAGCCCGGCCTGCACCTGCTGCAGTCGTCGGTGGCGGGCCTGCTGGTGGAGGACGGGCGGGCGGTGGGGGTCACGACCTGGGAGGGCGTCGACCGGCGCGCGGCGGCCGTGGCGCTGTGCGTGGGCAGCTTCCTGCGCGCGCGCCTGACGATCGGCAGCAGCGTGGAGGCGGCCGGGCGCCTCAGCGAGATGGCCTACGACGACCTGCACGACGACCTGGCGGCACGCGGCTTCGCCTTCGAGGAGCTCACCCTCGAGGCGCCGCCCGTGGAGGGGTCGCTGCCCTACCGCGTGGCGTGCCGCGTGCTCGCCGCCGGCGAGCGCGGGCCGGGCTTCGCCCTGCCGCGCGTGGAGGAGCTGTACGCCGCCGGGCTGTGCGTGGCCGGCTACCTGAGCTACGAGGGGGCGGCGCGCCACGGCCTGGGGCTCGGGCGCGCGCTCGTGGAGCTAGCTGCCAGGAGGTAGCGGTGTCAGGCGCGGCGCTGGCGGGTGCCGCGGATGGCCTGCGTGTCGTCGCGCGGGCGCGTGTAGCGTTCGATCTTGCTGAGCTCGCCCTCCAGGGCCCACACCACCTCGGCGCCGTCGGGCGTGGTGCGCACGAGGCGGTACTCGTACGGCTCCGCGGGGGTGAGGGTGGTGATGGCGTAGCGCTCGCCGCGGTAGAGGACCTCTTCGCCGATGCTGAACCTCGACATGCGCTCAGACTACCGCGTAGATGGGCTCGGTGACCGGGGCGAACAGCCCGCGCTCGTGGCCCATGGCGAGCAGCGTGCGCGCGGCGGCGGCGCCGCGTTCGCCGACGTCGAGCGAGAAGCCGTTGACGTAGAGGTCGATGTGCTGCTGCCTCACGGCCGGCTCCATCTCCTGGGCGTGCTGCGCCACGTAGGCGGCCGACGCCTCGGGGTGCGCCCAGGCGTGCTCGAGGCTGGCGCGGATCAGGCGCGTCACGCGGGCGTGCGCCGCGGCGCCGAGCTCGCGGCGCATGGCGATGGCGCCCAGCGGGACGAGCTCGCCGACCTCGCGCTCCCACCAGCTGCCCAGGTCGACGAGCGCGTGGAGGCCCAGGCTGGGGTAGGTGAAGCGGCTCTCGTGGATGATCAGCCCCGCGTCGACCTCGCCGGCCACCACCGCAGGCATGATGCGGTCGTAGCGCAGCTCGACGAGCTCGCTGCCGGCCGGGCGCCACAGCTTCAGCAGCAGGTTGGCGGTGGTGCGGCCGCCGGGGATGGCGATGCGGCGGCCCGCGAGGTCGAGGTCGGGCTCGCGGGCCACCACCAGCGGCCCGACCCCCTCGCCGAGCGCCCCGCCCGCCGGCAGCAGCACCCAGCGGTCGGCGAGGTAGCCGTAGGCGTGGTAGCTGATCTTGGCGACGTCGAGCTCGCCCTCGTCGGCCAGGCGGTTCATGGCCTCCACGTCGTCGAGCGTGACGTCGAACGTCAGCGGCGGCGCGGCGCCGTCCGCCACCAGGCCGTGGACCAGGGCGTGGAAGATGAAGGTGTCGTTGGGGCAGGGGGAGTAGCCGAGCCGGAGCCTCACGCGCCGACCACCCCGAGCAGGCGCCGGTGCTCGACCATCAGGCAGCGGTCCTGGACCACGGTGATGCCCTCGGCGCGCAGGCGGGCGGCCACCGCGTCGTTGCGCAGCCCCAGCTGGATCCACACCGCGCGCGGGCGCGGCTCGAGCGCTAGGATGTCGTCCAGGTGGCCGGGGATGTCGGCGTCGCGGCGGAAGACGTTCACCAGGTCGACGGGGCGGTCCAGCTCGGCGAGCGTGGCCACCGCCGGCTGCCCGAAGAGCGTGCCGCCCGCGGCCGTGGGGTTGACCCCCACCACGTCGTAGCCCTGCTCCCGCAGGTAGGCGGGCACGTAGTTGGCCGGCCGGCCCTCGCGGGCGCTGGCGCCGATCACGGCGATGGTGCGCACCTCCGCGAGCAGGCGCTCGAGCTCCTGGTCGGGCGGGGCGTCGGGGGTCGCGTGGGCGTGACGGGGTCCGTCGGCTGCGTCGGGTTCCATGGCTAGACTCTAGCTGTTCGCACGCGTCGCCACCGTTGCCCTAGGGCCTCTCGGTCTGCTAGAATCGAGCGCTGTGTGTGAAGCTGGCGCGGCGTGACTCGCGCTCAGTCCAGGTACCACGCAGATTCCCTCAGGAGGTGGAGTCCATTTCGAGAGAGCTGAAGGTGAACGAGCAGATCCGCGCCCGTCAGGTGCGTCTCATCGGTTCGGACGGGGCCCAGGTGGGCATCGTCGACACCCGTGACGCGCTGCGCATGGCGCGCGAGGAAGACCTTGACCTCGTCCTGGTGGGCGAGCAGGCGCAGCCCCCGGTCGCGCGGCTGATGGACTACGGTAAGTACCGTTTCGAGCTCCAGCAGCAGACCAAGGAGGCGCGCAAGCGCTCGCGGCAGCAGGAGATGAAGTCGATCAAGTTCCGCGTGAAGATCGACGAGCACGACTACGAGACCAAGGTCAACCACATCCGCCGGTTCCTCAAGGGCGGTCACAAGGTGAAGGTGACCATCATGTTCCGCGGCCGTGAGCGCACCCACCCCGAGCTGGGCCAGGGCATCCTCAACCGCGTCGCCGCCGACGTCAACGAGCTGGCCGTCGTGGACGCCGCGCCGTCGATCGCCGGCATGGACATGAACATGGTGCTGCGCCCGTCCGGAGTACCGTTGGAGAGCTGAGCCCCCGCTCAGCGAGCGGCGCTCGGCGAGCCATCACGCTCGCACCAACCAGCCTCTCGTGCGGCCCGCCCCACGGGAGCAACGAACCACGCCACGTAGCAGGCCACCGGCGAACGCCGGGGCCGGGCGCGCGGCGCACAGGAGAGAGACATGCCTAAGCTGAAGACCCACAAGGGCACCAAAGCCCGTGTCAAAGTCACTGGGCGAGGTAAGGTCAAGGCCATGCGCTCCGGGAAGCGGCACCTGAACTACAAGAAGTCAGGTACCACCATCCGGCAGGGCAGGACCGACCTCATCATCGCGGAACCCGAGGCGAAGCGCATCAAGAAGCTTCTGCCCTACGAGTGAGGTCCTGAGATGCCACGCGCCAAGACCGGTACCGTCCGCCGCCGCCGCCACCAGAAGCTGCTCAAGCGCGCCAAGGGCTACTGGGGCTTACGCTCCAAGAGCTTCCGCATCGCGCAGCAGACGCTGCTCAACGCCGAGGACTACGCCTACCGCGACCGCCGCGACAAGAAGGGCGAGTTCCGCCGCCTGTGGATCGCGCGCATCAACGCCGCCGCGCGCCAGGAGGGCATGACCTACTCGCGCTTCGTCGCGGGCCTGCGCAAGGCGGGCGTCGAGCTCGACCGCAAGGTCCTCGCCGACATCGCCGTGCGCGAGCCGGAAGCGTTCCGCGCGCTCGTCGAGACGGCCAAGAACGCCGCCTGAGCGGCTAGCGATCCCGACGACCCCAGCAGCCACCGGGCCCCACGCCCGGTGGCTGCTTCCGTTCGCCGCGCCGGCGCTGGGTATGATGCCGCCGTGACGCGACGCGCGGGGGTCCGGGAGCGGCAGAAGGCCGACCGCCGCGAGCGCATCCTGCGGGCGGCGCTCGCGCTGATCGCCGAGCGCGGCTTCCAGGCCACCACCTACCAGCTGATCGCCGAGCGCGCGGGCCTGAGCCGCGGCACGGTGTTCAACTACTTCCCCTACAAGGAGTCGATCCTCCTCGACCACGCCCGCAGCGAGCTGGCGGCGCTGGCCGCGCGCGTGGCGCGGCGGCGCGCCGAGGACCCGCGCTTCGACGCCACGAGCGAGCTGCGCTTCCTGTTCGACGAGCTGGCCGCCTTCGTCGAGGCGCGCCGCGAGCTCGTGCTGCCGCTGTCGTACGAGCTGCTCAACCCCGACCCGGCGCGCTCGCGCGCCGCCTACCTGGCGCTGCCGCTGGCGGAGCTGCTGCGCGACGCCCTCGGGCACGGGCGCGCGGAGGGGGTGGTGCGCGGCGACTACTCGGTCGACCGCCTGGCGCGCACCCTCGCCAACGCCTTCTTCATCACCGCGCTGCAGTGGGCGGCCTACCGCCCGGAGCGCTCGCTGGCGGCCGAGCTGCGCGCCGCGCTCGACCTGGCGCTGCGCGGCGTGCTGGCGCCGGCGCCGCCGGGCGCGGCGGGTCAGTAGCCGCTCTCGAGGTCGACGCGGTTGCGCTCCTCGCCCGCGGCCAGCGCCGTGAGGGTGGCGAGCACGTCGCGCGCCGCGACCCGTTGCCAGTCGCGCACGTCGTTGCCGCGGTGCGGGCTCATCACCACGTTGTCGAGCTCCTGGAACGGGTAGGCGCTGGGGAAGACGCGCTCGAGCGGCTCGCGCTTCGGGTAGCGGTACCACACGTCGATGCCGGCGCCCAGCAGGCGGCCCGCGGCCAGGGCGCGGTACAGCGCCTCCTCGTCGATGACCTTGCCGCGCCCCACGTTCACGAGCGCCGCCGTCGGCTTCAGGCGCGCGAGCTCCGCGGCGCCCAGGAGCCCCTCGGTGTCCGGGGTGGCGGGCAGCGACACGACCACGGCGTCGGCCGCCGCCAGCGCCTCGTGGAGCTTGCCGGGGCCGTACTCGCGCACGCTTCCGTCCGCCCGCGGGCGGCGCCGGTAGGCGCGCACCTCCATGCCGAGCGCCTCTAGGCTCGGGCGCAGCGCCCGCCCGATGGCGCCGTAGCCCACCAGCAGGGCCACCTTGCCCGCCAGCTGCACGCCCAGGTGGCGCTCGTCGTGGTCGTCGCCCCAGTCGCCGCGGCGCATGGCGCGGTCGGCCGCCACGACGCGGTTGGTCACCGCCAGCAGCAGCGCCAGCGCGTGCTGCGCCACCATGGCGTCGTTGAAGTGCGAGTTGTGCACCGTCAGGTGCGGTCGGGCCAGCGCGCGCTCGCGCAGCCGCGCGCCCACGCCCGCCCACGGCACCACGACGCGCCGCAGGCGGGCGCCGTCGAGCTGCTCCTCGCTGGGGTCGCCGCACACCAGCACGTCGGGCCAGTCGCGGGCGGCGTGCGCCTCCGCGGCGTCCGCGAAGCGCACCTCGAGGGCGGCGCGGAGGTCGAGCTCGCGGGCGGGGCGTGCGGTGGTGTCGTCCTGCCAGAGGACCTTCAGTGACATGCGGCGATGCTAACGCGCCGCGCGCGCCTCAGAGGAACGGGTTGCCGAAGCGCTCGGCCTCCACGGTGGTGGCCGGCCCGTGGCCCGGCAGCACCGTGGTGTCGTCGGGGAGGGTCAGCAGCTCGCGGCGGATCGAGGCCAGCAGCTGGCCGTGGTCCGCCAGCGGCAGGTCGGTGCGGCCGATCGACCCCTGGAACAGCGCGTCGCCCGACAGCACCACCCCGTGCCCGGGCAGGTGGAACGCCACGTGCCCGGGGGCGTGGCCCGGCGTGTGCAGCGCCCGCGCCTGCTCCCCGCCCACGCTCAGCAGCGCGCCGTGGGCCAGGTCGTGGGTGCGTTGCGGCGGGGCGGGGATGTCGATGCCCCAGCGCGCGGCCGCCGCCACGGCGTGCTCCAGCAGCGGCTCGTCGGCCGGGTGCATCAGCACCG
This sequence comes from Deinococcales bacterium, assembly GCA_012515535.1. Classification (GTDB taxonomy): domain Bacteria; phylum Deinococcota; class Deinococci; order Deinococcales; family Trueperaceae; genus JAAYYF01. The sequence continues at coordinate 22,533 of JAAYYF010000141.1, forward strand.
GCACGGCGCCGTCGCCATGCGCGGCCAGTAGCTCGGCCAGCCCGCCCACGTGGTCGAAGTGGGCGTGGGTGAGCCACACCGCCTCCAGGCGCTTGGCGCGCCGCTCGAGCTCGGCGGCGATCAGGTCGCCCTCGGCGCCCGGGTCGACGACCACGGCCGCCTCGCCGGCCAGCAGCAGGTAGGCGTTGGCCTGCAGCGGGCCCACGCTCATCCTCACGATCTCCATGCGGTCCTCCGGAAGACGACGGTCAGCGGTGCTGCCGCGTGCGGTTCACGAGCGTGCCCAGGATCTCGCGGTACATGCGTAGGCGCACCCGGAGGCCGCGGCGCCAGCCGCGCTTCTCCTCCTTCATGACCTGCGACACGCCGGGCAGCGGCACGTCGACGGTGTGCCAGCCGCGCTCGCGCGCCTCGCGCGTGATGGCGATCTCGACGCCGTAGCGGCTGTCGGCGAGCCCCGGCACCGCGAGCAGCGCCGCGCGGCGCAGCGCGCGCTGGCCGTTCAGGACCGGCAGCACGTGCTGGGCGGCGGTGGTGCGCCAGCGGCCGTCCTTGAAGGTGCCGCGCGCCATGTCGGCGGCGCCGCTCGCTACCGGCTCGGCGAGGGCGCGCACGTGCTCGGGCTCCAAGCCGACCAGGTCCGCGTCGAGGAGCACCACCACGTCGCTGTCGAGGCTGGCGGCGCCGGCGGCGATGGCGCCGCCCTTGCCGCGGTTCTCGGACAGCTCCAGCACGCGCGCGCCCGCGCGGCGCGCCACCTCGGCGGTGGCGTCGCTGGAGCCGTCGTCGACCACCAGCACGTCGCCGACCTGCGCCTCGAGCGCCGCCCGCACGACGGGGACGAGGTTGTCGGCCTCCTCGTAGGCCGGCACCAGCACGGCGACGCTGCCTCGCAGCGGGTCGTCGGGCTCCTCGGGGGTGAAGGGGAGGGAGGCCATCAGCGGTCAGCCTGCGAACAGCGCGCCGACCTCGCGGAAGGTGATCAGCACGATGAGGGCCATCACGAGCATGACGCCGATGAAGTGGATCTGCTCCTCCTGGCCGGGCCGGAACGGTCGGCCGCGCAGCGCCACGACGGCGGCGAGCAGCATGCGGCCCCCGTCGAGGCCGGGGACGGGCAGGAGGTTGAACACCGCCAGCGACAGGTTGATGACCGCCGCCAGCAGCAGCACCGGCGCCAGGCCGATGCGCGTGGCCTCGGCCACCATGGTGACCATGCCTACCGGCCCGGCCACGTCCTGGTTGGGCGCGCCCGTGACGGCCGCGCCGATGCCGCGCACGAAGCCGGTCACCATCTGCGGCACCACGCGCACGCCGAAGGCCGCCGCCTCGGGCAGCACCTCGAGGAAGCCCACCGGCGCCACGCTGGTGCTGATGGTCACGCCCAGCAGCGGCTCGCCCTCCGCCGGCGGCCACGGGGTGGTCACCGTGCGGCGCGCGCCGTCGCGCTCGAGCACCAGCGTCAGGCTCTCGGCCGCCTGCACCTGCGCCACCACCTCCTGGTCGGAGGGCGTCTCGACGCCGTTGATGGCCACGATCAGGTCCTGCGCCTCGATGCCGAGCGCGGCGGCGGGGGAGCCCTCCACCACGCCGACCACGAGCGTGCCGCGCACCGGCAGCTCGGCCTGCGAGGTGATGGCGCGGTAGGCGGGCTGCAGGCTGATGGCCCCCGCCAGGAGCAGGCTGCCGAGCAGGTAGTTGGCGATGACGCCGCCGATCAGCACCCACAGCTTCTGGTTCAGCGGCAGCTTCGCCACCCCCTCGTCGGGGTGCCGCAGCTCGCCGCTCTCGTCGACGGTGGGCGCCATGCCCGGCAGCTCCACGTAGCCGCCCAGCGGCAGGAGGCTCAGGCGCCACTCGGTGCCGCGCCAGCGGCGGCGGGCGAGCACGGGCCCGATGCCGACGCTGAAGGCGCGCACCTCGAGCCCCACGCTGCGGGCGTTCAGGTAGTGCGCCAGCTCGTGGACCACCACGGCGCTGGTGAGTATCAGTGCGAAGGTCAGCAGTGTGATCATCGTCTAGGCGGTTCCGGCCGCCGTCCCCAGTATGGCAAAGCCGCGGCCCCAGGTCGGTCGGGCGGACGCTGGCTCAGGGGAGCCCCGCCTCCTCGCCCGCCGCCGGCTCGCTCGGGTCGCGCAGCAGCGCCAGCAGGTCGCGCTTGCCGACCACGCCCAGCAGGCGCCCGTCGCCGTCGACGACCATCAGCCGCCCCAGGTCGCCCTCGGCCAGGCGCCTGAGCGCCTCGAAGGCGTCAGCATCCGGCGCGATCGTCTCGGCCGGGCCGATGACCTGTTCCACGGTGGCGAGCGCCTCGCCCGTGGCGCCCTCGAGCGCCGCGCGGGCGTCGGCGATGCGCGCGAACCCCACCAGCAGGCCGCCCGCGTCGAGCACCGGGTAGCCGAGGTGCGGCCGGAAGCTCGCCAGGCGCACGAACTGCTCGAGCGGCATGCCGGGGTCGACGGTGATGGGGTCGGTGGTCATGATGTCGGCCACGCGCTTGCCCTCGAAGGCGCCGTGGAGCACGGCCGCCTGGCCCTCGGCGCGGCCGGCGTTGTAGATGAAGAACGCCATGATCACCAGCAGGAAGTTCATGGCGAAGAAGCCGTAGAGGCCGAGCAGCACCGCCACGGCGCCGCTGACGCCCACGGCGATGCGCGTGGCGGTCAGGTGGGGCAGGAACAGCTCCAGCAGCCCGCGCAGCACGCGACCGCCGTCGAGCGGCAGGGCTGGCAGCAGGTTGAACAGCGCCAGCAGGGCGTTGGTGATGGCCAGGTAGCTGAGCACCAGCAGCACACCGTCGTTGTCGCGCGCCAGCGGCAGCGACCACCACAGCAGGAAGCCGATGACGAAGCTGGTGACCGGCCCCACGACCGCCACCACCGCCTCGGCGCCGCGGCCGCGCGGCATCTCCTCGAACTGCGCCACGCCGCCCAAGAACCACAGGCGGATCTCGCGCGTCCTGACGCCGTACAACCGCGCGGTCACGGCGTGGCCGAGCTCGTGCACCAGCACGCTGGCGAACAGCCCCAGCGCCGCCGCGAGGCCCAGCAGCCACGGGGTGTAGCCCTGCTCCAGGCCGCTGGGGTCGATGGGGACGCCGACCTGGCTCAGCAGCACGGCGTAGCCCGTGATCTGCGAGCCGATCAGGTAGGCGAACAGCGGCAGCACCAGCAGGAAGCTGTTGTCGAGCCACACCGGCACGCCGAGCAGGTCGAAGGGCAGCCTGACGCCGCGCTGGCTCATGCCGGCCTGCCGAGCCCCGCGACCGCCTCGTGGGTGAGCCGGCGCGCCTCGGCGTCGGCCGCGGCGAGCGCCTCCCAGCCGAGCGCGCCGCGCGGCGCCGCGGCGAGCGCCGCGGCCAGCAGCTCGGGGATCGCGTCGAAGCGGATGCGCCGCTCGAGGAACGCTGCCACCGCCACCTCGTCGGCGGCGTTGAGGTAGGCGGGCGCCAGGCCGCCCAGCTCGCCGGCGCGGTAGGCGAGCCTCAGGCTGGGGAAGCGCGCGTGGTCGGGCTCCAGGAACTCCCAGCTGCCCCGCAGCGGCAGCGGCTCCAGCGGCACCGGCGGCCGCGCGGGCGTCTCCAGGGCGTACTGGATGGGGACGCGCATGTCGTGCGGCCCCACCTGCGCCATGACGTTGCCGTCGACGTAGCGCACGAGGCCGTGGACCAGCGACTGCGGGTGCACCACCACCTCGATGCGCTCCAGCGGCACGTCGAAGAGGAAGTGCGCCTCCAGCACCTCGAGGCCCTTGTTGAAGAGCGTGGCCGAGTCGATGGTCACCTTGGGGCCCATGGCCCAGTTGGGGTGCGCCAGCGCCTGCTCGACGGTCACGCGGCTCAGGTCGGCGGGGCCATCGAGGAAGGGGCCGCCCGAGGCGGTGAGCACCAGCCCCGCCACGCTCTCGGCGGGCTCGCCCAGCAGGCACTGGTAGAGCGCGGCGTGCTCGGAGTCGACGGGCGTGATGCGCGCGCCGCTGCCGCGCGCCAGCTGCCACATCAGGGGCCCGGCCACCACCATGGCCTCCTTGTTGGCCAGCGCCACGTGGCGCCCGGCGGCGAGCGCGGCGGCGGTGGGGGCGAGGCCGTCGATGCCGGGGATGGCGGCCACCACCACGTCGGCGTCGGCCGTCGCCACCTCCTCGACGCCCGCCGCGCCCGTCACCAGGCGCGTGCCGGCCGGCAGGTGCGGCCGCACGGCGTCGGCGACCTCGGCGGCGCACGCCACCAGCGACGGCCGGAACTCGCGCGCTTGGTCGAGCAGCAGGGCGGCGTTCCGGCCCGCGGCCAGCGCCTCGATGCGGTAGCCGCGCCAGCGGGCCACGTCGAGCGTCTGGGTGCCGATCGAGCCGGTGGAGCCGAGGATGGCGAGGCGCTTCATGCCCGCATCATGTCACGCGGGCGCGCGTCGCCGGGCGGCGGGGTCGGCGTCGCACACGGCGCCGCCGCGCCCTACCCCGCGCGCCGGGCGGTGTTAGAGTCGGGAAAAGCCCAAGGAGGAACTGGATGCTTGTTCGCGAGTGGATGACGTCGGACCCGCAGACGGTCAGCGCTAGCACGCCCGTGATGGAGGCGATGCAGCGCCTACGCGAGGGAGGCTTCCGCCGCCTGCCGGTCACGCAGAGCGGCAAGCTGATCGGGATCGTCACCGACCGTGACCTGAAGGAGGCCACCCCCTCCAAGGCCACCACGCTGTCGATCTACGAGCTCAACTACCTGCTGAGCAAGCTGACGGTCAAGGACGTCATGCGCTCGCCGGTCATCACCGTGCGCGCCGACGACCCCATCGAGCAGGCGGCGCTGCTGATGGAGGAGCACCGCGTGTCCGGCCTGCCGGTGCTCGACGGCGGCGAGCTCGTGGGCATCCTCACCATCACCGACCTGATGCGCGCGCTCGTCAGCTTCCTGGCGCTGCGCGAGGGCGGCACGCGCGTCACCGTCGACCTCCCCGACGAGCCGGGCGTGCTGGCGCGCGTCGCCAACCAGGGCGCGCCGTCCAACATCGTGGCGGCCGTCACCACGGGCATCCAGCCGGGCCACAAGCGCCGCCTGGTGCTGCGCGTGGCGGGCGAGGGCGCCAGCGGCTTCGCCGAGCGCCTGAAGGCGGCCGGCGTCGAGGTGGTGGACGTCCGCTGACGCGCGGTTAAGCTGGCCGCATGGCCGAGCTCGACGACACCTTCACCGCGCTCCTGAACGCCGCCCGGGCGGGCCGCGTGGCGTTCAGCGACTTCCTGGAGCCCGAGAGCGCTGACGCCCTGCTGGCGCGCCTCAAGGCCGCCGGCGTGGGCGCCGAGGCGTGGGGCGGCTACCCCGGCGCGCGGCGCCGGGTGGTGACCGCCTTCCCGGAGCACGTCCCCGAGGCGCGCCCCAAGCTCGCCGGCTGGTACGTGGCCGGCGACGCCGGCGCCGAGGAGCTGCGCGCCGCCGCGCGCGCGGCGGGGGTGCCGGCGGGGCGCCTGGGCGACGCCCTGACGCACCAGGACGGCGTCACGCTCGTCACCTTCGGCCCGCTGCCCGCGGAGCTGGCGGCCGTGCGCCAGCTGGCCGGGCGGCCGGTGGCGGCCAGCGAGGTGCCCGTCGAGCGCCTCGGCGGCGGCAGCAGCCGCGAGCTCAGCGCGGTGGTGCCGTCGTTGCGGGTGGACGTGCTGGGGGCGCGCGCCTTCGGGGTGTCGCGCGCCTACTTCGCCAAGGGGGTGGCGGCGGGGCGCGTGAGCGTGAACGGCGCCGTGGCCGGCAAGGCTGCCAGCGCCGCGCAGGGCGACGAGGTGTACGCCCACGGCCTGGGCCGCTTCCACGTGGTGCGGGTGGAGGGTGAGACGCGCCGCGGCAACCTCAAGGTGGTGCTGGCGGTCGAGCGGGCCTGAGCCGGGCGCCCGGCTCAGGTGCGCACCTTCTTCTTGCCCCCCTGGCGCTCCTTGAACACCATCCGGATCGGCACCTCGGCGAAGCCCAGGTCCTCGCGGATGCGGTTGCGCAGGTAGTGCTCGTAGGGGCGCGTGAGGAACGACTCGCTGTTGATCGAGAACACGAAGGTGGGCGGCGCCACCGCCACCTGGCTCGCGTAGAGCAGCTTCAGCGGCTTGCCGTGGAAGTTGGGCGGCGCCTGGCGCGTGGTCCACACCTCGAGCCAGCCGTTCAGCTCGCCGGTCGCCACGCGCCGGTGCGAGGCGTCGAACAGGCGGATGGTGGTGGCCAGCACCTCGTGGAGGCCGAACTCCGTCAGCGCGCTGGTGTACACGCGCGGCGCGAAGCGCAGGTGCGACAGGCCCTCGTCGAGCGCCTCGCGGAACGGCTCCAGCTGCTCGTCGGTCACCAGGTCCCACTTGTTAACCGCTACCACCACCGGCTTGCCCCACTCGAGCGCCAGGTTGGCGAGGCGCATCTCGTGGTCGCCGAACTCGAACGGGTCGACCACCAGGATGGCCACGTCGGCGCGCCTGAGCGCCATCTCGGAGCGCATGCGCGCGTAGTACTCGAGGTCGCCGACGTCCTTGCGTGCCATGCCGGCGGTGTCGATGAGCACGAAGGGGCGGCCGGCGAAGTCGAAGCGCACGTCGACGCTGTCGCGGGTGGTGCCGGGCACGTCGGCCACGATCACGCGCTCGTCGCCGACGATGGCGTTCACCAGGCTCGACTTGCCCACGTTGGGGCGGCCGATGATGGCGACCTTGACGGCCTCCTCCTCGACGTCCCCCTCGAGCTCGCCGAGCCGCTCGCGCACCTCGGCCAGCAGCTCGTAGGTGCCCACGGCGTGCTCGGCGGCGGTGGGGTGCGGCTCGCCGAAGCCCAGGCCGTAGAGCTCGAAGTACTCGGCCGTCTCGGCGTGGCGCGGGTCGTCGATCTTGGTGGCCACCAGCATCACGGGCTTGCCAAGGCCGCGCAGCCAGTCGGCGACCTCGTGGTCGGCGGGGGTGAGGCCGGCGCGGCCGTCGACGGCGAACAGCACCAGGTCGACTCCCACCAGCGCCGCCTCGACGCTCTGGCGGATGGGCTTCTCCCAGCGGTCGCCCGACCACAGCCCGCCGGTGTCGAGGAGGCGGAAGGCGTAGCCGTCGTCGGCGACGACCTCGGCCTCCTTCACGTCGCGGGTGACGCCGGGCACGTCGGCCACGATCGCCTCGCGGCGGCCCACCAGGCGGTTGAAGAGGCTCGACTTGCCCACGTTCGGGCGGCCCACGATCGCGACGCTAGCCAAGGCGCGCTCCCTCCTTCACGCCGCGCCCGTTCGCCCAGTCGCGGGCGCTCATGGCGCGCTTGCCGGGCGGTTTCACGCGCTGCAGCTCGACGGCGCCGTCGCCGGCGGCCACCAGCAGCCCGCCGGCGGTGGTGGCCAGCACCGTTCCCGGCGCCGCCCGCTCGTCGCTCGCGGCCAGCTGTAGCGCCTCGACCTTCACGCGCTGGCCGTCGTGCTCGAAGCTGCTGCCGGGCCACAGCGCCACCCCGCGGTGGCGGTCGACGATGCGCTGCGCGGGGTCGCCCCAGCGCACCCAGCCGTCCTCGGGCTTCAGCGGCGGCGCCAGGGTGGCGGCGGCGTCGTCCTGCGGCGTGAGCGGCAGGGTGCCCTCGCCGAGCAGGCGCAGCGCCTCCAGCAGCGTCTCGGCGCCGAGCACCGAGAGCTCATCGAGCAGCGTGGCGGCGTCGTCGGTCTCGGCGATGGGGAGGCGGCGCTGCAGCCGCACGGGCCCGGTGTCGAGGCCGACGTCGGTCTGCATGATGCTCACGCCCGTCTCGCGCTCGCCCTCGATCAGCGCCCACTGCACCGGCGCCGCGCCGCGGTACCGCGGCAGCAGGCTCGCGTGGACGTTGAGGAAGCCGTGGCGCGGCACCTCCAGCAGCGAGCCCGGCAGGATGCGGCCGTAGGCCGCCGTGACCGCAACGTCGAGCTCCAGCTCGCGCAGGAGCGCCTCGAACCCTTCGTTGCCCTTCAGGCGGCTGGGCTGCTCGAGCCGCAGGCCCAGCTCGCGCGCGCGCTCGGCGGCGGCGGGGGCGCGCAGGCCCAGGCCGCGGCCGGCGGGCCTGTCGGGCTGCGTGACGACCAGCGCCACGTCGTGGTGCCGCACCAGCGCCTCCAGCACCGGCACCGCGAAGGCGGGCGAGCCGAAGAACGCGAGCTTGAGGGGCTCGAGCGACAAGCCGGCTACCTGACCGGAGCGCGGGCGCCCTGCCGGGCGTGGCGCTCCCGCTCCTGCTTGAGGAAGGCCTTGGCCTCGCGCTGCATCTCGGCGAGCTCCTGGCGGTGCTCCTCCAGGAACGCGCGGCGGCGCGGTTCGGGCAGGCGGTCGAAGTAGAGGGTCCCCTCGAGGTGGTCGAACTCGTGCTGCAGGACGTGGGCGAAGTAGCCCTCGGCGCGCAGCGTGCGGGGCTGGCCGTCGAGGTCCTGGTACTCGAGCTCGACCACCAGGTCGCGCGGCACCTCCTCGGCGTAGAGGCCGGGGAGGCTGAGGCAGCCGTCGCGGCCGAACTGCTGGCCCTCGCGCTTCACCAGCCGCGGGTTGACGATCACGTGCTCGCGGCGCTCCTCCCAGCGGCGGCGGCGCTCGGCGGCCGCCACCTCGCCCTCCTCGGCGTCGGGGTCGTCGTCGGCGCCCGGCTGCACCTCCAGGGCCACGAACAGGCGCTTGGACACGCCGATCTGCGGGGCGGCGAGGCCCACGCCGTCGGCGGCGTACATCGTCTCGATCATGTCGGCGGCGAGGCGCTTCAGGTCAGCGTCGAACTCCGTGACCTCGCTGGCGCGGCGGCGAAGCACCGGGTCGCCGTAGTAGCGGATCGGGTGTATCAAGGTTCCTCCAGGCTGCTCGTCGCTCGTCACGGCTCCACCGGGGCGGTCACGTACTGCAGGACGGCGGAGGGGGTGGACACGGCTACGACCCCGTCGGGGAGCTCGAGCCGAACTGGAAGAGTATACCGTCCAGGCGCGACCTCGCCCGTCAGCGGCTCTACCGTCGCCGTCACCGACTCGAGCTCGGCGAGCGCCGCCGGTGGGCCGGCCAGCGTGGCGGTGGGGCGGGTGAGGGTGGCGCTGACGATGGCGGCGTCGGCGGGCGCCGCCAGCTCCACCAGCACGGCCGCGGTGTAGAGCACCTCGCGGCTCCCCACGGCCACCTGCACCGCCGGCGGGTCGAAGGCGATGCCGGCGACCGGCTGCTCGGCGCCGTCCAGGGCGATGACCGTGGCCCGGCCGCCGCTCGGGTCCACGAACGCCACCGCGCGCGCCACGCGGTCGAGCTGCTGCTGGCGGCCGGTCATGCGCACCTGCGGTGGGGTGGCGGCGGCGCGCACCACGGTGCCGTCGGGCGGCGCCCCCACGATGCCCACCTCCACGGGGATGGTGCGCTGCGCCACCGTCTCCAGGAAGCCGATCACGCTCGAGGGGGTGACGGAGAGCAGGCGCACCTCCTGCGGCGTCTGCACCACGATCTGGCGCTCGAAGTCGCCGGTGACGTCGGTGAGGTCGAGCAGCGCCAGCAGCTGGTCGGGGCGCAGGCGGTCGATGCGCGGCCCCGGCCCGGAGACGCTCACCTCGACCACGTCGGGCACGCCCACGGCCAGGTCCTCGGCCTCCACCCCTTCCACCTGCAGCGGGATCACGAAGCTGCGTTGGGTGATGGTCGTGGTGGTGGTGCCCACCAGCCACCAGAAGCCGAAGGCGGCCGCCAGCGCCACCAGCTTGCGCGGCCAGTTGCGCACCAGGCGCGCCAGCAGCTCGAGGAGGGCGCCGAACAGGCCGCTCACGCGTAGGCCTCACGCAGGGCGCGCAGCAGGTCGGCGGGGGCCACGTCGGGGGTGAGCTCGCCGTCCTTGGCGATGCTCACGGTGCCGCGCTCCTCGCTGACCACCAGCACCAGCGCGTCGGAGACCTCCGAGAGGCCGAGCGCGGCGCGGTGGCGGGTGCCGTGCTTGACCGACCAGCCCTCGTGGCGGTCGGAGAGCGGCAGGATGACGCCGGCGTTGGTGACCAGGTCCTCGCGCACGATGACGGCGCCGTCGTGGAGCGGGCCCTTGGAGGCGAAGATCGTCTGCAGCAGCGCCGACGTCACCGGGGCGCCGATCGGGGTGCCCTTGTCGGCGTACTCCTTGAGCGGCGTGCGGCGCTCGATGGCGATGAGCGCGCCGCGCCGGTGGGTGGCCAGCTCGCGCACCGCGGCCATGATCTCCTGCACCGGGTCGGCGCTGGAGCTGCGCGCCTTGCGGCCGCGGCCCACGCGCTCGAGCACGGCGCGCAGCTCGGGCTGGAACACCACCACGATGGCGAGGAAGCCGGCGGGGGCGATGGCGTCGAACAGCCACTTGGTGGCCTGCAGCTCGAACAGGCCCGCCAGGAACCAGAGCGCGGACAGCGCCAGGAGCCCGCGCAGCACGTTCCAGGCGCGCGTGCCGACCAGCAGCGCGTAGGCTTGGTACAGGAGCACGGCGATGATCAGGACGTCGATGGCGTCCTGCAACCCGAAGCTTTCTAACAAGGCCAAGCGTGCGCCTCCGGCGGGAGTCGGGGTTCTCTATCGAAAGCGCCGCGGCGCGCGGCCGGGCGCTGGGATTCGCGGGTACAGCCCCTGCCCGCGAGGATATCACGCGGCCTCGCGACGGCCTCGCGGCGCCCGTCGCGCGCGCGGCCGCGGCGCCCGTGCCGGACGGGGTAGAGTGTGCGCCTGGAGGGCAACATGCCACGAGGAACGCTGTCAGAACTGAAGGAACGGGTCCAGTCGCTCAGGGGGTATCTTTGACTTGGCTTCGAAGCGAGCCAAGCTGGAGCAGCTCCAACCCCAACTGAACGACCCCAACCTCTGGAACGACCCCGACAACGCCCGCCGCGTCACGCAGGAGGCCACGCAGCTCTCGCGCGTGATCAAGGCGTTCGACTTGGTCGCCGACGACCTGGAAGGCCTCGAGGAGCTGTTCGAGCTCGCCGACGCCGACGAGGAGGCGGAGCTCGAGCCCGAGCTCGAGCGTGTCGAGGCCGAGCTGGAGACGCTGTACCGCGAGACGCTCTTCAACGGCGACCACGACGGGCGCGCCGCCATCGTGACCATCAAGCCGGGCGCCGGCGGCACCGAGTCGTCCGACTGGGCGGGCATGCTGCTGCGCATGTACCGGCGCTACGCCGAGCGGCACGGCTACACCGTCGAGCTGCTCGACCTGGTGCCGAACGACGACGCGCCCAACGGCATCGAGTACGCGCAGATGATCGTGCGCGGCGAGCGCGCCTTCGGCATGCTGCGCCCCGAGGGCGGCGTGCACCGCCTGGTGCGCGTCAGCCCCTTCGACTCGCAGGGCCGGCGCCACACCTCGTTCGCCTCGGTCGAGGTCATGCCCGAGATCGACGACACCTTCGAGCTGCACATCGACCCCAACGACGTGCGCGTCGACGTCTACCGCTCGAGCGGCCCGGGCGGGCAGTCGGTGAACACCACCGACTCGGCCGTGCGCGTGGTCTACAAGCCGGGCACGCCCGAGGAGATCGTCGTGACCTGCCAGGACGGCAAGTCGCAGATCAAGAACCGCGAGAAGGCCATGACGGTGCTGCGCTCGCGCCTCTTCGAGCGCGAGGAGCAGCGGCGCCTCGAGGAGCAGATGAAGGCGCGCGGCGAGCAGAAGGCCATCGAGTGGGGCTCCCAGATCCGCAGCTACGTGCTCGACAAGCAGTACGTCAAGGACCACCGCACCGGCGCCATGCGCCACGACCCCGACGAGGTGCTCGACGGCGACATCGAGGACCTGATCTGGGCGGGGCTCGAGTGGGCGGCGAAGAGCCAGATGGCGGCCTGATGCGCGCGGCGGGGGCGGTGCCGTCGCGCCGCCCCGTCGCGCCCCGAGCGTGCCGCCCGGCGGCCGGCGCGGGGCGGCGCCTCCGGCGCTGATGCGCCTGCTGGTCATCGCCGACGCCGTCTCGCCGGTCGTCTACTCCAACAACTTCCCGGAGAACCTGGCGCCCTTCGACGCCGTGCTGTCGGCCGGTGACATCCCCGGCTACCTGCTCGAGTTCATCGCCACCAAGACGCGCGTGCCGCCCGTGTACGTGTTCGGCAACCACGCCTACGGCGTGGTGCGCGACCCGCAGACGCAGGAGGAGCGCCCGCCCGGCGGCAGCCTCGACGCCCACCTCAAGGTGGTGGAGGTGGCCGGCCTGCTGGTGGCGGGCGTCGAGGGGAGCCTGCGCTACCGCCCGGGGCCGCACCAGTACACCCAGGCGCAGTACCGCGCCATGACCCGCGGGCTCTACCCGCGGCTGCTGTGGAACCGCTGGCGCCGCGGGCGCGCCGTCGACGTGCTGCTGACCCACGCGCCGCCGGTGGGCCCCAACGCCGGCGACGACCGGGTGCACGGCGGGGTCGAGGCGTTCAACGAGTTCCACCGCCTGTGGCGCCCGCGCCTGCACGTGCACGGGCACGTGCACCTGAGCGGCGCCAACGCGCGCCGCGAGTACGTGACGCCCGAGGGCGTGCGCGTGGTGAACGCCTACGACTTCGCGCTGGTCGAGCTCTGAGGCTCGAGCGCGGCGCCGCCTGCCGCGACGTGCCGCGCCCGCGCCTGGGTTCCCCCGGCGCCACGCCGCGCCCGCGGGGTGGCGGATAATCGGTGGCATGAGCCAGCACCCCACGACCTCGACGCCCGAGCACGCCCTGGTGGCGGCGGCCACGCTGGGTGCCGCCGCCAGCGGGGCGCTGGTGGCGCGCCTCCCGGCCACGGCGCTGGCCGCCGCCGGCCCCGACGCCCCCGCCTTCCTGCACGGTCAGCTCGCCAACGACGTCACCGGCCTGCCGGTCGGCGGCGCCGCGCGCAGCCTGCACCTCAACCACCGTGGCCACGCCATCGCGGAGGCCAGCGTGCTGCGGCGCGGCGCCAGCGAGTTCCTGGTGGTGGTCGACGACGACCGCGGCGCCTGGGTGCTCGAGAGCCTCGAGAGCCACGTGATCTTCGACCAGGTGACCCTCGCAGCGCGCCCCGAGCTGGCGCTGCTCACGCTGCAGGGCGCCGGTGCCGCCGCCGCGCTGCCGACCGCCCCAGAGCCGGGCCGCATCGTGGCGCTGGAGCTCGCGGGCGCCGAGGTCCTCGCCTACCCGCGCCGCCGCTCGGCGCACGGCGGGTTCGACCTGCTGGTGGAGGCCGAGCGCGCCGACGCGGTGCTCGAGGCGCTCGCGGGCGCGGGCGCCCTGGCGGTGGCGCCGGCCGCCATCGCCGCGCTGCGGGTGCTGGGCCTGACGCCCACCGCGGCGGGGGAGGGGGGCGAGGGGGTGCTGCCGCAGGAGGCGGGCCTCGAGGACGCCCTCTCCTACCGCAAGGGGTGCTACCTGGGGCAGGAGATCATGGCGCGCATCGAGGCGCGCGGCAACCTGCGCCGCGGGCTGGCGCGCTTGGGCCTGAGCGCGGTGCCCGCGCCGGGCGAGCGCGACCTGCGCCACGAGGGACGCGTGGTGGGCAGGCTCGGCACCGTGGCGCAGGTGGCGGAAGAGGACGGCTCGACCGCGACGCTGGCGCTGGCGGTGGTGCGCAACGACCTGCCCGAAGGCGCCGAGCTCGAGGTGGGCGGGGCGAGCGCCCGGGCGCTGCCGGCCGACGCTGTCGCCCGGTACAACCGCGGGTGAGCCCGGAGCGCGCCGCGCCTGCCCCTATACTGACGACATGAAGCCCAAGGACGCTTGGCTAGCCGAAGAGTACGCGGCCGCCACCGCACGGTTCCCGGAGCGCGACGCGATGTTCGAGACGCTGTCGGGCATCCCGGTGGAGCCGCTCTACACCGAGGAGGACCTGGAGGGCTTCGACCCCGCCACCGACCTCGGCTACCCCGGCAGCTTCCCCTACACCCGCGGGGTGCAGACCACCATGTACCGCGGCAAGCTCTGGACCATGCGCATGTTCGCGGGGTTCGGCACCGCCGAGCAGACCAACGAGCGCTTCCACAAGCTGCTGCAGGCCGGCCAGACCGGCCTCTCCACCGCCTTCGACCTGCCGACGCTGATGGGCTACGACTCCGACCACCCCATGGCGCAGGGCGAGGTGGGCAAGTGCGGCGTGGCCGTGGCCAGCCTCGCCGACATGGAGGTGCTGTTCGACGGCATCGACCCCGAGCGCATCACCACCTCCATGACCATCAACAGCCCCGCCAACGCCATCTGGGCCATGTACCTGGCCATGGCCGAGCGCAAGGGCGCCGACCTCGCGAAGGTGGGGGGCACGCTCCAGAACGACATCCTCAAGGAGTTCATCGCGCAGAAGGAGTACATCTTCCCGCCCGAGCCGAGCGTCAAGCTGGTCATCGACACCTTCGAGTGGGGGCCGCAGGTGGCGCCCCGCTTCAACTTCATCTCGGTGTCGGGCTACCACATCCGCGAGGCCGGCTCCACGGCGGTGCAGGAGCTGGCGTTCACGCTCGCCGACGGCATCCACTACGTGCGCAAGGCCATCGAGCGCGGCCTCGACGTCGACGAGTTCGCGCCGCGCGTCTCCTTCTTCTTCAACGTCCACAACGACTTCTTCGAGGAGATCGCCAAGTTCCGCGCCGCGCGCCGCATCTGGGCGCGCCAGATGAAGGACGTGTTCGGCGCCAAGGACCCGCGCTCCTGGATGCTGCGCACCCACGCCCAGACGGCCGGCGTGAGCCTCACCGCGCAGCAGCCGCTCGTGAACATGGCGCGCGTGGCCATCCAGGCGCTGGCCGGCGTGCTGGGCGGCACCAACAGCCTCCACACCGACTCGTACGACGAGGCGCTGGCGCTCCCCACCGAGGAGGCCGCCACGCTGGCGCTGCGCACCCAGCAGGTGGTGGCCTACGAGAGCGGCGTCACCAACACCATCGACCCGCTGGCGGGCTCCTACTACCTCGAGCACCTGACCAACGAGATGGAGCGCCGGACGCTCGACTACTTCCGGCAGATCGACGACCTGGGCGGCGTGGAGGCGGGCATCGAGGCCGGCTTCTTCGCCCGCGAGATCGGCGACGCCAGCTGGCGCCAGCAGCGCGCCATCGACGAGAAGCGGCGGCTGGTGGTGGGGGTCAACGCCTTCGAGCAGGACCACCCCGAGGTACCCATCCAGCTCGTCGACCCCGAGGTGGTGCGGGTCCAGAAGGAGCGCCTCGAGCGCGTGCGGCGCGAACGCGACCCGCAGGCGGTGGAGCGCGCGCTGACCAGCCTGCGCGAGGCCGCCAAGCGGGGCAGCAACACCATGCCCGCCTTCATGGAGTGCGCGCACGCCTTCTGCACGCTCGGCGAGCAGATGGACGTGCTGCGTGAGGTGTACGGCGTGTACCAGGAGCCGGTGCTGATCTAGCACCGGCGCCACCGAGCCCGCCCGGACCCCGGGCCCGCCCGCAGGCGCCGGGCGTGCCTGGAGCGCCGGGCGGACCGGCGCCTGCGGGCCAGCGCAGCGCGCCGCCGATCAGGAGCGACATGGACAGACCGATACGCGTTCTCATCGCCAAGCCGGGCCTCGACGGTCACGACCGTGGGGCGAAGGTCATCGCGCGCGCCCTGCGCGACGCCGGCATGGAGGTCATCTACACGGGCCTGCGCCAGACCTCCGAGATGATCGTCAACGCCGCCATCCAGGAGGACGTCGACGCCGTGGGCCTCTCGGTGCTCTCCGGCGCCCACATGCACTACTTCCGCGAGGTCAGCGCCGCGCTGAAGGAGCGCGGGGCCGCCGACATCCTGCTGTTCGGCGGCGGCATCGTCCCCGACCAGGACCTCGAGGAGCTCGCGCGCCTCGGGGTCGGACGCATCTTCACGCCCGGCACCAGCACCCTGGACGTGGTGCGCTACGTCGAAGATGAGATAGGGGAACGGCGTGCTGGAGGCGCGTGAGCGCCACGGCTGTCACGAACCTCATGACTTTCTCAAGTTCCACCTGGTAGGGTAGCGTGCGAATCTTCCTGTCTAGGGGGACGGTTACCTTGCGAAAACCCAAGCACGCTGCACGTCTGCTCATGTTCGCAGCGTTGTCACTAGCCCCCGTAGCGGGAGCGGAAGCCTACGCGCTCAGGACCGTGCGCGCCGGCGACTCCATCGGCGCCATCGCCGAGCGCTACGGCGTCACCGTCGAAGCCATCCTGAACGCGAACGAGCTGGCCACCACGGTCATCCGGCCCGGCGACGTACTGAAGGTGCCGTACGTCGAGGCGGTCGGTGGCCCGGCCGAGCTCGGCGCCAAGATCCCGCCGGGCTTCGTCTGGTACACGATGCGGCAAGGGGAGACCCTCAGCGCCGTGGCCAGCCGCTTCGGCATCAGCATCACCGCCCTCGTGGGCGCCAACCCCGACATCTCGTCGCTCGACCGCCTGCCCACCGGCTTCGAGCTCCTGATCCCGCCCAGCGCCGGGCTGGTGGTCAGGCTCGCCGGCGAGAGCGACGTGCTGGCGCTGCTCGAGGAGCACGACATCTCGCCCGCCGAGTTCGCGCGCGCCAACGGGCTGCGCTCGCCCTTCGACATCACCCCCGACATGCTGGTGTTCCTGCCCGGCGTGCAGCCCACCGAGGCGCTCGCCCGCCTGCAGAAGGTGCGCGAGGCGGAGAACCGCTTCGTGTGGCCGCTGCACGGGCGCCTGACCTCGTACTACGGCCCGCGCAACCTGGGCATGGGCACCTCGAGCTTCCACCGCGGCATCGACATCGCCGCGCCCACCGGCACCCCCGTGGTGGCCGCCCGCTCGGGCACCGTCACCTACGCCGGCTGGTCGACGCAGGGCTACGGCAACCTGGTGCGCATCCGCCACGCCGACGACTCCGAGACGTGGTACGCCCACTTCAGCAGCGTCTCGGTGTCGGTCGGGCAGTACGTGAGCCAGGGCAGCGTGATCGGGCGTGTCGGCTCGACCGGTCTGTCAACCGGCCCGCACCTGCACTTCGAGCTCCACGAGCGCGGTCGCGCCATCGACCCGCTGCACGTGCTGCGCTGACCGCCGTCCGGCGCGCGTGACACAGAGAAGACCGGGCGCCCACGATGGGCGCCCGGTCGAGCTTGCGGTAGGGGAGCGCGCCTAGCCGCGCGTCACTCCTTGTACCAGAGGATGCGGCCGCAGCTGGGGCAGCGCGTGATGCCCTGGCCCTTCCGCGCCTTCTGCACCACGTGGAGCGGCAGGCGCACGTTGCAGCCCGAGCAGGTGGCGTTGGCGACCACCTCGGCCAGGCCCACGCCGCGCCGCGAGCGCCGCACCAGGTCGTACTGCTTCAGCAGCGGCGCGTCGATGCTGGCGGCCAGCTCGTCGCGGGCGCGCTTCACCTCGGCGACCTTGCGGTCGACGGCCGCTACGCGCTCCTCCTCCGCCTGCTTCAGAGCCTCGAGCTGGGGCAGCAGCTCGGCGAGCTCCTGCTCCAGGGCCTGGACCTCCTGGTCGAGGCGGTCGAAGCTCTCCATCAGCGGCAGGGTGTCCTCCTCGAGCTCCTGCACGCGCGTGCCGAACTGCAGCTCCTGGTTCTGGTACTGCGACGCCTCCTTGGCGCTCGAGGCGCGCACGGCGGCGGCCGCGGCGTTGCGGCGCCGCTCCTCCATCGACTTCAGCTCGAGCTCGTTGGCGTTCACGGCGCGGCGCAGCTCGTCGCGCTCCTGCGACCGCAGCTCGATGGTCTGCTCCAGCCCGCGACGCTTCTCCTCGGCCTCCAGCAGCTCCTGGGGCACCTGGCCACGCTCTTGCTCCAGCCCGTCGAGTTCCAGGTCCAAGGTCTGCACCTCGGCCAGTCGGTTCAGCATCTTGCCTCCAACATCGAAGGACCCTCGCTCCCATGCGGGTGGGCGAGGGTCCGGAGTGCGCCTAGGTGGGGCTTCCTGATCACGGCCGCCAGTCTAGCACGCGCCGGCGCGGGGTAGAATGCGCCACCATGATCGAGGAATCGCCCGAATCGTTCATCGCCCGGTGGCGAGAACACGCCGCGGACGTCGAGCTGTTCCCCCGCACCGAGGGGAGCCCGCTGCTCGAGGCCCGCGCGGGCGGCGCCCTGGTGCAGCTCTTCGAGCGCACCGGCCCCTACCTGGGGCGGCCGGGGCCCGCCAAGGTGATCATCCACGCCGTCACCGACGCCGTGGAACGCCTCGAGGGCGAGGCCGAGCCCGGCATCGAGGTCACGGGCCTGAGCTGCTTCCAGGCCTGCGGCCGGGTGGTGGCCGCCGAGGGGCGCGTGGCGGTGGTGGACGCCGGCGTGCCGGTGGTGGTGGGCGTCCTGGGGCACGTGGGCTCCCCGCCGAGGCTCGGCGACACCGTGCGCTTCACCAGCCGCCCGCCGGCCCACGGCTTCGTGGTCGTCGCCGACACGCCGAGCGTGCTGCGGCGCCGCGAGGAGCACCACGACGACGCCATCTGACGCGGCGCGGCGCTGACGGCGCCGGCGGGCCAGCGCCCGGGCGCAGCGGCCCCGCGGCGCGGCCACGTTCGCCGCGGCGCCCGGGCGGCCGAGGGCCTCTGCTAGACTGCCGAGTCATGCCGCGCGTCGTACTGAGCCGCAAGGAGCCGCAACCCGAGAAGATCACGCCCGCCGCCGTGCGGGCGGTGGCGCCGGGCTCGCCCGCCGAAGGGGCCGGCGTGGCGGCAGGCTGGGAGCTGCTGACCGTCAACGGCAAGCCGATCCCCGACATCCTCGCCTACCGCCGCGAGCTGGAGGGCGGCCGGGCCAGCCTGCGCCTGCGGCAGCCCGACACGGGCGCGGAGGCCGAGTTCGAGGTCGCCTGGGAGGAGCCGGGGCTCGAGTTCGAAGAGGTGATCTTCGACGGCATCCGCCTCTGCGCCAACCACTGCGACTTCTGCTACATCCACCAGATGCCCAAGGGCATGCGCAAGTCGCTCTACATCATGGACGACGACTACCGCACGAGCTTCCTCTACGGC
>JAAYYF010000142.1 GCA_012515535.1 Deinococcales bacterium
GCGGCCGGCGCCCCGCGAGCGCGGCCCGATCGCCGCCTCGCGCGCGGGCGCTCAACGCCGGAAGCGCACCTCCGCCGCCTGCCCCGCCCACTCCACGCGCAGCGGGCGGTAGAGGCTGAAGCTGGCGGGCAGCAGCACCGCGCCCACCACCGGCGCCCCGGGCGCCACGCGCTCGGCTGAGCCGCGCTCCACCAGCAGCCGGTAGGGGTGGCGCGCCTCCAGGCGGCGGCCGTCCTGCTCGAAGGCCAGCGCCGCCTCCCACGGCAGCTCCGCGGTGGCGGTGACCAGCAGGAGCAGCACGTGGTCGCTGCCCGCCGCGCCGGCGCGGTCGAGGGCGCGGTCGACGTCGGCGGTGAGGCCCGGCGCCGCCAACGGCACCAGCGCCAGGTCGAGCAGCAGCAGGCTGGCGCCGGCGCCGTCGAAGAAGCGCACGCCCGCCAGCGGCGCCTCGGCCGGCTCGGCGCCGGCGTGGCCGGGGGGCGGGGGGCGCTGGGCGGCGGCGCGCGGCTCGGCGCGGTAGGCGAGGGGCAGGGCGCGCTCGTCGGGCAGGGTCAGCAGCGCGGGGCGCGCCTCGCCCGGCGGCTCCAGCCCCAGCAGCGGCAGCGCCGCCAGCGGCAGGTACCAGCCGTCGGCCTCGCGCACCACGGGCGTCGGCAGCGACACGTCGGTGGGGGCGGCGGCGCCCGGCGCCTGCGCCAGGACGTCGGAGGAGCCCGCGAAGAAGGTCACCAGCCCCGTGGCGCCGCGCCAGGTGAGCACCCCGTCGCTGGCGGTGGCCACCACCCCGAGGGCGCGGGCCAGGGCGCCCGCCTCGACCAGCACGCCGCCGCGCTCGAGCGCCGGCAGCGCCACCACCGCCTGCGCGGCCGCGGTAGCCAGGAGCGGCAGCAGGAGGGCGAGCACGAGCGTCCGGGGGGCGCGCATCGCCGCGAGACTAGCACGGCCACCAGCGGCGCTAGAATGGAGCCCGACCGCTAACGAGCCGGTGGCCTCGGCCGTCCGCGCGGCCCTCACCCGC
This sequence comes from Deinococcales bacterium, assembly GCA_012515535.1. Taxonomy (GTDB): domain Bacteria; phylum Deinococcota; class Deinococci; order Deinococcales; family Trueperaceae; genus JAAYYF01. The sequence goes on from JAAYYF010000142.1 coordinate 1,019, forward strand.
GCCCGCCCCTGGAGCCCCACCGGCGAAGGCCAGCGGAGAGGAGCCTCATCATCGAGAAGGTGCACGGCAGAACGTCGGGCCTGAAGAAGAACCAGATCAAACGCTTGAGCAACCTCTACCGGCGGCGCGTGCCGCCCGAGGCGGCGTTGACCAACGAGCTGGCACGCGCCATGGGCGAGCTGGCGCTCGAGATCGGCCGCGGCGTGAGCCTGCTGATCGACCGCCGCGGGCGCGTGCTCACGGTGGCGGTGGGCGACGCCAACGAGACCCCCATCCCGCCGGTGCCCGGCGAGGCCGCCGCGCGCCTCTACGGCCTGCGGCTGGTGCACACCCACCAGAAGCCGGGCGGCTTCTCGCCCAACGACCTCACCACGCTGTTCCTCAACCGCCTCGACGCCATGGTGGCGTTCGACGTCGCCGCCCGCCAGGGCGGCCGCGGCGCCGGCTCGGCGCTCGAGGTGGGGCCGGCCTACCTGGCGTTCGTGGCGCCCGGCAGCGCCGACGCCGAGGACTGGCTGGTCGAGGGCCCCATGAGCCTGCGCGACCTCGAGCAGCTCGACGTGGCCGAGCGCATCCGCGCCCTGGAGGAGGAGCTCGAGCGCGAGCTGGGCGCGCGCGAGGTGGCGCGCACGAGCGCCGAGCGCGCCGTGCTGGTGGGCCTGGTGGGCAAGGAGGGGGCGCTCGAGGCCGAGGCGCGCATGGCGGAGCTCGCCGAGCTGGTGCGCAGCGCCGGCGCCACGGTGGCCGGCAGCAGCCTGCAGCAGAAGAGCCGCCCCGACCCGCGCACGCTGGTGGGCGAGGGCAAGCTGCAGGAGCTCGTGTCCTCGGCGTTCCACGAGGACGCCGACCTGCTGGTGTTCGACCGCGAGCTCTCCCCCGCCCAGGCGCGCGAGATCGAAGCCTTCACCAAGCTCAAGGTGCTCGACCGCACCCAGGTGATCCTCGACATCTTCGCGCAGAACGCGCGCGGCCGCGAGGCGCAGGTGCAGGTCGAGCTGGCGCAGCTGCACTACCAGCTGCCGCGCCTGGCCGGCCGCGGCACGGCCATGAGCCGCCTGGGCGGCGGCATCGGCACGCGCGGCCCCGGCGAGACCAAGCTCGAGGTCGACCGGCGCCGCATCCGCGACCGCATCGCCAGCCTGGAGGCGGCCGTGAACGACATCAGCCGGCGCCGCAGCGAGACGCGCAAGGCGCGCACCGCCTCCGACACGCCGGTGGTGGCGTTGGTGGGCTACACCAACGCCGGCAAGTCGACGCTGTTCAACGCCCTCGCCAAGGCCGACGTGGTGGCGCGCGACCGCCTCTTCGAGACGCTGCGGCCCACCACCCGCGAGGGGTGGCTGCCGGGGCTGGGCGCCTGGGGCGGCAAGGTCGTCTACACCGACACCGTGGGCTTCATCCGCGACCTGCCCGAGGAGCTGGTGAACGCCTTCCGCGCCACCCTCGAGGAGCTGCACGACGCCGACCTGCTGCTGCACGTGGTCGACGCCGCGGCGCCCGGCGCGCCCGACCGCGTCGACGCCGTGCAGCGCATCCTCGACGAGCTGAAGCTCGAGCCGCCGCGCCTGGTGGTGCTCAACAAGGCCGACCTCGCCGACCCGCTGCACCTGGCCGGGCTGGCCGAGCGCTACGGCGCCGTGGCCGTGTCGGCCGCCACCGGCGCGGGGCTCGACGAGCTGAAGGCGGTCCTCACGCGCCAGCTGCAGCGCGCCGGCGCGGCGCCGGCGGCCGAGCGCGAGCCGGTCGCGGCGTGGGAGCGCGCCACCCCCGCCGCGGCGGGCCGTGCCACCGCGCTGCGCCGCGGCCTGCCGGCGCGGAGCGGCTTGGATAGCATGGAGGCATGAGCCCCACCGACCTGCGCTTCACCGACCTGCGCGACTTCCTCCAGCTGCTCGAGCAGCGCGGCGAGCTGCAGCGCATCACCGAGCCGGTGGCGATCCACCTCGAGATGGCCGCCATCGCCGACCGCACCGTCAAGGAGGGCGGCCCGGCGCTGCTCTTCGAGCACCCCGTCGACGCCCACGGCCAGCGCCTCGACATGCCCGTGGCCATGAACCTCTACGGCACCCGGCAGCGCATGGCGTGGGCGCTGGGGGTCGCCGACCTCGACGACATCGGCGAGCGCCTGCGCAGCCTCCTCGACGTGAAGCTGGGCGGCGGCCTGCTGGGCCTGATGTCGAACCTCCCCAAGCTGCGCGAGGTGGCGTCGCTGCCGCCCAAGCGCGTGCGCACTGCGCCCGTGCAGCAGGTCGTGTGGCGCGGCGACGAGGTCGACCTGAGCCGCATCCCGGTGCTCACCACCTGGCCGCAGGACGGCGGGCCGTTCCTCACCCTGCCGCTGGTCGTGACCAAGGACCCCATCGAGGGCGACCTCAACATCGGCATGTACCGCATGCAGGTGCTGGGCAGGAACGTGACCGCCATGCACTGGCAGCGCCACAAGACCGGCGCGCGCCACTTCGAGAACGCCCGCGAGGCCGGCCAGCGGCTGGAGGTGGCTGTGGCGCTCGGCGGCGACCCGGCGCTGACCTACGCCGCCACCGCCCCGCTGCCGCCCATCCCGGGGCTGAACGAGTACTCGCTGACGGGCTTCCTGCGCGGGCGCTCGCTCGAGCTCGTGAAGGGCGTGACGGTCGACCTCGAGGTGCCGGCGCACGCCGAGATCGTGCTCGAGGGGTACGTCGACCCCGCCGAGGAGCTGGTGGTGGAGGGGCCGTTCGGCGACCACACGGGCTTCTACACGCTGCCCGACCTCTACCCGGCGTTCCACGTCACGGCCGTGACGATGCGCGAGGCGCCCATCTACCCCGCCACGGTGGTGGGCAAGCCGCCCATGGAGGACGCCTACCTGATCGAGGCCAGCGAGCGCATATTCCTGGTGCCCGCCCAGGTGATCCTCCCCGAGGTCCTCGACTACCACCTGCCCCCCGCGGGCATCGCGCACAACCTGGTGAACGTGCGCATCGACAAGCGCTACCCCGGCCAGGCGTACAAGGTCGCCAACGGGCTCCTGGGCCTCGGGCAGATGATGTTCGCCAAGGTGATCCTCGTCTCCGACGACCCCGACGTGCCGGTCAACGACCACCGCGCCTTCTGGCGCGCGGTGCTGGCCAAGGCGGTGCCGGGCCGCGACAGCCAGGTGGCCAAGGGCCCCATCGACGTGCTCGACCACTCGAGCCGCACCTTCGGCTTCGGCAGCAAGCTGATCCTCGACGGCACCACGAAGCACCCCGAGGAGGGGGGCGAGGTGGCGTGGCAGCCCAACCCCGAGCGCGTGGCCAGCGAGCTGCCGAGCCACGCCGAGGTGCTCGATCAGCACCAGCACGCCGGCGGCTTCTGGTTCATCACCACGCGCAAGGAGCGCGCCGGTCAGGGGCGCCACCTCGGCGAGTGGGCGGCGCGGCAGGCGGCGGCCAAGGGCACGCGCCTCATCGCGGTGCTCGACCACCAGACCGACCCGCGCGACTTCGAGGACGCCATCTGGACGCTGCTGAACAACATCGACCCCGAGCGCGACGTCCAGGTGGTCGACGACACCTTCGGCTCCGGCCCGGTGTTCGTCGTCGACGGCACCCCCAAGCTCGAGAGCGAGGGGTTCACGCGCGGCTGGCCCGAGAAGCTCGAGATGGACCCCCAGGTGGCCGAGCGCGTCGAGGAGCGCTGGCCGCGCCTCTTCTCACGCGCCGAGGAGCCGGTCGGCTGAGCGCTCGCTGGCGGCGCGCGCCTCAGCGCGCCACCAGCAGCACCACGGCCGCCACGACCAGGCTGGCCCCGAAGCCCGCCAGCGCCAGGAGGAACGCCCGGCCCCCGGCGCGCCTCAGGCCGGCCGGGTCGACCCCCAGGCCGATGCCGGCCATGGCCGCCGCCGTGAGCAGCAGGCTGCCGCTCGACAGGGGCTCCACCCAAGCGCCTGGCAGCGCGCCCGCCGCCCTGGCCGCCCCCAGGAGCAGGAAGCCGATCACGAAGCCGGGCAAGGGGGCCGGGACGGCGGGCGCGCCCGCCCGCAGGCCGGGGGCGCCCGGCACGACGGCCTCGTCCGCCCCGTCGCCCGCCCGGCGCTCGCGCCTCGCGCTCCCGCGCACGAACGCCCCCACCAGCAGCAGCACGGGCGCCAGCAGCGCCACCCGCACGAGCTTGACCAGGGTGGCCAGGTCGAGCGCCTCGGGCCCGAGCGCGGCGCCGGCGGCGAGCACGTGGCCGACCTCGTGCAGGGTCGAGCCCGCCAGCAGTGCGTAGGTGTGGACCGCGAGCCCGAGCGGTTCCGCCAGCAGCGCGAACGCCACCACCCCCGCCGCGCCGAGCAGCGACACCAGCGCCACCGCCATGGCCGCCTCGTCGTCGTCCGCCCGCGCTACCGGCGCCGCGGCCGCGATGGCGGAGGCGCCGCAGACGGCGGTGCCCACCGCGAGCATGCGCCGCAGCCCGGGCCGCACGCCGAACCAGCGCCCCAGCAGCTCCATCCCCACGACGCCCGCCACCACCACCGCCCCCGCCAGCCACAGCGCCGTGGGCCCGGCCGCCGCCAGCAGGTCGAGCTGCAGCCGCGCGCCCAGCAGCACGACGCCCAGGCGCAGCAGGCGCTTGGCCGAGAAGCGCGCGCCCGGCGCCACCGCGGGCGCCGCGCCCAGGAGGGCGCGGGCGGCCACCCCCAGCAGCAGCGCCAGCGCCAGGACGCCGAGCAGGGCGAAGCCGGGGAGGCGCGCCAGCAGCCACGCCGCCGCCGTCAGCAGCGTGACGAGCGCGAGGCCGGGTACCAGACGGGCGAGGGGGGCGAACGGTGAGGCCACGGCCGACGATATGGCGCGCAGCGCGATAAGGCCAGTAGATGTTCTTTATCCCACCATGCGTGCTGCTTATGACTAACGTATGCTCGCGGCATGATCGTCGAACCGGACCACCTGCTCGCCTTCGCGCGCATCGCCGCCGAGGGTAGCGTCACCGCCGCGGCGCGCGCCCTGCACAAGAGCCAGCCCGCGCTGTCGCAGCAGATGGCGCGCCTGCGCGAAGCGGTGGGCGACCCCCTGTACCGCCGCACGCGCTACGGCATCAGCCTCACCCCCGCCGGGGCCGCGCTCCTGCCCCACGCCGAGGCGCTCACGCGCGCCCTGGCCGGCGCCCGCAGCCTGGCGGGCTCGTGGAAGGGCCTAGCCAGCGGCCGCCTGAGCGTGGCCGCCTCCACCACCGTGGCGCACTGGTGGCTACCCGCTCCCCTGGCGCGCTTCGCCGCCCAGCACCCCGGCCTCGCCCTGAGCCTCCTCAGCCGCAACAGCCACGACGCGCTGGCGCTGCTGGCGCGCGGCGAGGCGGAGATGGCGGTGGTCGAGGGGCCGCTGGACGAGGTGCGCCTGCCGCCGGGCGTGGAGGCCACCCCCCTCACGACCGACGTCATCGTGCTCGCCTGCGCGCCCGGCGACCCGCTGGCCGCTTCCGGCCCCATCGCCCCGGCCGCCCTCACGGGCCTCGGCCTGGTGCGGCGCGAGAGGGGCTCCGGCACGCGCGAGATCGTCGACCGCGCCCTGGAGCGCGTGGGCGTCGCTCCCGTCACGCGCCTCGAGGTGACGGGCGTGGCGGCCGTGGTGGCCGCCGTCCGCTCGGGGCTGGCGCCGGGCTTCGTGTCGCGCCTGGCCATCGCGGAGGACCTGGCCGCGGGCCGCCTGGTGGAGGTGGAGGTGACGGGGGTGCGCCTGACGCGGAGCTTCACCTGCGTCGCCCCGCCCGACGACCTCAGCTCCCCCGCCGCGCGCGCCTTCCTCGAGGAGCTGCGGCGCTACGCCGCCGGCACCGCCCCGGACGGGAGCCCTTCAGCGCCCGCGGCCGGTCGCGGTTAGCGCCGCCCGAACAGCGCCGCCGGCACGAACAGCGCCGCCTGCGTCAGCACGATGGTGGAGCCGCTCGGCACGTCGAGGTAGAACGACAGCGCCAGCCCCGCCAGCGTGCTGACCACCCCCATCAGCACGCTCACCACCGTCATCTGCGCCAGGGTGCGCGCCAGCAGGCGCGCGGCGGCGGCCGGGATCACCAGGTAGGCGGCCATGAGGATGACCCCCACCACCGAGGCGCTCACCGCGATGATCACCGCCGCCAGCAGGAAGAGCAGCAGCTCCAGGCGGTCGGTGCGCACGCCGTCGGCGCGCGCCAGCTCGTCGTCGAAGGTGGCGTAGCCCAGGCGGCCCCACAGCAGCAGCAGCACCAGGCTCGAGCCGAGCGCCACGCCCAGGATCAGCCACAGGTCGCCGCCGCGCACCCCCAGGATCGAGCCGAACAGCAGGTCCATCGCCGACACGCCCAGGTTCATGTCGGGCGGGATGAGCGAGAAGAACATCACCCCCAGCGCCACCGACACCGCGAACGCCACCCCGATGGCGGTGTCGGAGCTGAGGCGCGTGCCGCGCCGCAGCCAGGCGATGACCAGCGCCGCCACCATGCTGAACGGCAGCGCGAACCAGAGCGGCTGGGTGAACAGCCCCAGGCGCGAGCCCACCAGCCCCGAGGAGACGATCACGAAGGCGCCGATGCCCATGCCGCCGAAGGCGGCGTGCGCCAGGCCGTCGCCCAGGAACGACAGCCGCCGCTGCACCACGAACACGCCGAGCAGGCCGGCCATCACGGCGATGGCCAGGCCCGCCACCAGGGCGCGCTGGAAGAAGGGGAAGGCGAGGGCGTCGAGGATGCTCATGCGGGTCGGTTCACCCCGGGGTCGTCACAGCGAGAGGGCGTGGCCGTGGTGCTTGTGGCCGAAGGCGGCCTGCAGGCACTCCTCGCACATCACCACGTCGGGCGTGCCGTAGCCGTGCAGGCGGCGGTTGAGCACCAGCACCATGTCGGCGTGGTAGCGCGCGGCGGCCAGGTCGTGCGTCACCATCGCCACCGTGGCGCCGGAGTCGGCCTGGTAGCGCTCGAGGAGGTCGTAGAGGTCGTGCTCGGCCAGGAAGTCGACCCCGGTGGCGGGCTCGTCGAGCAGCACCAGCTCGGGGCGGCGCACCAGGGCGCGCGCCAGGTAGGCGCGCTGCAGCTCGCCGCCCGACAGGCGCGCCAGCGGGCGCGTGGCGAGCTCGGCGGCGCCGACGCGCTCCAGCGCCGCGCGCGCCCGCTCGGCCTCGGCGGGGCGCACGCGCGCCGGCCAGCTGCGCCGTAGGCCGGTGACCACGAGCTCGAGGGCGGTGGCGGGGAAGGTGCGGTCGAAGGTCTTGAGCTGCGGCACGTAGCCGACGCGCTCGGCGTGGTCGCCGGCGGGCTCGCCGAACAGCGCCGCGTGCCCTCTCTGCGGCACGACCAGCCCGAGCGCCACCTTCACGAGCGTCGACTTGCCGGCGCCGTTCGGGCCCACGATGGCCAGGAAGGCGCCGGCGGGCAGGTCGAAGCTGACGTCCTCCAGCACGGTGGCGTCGCCGAAGCGCACCGTGACCTGGTGCACGTGCAGCGCCGGCACGGCGCTAACGGCGGAGAGCCGGTGGTGACGGTCGGACGCCATCGTTCACCGGCTCTCTAGCGGTTCGTTCTCGGTGTGGGGGCCGCGCCGCTACGGGCGCGGGCGGGTCCCGTCAACCCAGCTTGTTGGGGTTGACGAAGACGGTCGGGTCCAGGTCGCGGATCGCCTTGGCGCTGAGCCAGACGCGCTGCGGCTTGCCGTCGACCCAGATGGTGCGCTTCTGGAGGTTCGGCTTCACGGTGCGCTTGTGGACGCCGACCTGCTTGAGGCCCACGCCGCCCTTGCGCTTGGCGGAACCCTTGCGCTTGCTGGTGGTGGTGCTCCTGGTCTTCTTACCGGTAACTGCACAGACGCGCGGCATCGTACTTCCCTCCGACTGACGTGGCGCCGCGGTGCGGCTGGCCACAGGGGCTTTCAGGTGTGTCTCGAAGTCCGCGCGGCTCGGCGGCGGACGAAGCGCTTGAGTTTAGCACAGGCGTCCGCGCCTGACAAACGCCCCCCGCGGGCGGGAACGAGCCGCGCGTCCCGGCACCGGTGCCGGGACGCGGCCCGCGCGGTAGCATCACGGCCATGACGCGCGCAGAACTGGCCCGTGCCATCACCCAGCGCTCCCTCATCACCGGGGAGTTCCTGCTCCGCTCCGGGGCCATCAGCCACGAGTACTTCGACAAGTACCTCTTCGAGTCCGACCCCGCCCTGCTACGAGCGGTGGCCGAGGCGTTGGCGCCGCTGGTGCCCGAGGGCGTCGACGCCCTGGCCGGCCTCGAGCTCGGCGGCGTGCCGCTGGCTGTGATGCTCGGTCAGGTCACCGGCCTGCCCACCCTGTTCGTGCGCAAGCAGGCCAAGGAGTACGGCACCCGCCGGCTGGCCGAGGGCGGCGAGGTGGCGGGCAGGCGCCTGCTGGTCGTGGAGGACGTGGTCACCTCCGGCGGCCAGGTGGTGCTGTCGACGCACGACCTGAAGGAGCGCGGCGCCAGCGTTACCCACGCGCTGTGCGTCATCGACCGCGAGGCGGGCGGGGCGCAGGCGCTGGCGGCCGAGGGCGTGGAGCTCCGGGCGCTGTTCAGCATGAGCGAGCTGAAGGCCGCCGGGTAGGCGGCCGCGCTCCCTAGCGCGGCGCCGGCCGCGGCGCCCGGCCGCGCGCCCGCCGGCGCCCCAGGCCGCTACACTTGCCGCATGGCCGAGAAGACCCTGTTCGAGAAGATCGTCGCCCGCGAGATCCCCGCCGACATCGTCTACCAGGACGACCTCGTGACCGCCTTCCGCGACATCAACCCGCAGGCGCCCACCCACGTGCTGATCGTGACCAACGAGCCGATCCCCACCGCCGCCGACGTGGAGCCGCAGCACGAGCCCGCGCTGGGCCGCCTGTTCACGGTGGCGCGCAAGGTCGCGGAGCAGGAGGGCCTGGAGAACGGCTACCGGCTGATCGTCAACTGCAAGGACGACGCCCACCAGGAGGTCTACCACCTGCACGTCCACCTGCTGGGCGGCCGGCCGCTGGGCCCGCTGCTGGCGCGCTAGGGCCCCGAGCCTGGCGGGGGCGCCCCCGCCTAGCGCTGGCGCCGGCTCACCCCTCGTACTCGCCCCAGGCGGCGCGCAGCACGGCGCACACCTCGCCCAGGGTGGCGCGGCGCCTGAGCGCCTCCTGCACCACCGGGAAGAGCGCGCCGCTGCCCTCGGCCGCCTGGCGCAGGCGCTCGAGCGCCTGGCTCACCTCGGCGCCGTCGCGCGCCTCGCGGAAGGCGCGCACCTCGGCGGCGCGCCGGCGCCCCACCTCGGGGTCGTGCTCCTGCACGGGCACGCTCTGGGCGCCGTCGTCGGTGAAGCGGTTGACGCCCACCACCACCCGCTCGCCGCTCTCGACCTCGCGCTGCTGGCGGTAGGCGGCCTCCTCGATCTCGCGCTGCACGAAGCCGGCCTCGATGGCGCGCACGGCGCCGCCCAGGTCCTCCACCTGCCGCATCAGGCGCGTGGCCTCGGCCTCGAGCTCGTCGCACAGGTGCTCGAGGTAGAAGCTGCCGGCCAGCGGGTCGATCGCCGCGGTCACGCCGGTCTCGTAGGCGAGGATCTGCTGCGTGCGCAGCGCCAGGCGCGCCGACCCGGGGGTGGGCAGGCCCAGCGCCTCGTCGAGCGCGTTGGTGTGCAGGCTCTGCGTGCCGCCCAGCACGGCGGCTAGCGCCTGGTAGGCGGTGCGCACCACGTTGTTGTCGGGCTGCTGCGCCGTCAGGGTGCTGCCGCCCGTCTGGGTGTGGAAGCGCAGCATCTGCGAGCGCGCGTCGTGCGAGCCGAACTCGTCGCGCACGATGCGCGCCCACATGCGCCGCGCCACACGGAACTTCGCCACCTCCTCGAACAGGTCCGAGTGGCAGGCGAAGAAGAACGACAGCCGCGGCGCGAAGCGCTCCAGCTCCAGGCCGGCGTTCAGCGCGGCGCGCACGTAGGCGCGCGCGTTGGCGAGCGTGAAGGCCAGCTCCTGCGCCGCCGTGGCCCCGGCCTCGCGGATGTGGTAGCCGGAGATGCTGATGGTGTTGAAGCTCGGCAGCTCGCGCGCGCAGTGGGCGAACAGGTCGGTGACGAGCCGCATGCTGGGCCCGGCCGGGAAGATGTAGGTGCCGCGCGCCACGTACTCCTTGAGGATGTCGTTCTGCACGGTGCCGCCGAGCCGCTCGGGCGCCACCCCCTGCTCCTCCCCCACCAGCACGTAGAGCGCCAGCAGCATCATGGCCGGCGCGTTGATGGTCATCGAGGTGGTCACGTCCTGCAGCGGGATGCCGTCGAACAGGCGCCGCATGTCGTCGATGGTGGCGATGGACACGCCCACGCGGCCCACCTCGCCCTCGGCCATGGGGTCGTCGGGGTCGAGGCCCAGCTGGGTGGGCAGGTCGAACGCCACCGACAGGCCCGTGACGCCCTGCTCGAGCAGGTAGCGGTAGCGGCGGTTCGACTCCTCGGCCGAGCCGAAGCCCGCGTACTGGCGCATGGTCCAGAGGCGCCCCTCGGAGTACATCCTGGGGTAGACGCCCCGCGTGAACGGGAACTCGCCGGGCCGCCCCAGCCGCTCGGTGAGGCGCGGCGGCGGCGCGTCGTAGATCGGCTCCATGCCGCGATCATACTTGCGGGCGCCCAGCAGCCCGCCCCGTGCGCGCCCGCGAGGGGTGTACTCGCACGTCCGCCACGCGCGCGCCCCTGAGGGGTAGCCTCTAGGCATGGCCAACACCACCATGACGTACCGCAGGCTCGGCAACAGCGGCCTCAAGGTCTCGAGCGTCTCCCTGGGCGGCTGGACCACCTACGGCCACACCGTCGAGGAGCTCAACACCGTGCAGCGCATCATCGCGCGCGCCCTGGAGCTGGGCGTCAACTTCTTCGACATCGCCGACGTCTACGCCAAGGGCAAGGCCGAGGAGCTGATGGGCGAGGCCCTGGCCGCCAGCGGCGCGCCGCGCCACCACCTGGTGGTCTCCAGCAAGGTCTTCCACCCGATGTCCGACGACGTCAACGACCGCGGCCTGTCGCGCAAGCACATCATGGAGTCGATCGACCGCAGCCTCGACCGGCTCGGCTTCGACTACCTCGACGTCTACTTCGCCCACCGCTACGACCCCGAGACCCCCCTCGAGGAGACGGTCGAGGCGTTCTCCGACGTGGTGCGCTCGGGGCGCGCCCACTACTGGGGCACCAGCATGTGGTCGCCGGCGCAGATCGCCGAGGCCCACACCTTCGCGAAGGCCAACGGCCTGGTGGCGCCCATCACCGAGCAGCCCGAGTACTCGATGCTGCGCCGCAGCCGCGTCGAGGAGCGCGTCCTGCCCGTCACCACGCGCCTAGGGCTGGGCCTGGTGGTGTGGAGCCCGCTGGCGCAGGGCCTGCTCACGGGCAAGTACGACGACGGCGTGCCCGAAGGCAGCCGCTTCGCCAACTTCGAGCGCTTCCGCGAGCAGCTGCTCACCGAGGAGAACGCTGCCAAGGTGCGCGCGCTCCGGCCCATCGCCGACGAGCTCGGCGTCACGCGCGCGCAGCTCGCGCTGGCCTGGGTGCTGCGCCAGCCGGGCGTGTCGAGCGTGATCACCGGCGCCACCCGCGTCGAGCAGCTGGAGGAGAACGTCCGCGCCGCCACGCTGGAGCTGAGCCCCGAGCAGCTCGAGCGCATCGACGAGGTGCTCGGCTGAGGCGCGGTACGGCCTGAGCCGACCGCGACGCCATGAGGCTCTACCGCGCCCAGCAGATGCGTGACGCCGACGCGCGCGCCGCCGCGGCCGGCGTGCCCACCGCGCGCCTGATGGACGCCGCCGGCGCGGCGGTGGCGGAGGCGCTGCTGGAGCGCTTCCCGCACGCGCGCCCGGTGGTGGTGCTGTGCGGCAGCGGCAACAACGGCGGCGACGGCTTCGTCGCCGCCGAGCGCCTCGAGCGGCGCGGGATCGACGTGCGCCTCTACGAGCTGGCCGGCGCCGGCGAGCGGCCGGGCGACGCCGCCGAGGCGCGCCGCGCCTTCCGCGCCGCGGGCGGGCGCGCCGCGCGGCTCGACGCCGGCAGCTACCGCGAGGTGCTGGCGCTGCTCGAGGCGGCCCACGCCAAGGGCCAGGCGCCCGTGGTGGTCGACGCGCTCTTCGGCATCGGCCTGGACCGCCCGCTCGACGGCTGGCTCGCGGAGCTGGTCGCGGGCCTGAACGACGGCCGCGCGCGGGTGGTGGCGGTCGACGTGCCGAGCGGCCTCGACGCCGACCTCGCGCGCCCCATCGGCCCGCACGTGCGCGCCGACCTCACGGTCGAGCTCGCCGGCCACAAGCCGGCGGCGCTCTTCTACCCGGCGCGCGCCGCCTACGGCGAGGCGCGCCTGGCCGACATCGGTGTGCCCCCCGAGGCGCTCGAAGCGTCCTCGGAGGTGGCGCTCCTCACCCCCGCGCTGGTGCGCCGCGCGCTGCCGGACCACGCGCCCGACGCCCACAAGTACCAGGTGGGCTCGGTGTGCGTGGTGGCGGGCTCGCAGCGCTACCTGGGCGCGGCCGAGCTCGCCTGCCGCGGCGCCTGGCGCGGCGGCGCCGGGCTCGTGACGCTGGTGGCGCGCGAGCGCCTGGCGGGCGCCTGGCCCGAGACGATCCTCGAGCCCCACGCCTGGGAGAGCGCGGCCTGGCCGCCGCCGGGGCTGACGCCGCGCCGCGCCTGCGCCTGCGTGGTGGGCCCGGGCCTCGACGAGGCGGCGCTGCCGCGGCTGCCGGACCTGCTCGCCTGGGCGCCGGGGCCGGTGGTGCTCGACGCTGCCGCTCTCGCGCCGGCGGCGCTGGCGGCGGCCGGCGACCTGTCGCGCGCGGTGCTCACGCCCCACGCCGGCGAGGCGGCGCGCCTGCTCGGCGGCGAGGCCGAGCTGCTCGAGCGCGACCCGCTGGCCGCCGCCGCGCGCCTCGCCGAGCGCTACGCCGCCATCGTGGTCCTCAAGGGCCCCACCAGCGTGATCGCCGCCCCCGACGGGCGTCAGGCGGTGTCCACCCGCGGGGCGCCCGCCCTGGCCAGCGGCGGCACCGGCGACGTGCTCGCCGGCCTGCTGGGGGCGCTGCTGGCCGCGCCCGGCGGCGGCGAGGCGGCGTTCGAGCGCGTCTGCCTGGGGGTGTGGGCCCACGGGGTGGCGGGCGAGCTGGCCGCGGCCGAGCGCGGCTACGGCCTGGTGGCGAGCGACGTCGCCGAGCGCCTGCCCGCCGCGTTCCAGCAGCTGAGCGGCTGAGCGCCCGCTGGCGCCTCGCTGGGCTGCGCCCGGGCGCGCCCGGGTGGTAGCCTGCGCCGTGCTACACGCGAAGGTGCCCGCCACCAGCGCCAACCTGGGGCCCGGCTTCGACGCCCTGGGCCTGGCCCTCGACCTGCACCTCTCGGTGCGCGCCAGCCCCGCGGAGCGCGACGCCTTCGTCTACCGCGGCGCCGGCGCGCTGCCCGACACGCCCGACAACCTCGTGCACCGCGGCTTCCGCGCCGTCCACCAGCGGCTCGGGCTGGAACCGCCCCCGGTGGCGTTCGAGGTCGACAACCCCCTCCCGCTGGCGCGCGGGCTGGGCTCCTCCTCCGCCGCGCTGGTGGCGGGCGCGGCGCTGGCCGACGCGCTCACGGGCGAGCGTCTCGGCCGCGACGGTGTCTTCCGCCTGGCCGCCGAGCTCGAGGGGCACCCCGACAACGTGGCGCCGGCCGTCTACGGCGGCTTCACCGTCTCCGCCGCGGGCGCCGACGGCGCTTACCTCACCGCCGCGCTGCCGCTGCCGCCGGGCTGGCGGCTGCTGTTCGGGGTGCCCGCCTTCGAGCTCGCCACCAGCGCCGCGCGCGAGGTGCTTCCGCCCGCCTACCCGCGCCGCGACGTGGTGCTCACCGCCTCGCGCGCCGCGCTGTGGGTGGCGGCGGTGGCCCAGGACCGGCCCGAGCTGCTCGCCGCCGCCGCGCTCGACGTGCTGCACCAGCCGTACCGCGCCCCGCTGGTGCCCGGCTTCGCGGAGGTCGAGCACCGCGCGCGCGAGGCGGGCGCCTGGGCGGTGTTCCTCTCGGGGGCGGGCCCCACCGTCGGGGCGGTGGCGCCACCGGAGCGCGCGGCGGCGTGCGCGGGGGCGCTGCGCGCGTTCGCCGGCGCCGCGGGCCAGGTGCTCGACCTGGGGCCCGCGACCGGCTACCGCGTGGAGCGGTGCTAGCATCCGGCCGATGGAAGCGCGTCCCGCCCCCCAACCGATCCTCGGCATCGACACCTCCTGCGACGACACCGGCGTGGGCATCGCCGTCGGCGAGCGCGTGCTCGCCAACGTGGTGGTGCCGCAGACCGCCCTGCACGCCCGCTACGGCGGGGTGATGCCCGAGCTGGCGAGCCGCGAGCACCTCGAGGTGATCGACGAGGCGGTCGAGCGGGCGCTGAAGGAGGCCGGCCTGGAGCTCGGCGACCTGGGCGCGGTGGCCGCCACGCGCGGCCCGGGGTTGGTGGGAGCGTTGCTGGTGGGCCTCAGCTACGGCAAGGCGCTCGCCTGGGGCCTGGGGGTGCCGTTCCTGCCGGTGCACCACCTGCACGGTCACCTGGCGGCTGCCAGCGGCGTGGAGCCGCCGTTCCTGGCGCTGATCGCCTCCGGCGGGCACACGGCGCTGTTCGAGGTGCGTGCCTGGGACGACGTGCACCAGCTGGGCCGCACGCGCGACGACGCCGCCGGCGAGGCGTTCGACAAGGTGGCGCGCCTGCTGGGGCTCGGCTACCCGGGCGGGCCGGCGCTCTCCGAGCTAGCGCGCCAGGGCGACGACCACGGCGTCGACCTGCCGTGGCCGATGGCGGGCTCGAAGGAGCTGGACTTCTCGTTCTCCGGCCTCAAGACGGCGGTGGCGCTGCTGCTCGAGCGCCGCCCCGACGTGGCGCGCGCCGACGTGGCCGCCACCTTCGAGCGCATCGTGGTGGGCTCGCTGCTCGAGGTAACGCGGCGGGCGGTGGAGCGCACCGGCCTCGAGCGCCTCGTGATCGCCGGCGGCGTGGCGGCCAACCGGCGCCTGCGCGAGGCGGTGGCGGACCTGGGCGTGGAGACGCGCTTCCCGCCGCCCGCGCTGGCCACCGACAACGGCGCCATGATCGCGCTGGCGGGCCGGCTGCTGCTCGAGCGCGGGGCGCCCGACGGGGCGCTGGCGGTGGACGCCGAGCCGTACCTGCCCCTCGCCTGACCGCGGGTCGAGCGGCGAGCCGCGCCGCGGTCGCAAGCTGACGAGCCGGCCGCGCCTCAGCCGCTCAGCGCACGCTGCCCCACAGCCCGGCCAGGTACATCTCCTGCGTGACGATGCCGCGCACCTCGTCGCCCTCCGTCACCACCACCAGCTGCTCGTGCGCCAGCACGCGGCGCAGGTCGGTGACGGCGGCCTCGGCCTCCACCTTGACGAGCTCCTCCCAGGAGGTGATGCGGTCGTGGTGCAGGCCGGTGACGCCGACGGGCACGCCGCCCTGCTCGACGATCACGATGCGGTTCTCGAGCATGGTCTGCGCCACCTGCGAGGCGTCGACGATGGGCACCTTGGCGGCCGCGCGCCCCGCAGACGGCGGCACGACCAGCCCGAAGCTCAGGAGCGTGGGAGAAGGCAGCCGCAGGGCGCTGCGCACGTACACCAGCGCGAACGAGTAGGCGAGCACGAAGGCCAGGCCCTCGAGGACGCCGGCGGCGTTGAAGCTGCCGAACCCTAGGCGGCCGGAGCCACCCAGCAGCCAGTAGACGAGCAGCGCGACCAGGAGGGCGAAGGCGACGGCGGCGCAGGCGCCCAGGAGGGCGGCCACGCGGAGCTGGGAGGGGCGTCTCACTCTGGGTACTCCTAGATGGCCTCAGCCGCCGGCTCCGGGGCGGCTGGGCAGGTCGGATGCGAGGGTGCCGGGCAGGTGGGCCGGCGAGTCGACGTCGGCCGCCAGCGCGGCGTCGTGGGTCACCAGCGCGCGCACGGGCGCGCCGAGCAGCTCGCCCACGCGCCGCTCGAGGCGCGGGATATCGGCGTAGCCGAGGGCGAGGGCCGCCAGCACGTCGAGCCCGACGATGCCAGCGAGGGCGAAGGGGTTCTTGCGCGCCCGGAAGACGCGGTCGATCTGCGGCAGCAGCGCGGGCACCAGCGAGCGGCGCAGCAGCACCAGGTTGCCGCCGGTGTAGCGGCCGTCGCGCAACCGCGCGTAGGTGCGGCGCTGGTGGGGGAACTGCGCGCGGGCGTCGGCCTCGGTGACGACCGGGTACACGAGCGCGGCCGGGCCGCGGTCGGTGGTGGCCGCCTGCGCGGCCGTGACGAAGCGCGCCACCGCCTCGCCGGTGACCCACGGGATGTCGGCCCCCAGCAGCAGCACGTCCTCGGGACCGGGCGTGGCCAGCGCGGCGCCGAGCCCGAGCGCCAGCGAGTCGACGAGGCGCGCGCCGCCGGGCAGCTCCACGTCGTAGAGGCCGGCCAGGCGCACGTCGGTGGGGCCCACGTAGACGATCTCGCCGACCACCCCGCTGTCGCGCAGCGCCTGCAGCACGTAGGCGCCCAGGGGCCGGTCGCCGAGCGGCAGCAGCGCCTTGGCGGCCACGCCCGCCTCGCTCGCCAGCCGGTCCCCGGGGTCGCCGCCAGCGAGCACCACCGCCACCACGCCTTCGCTCATGGCGCGATTCTACCGTGGGCGCGCAGCCGCACGACGCGGCCCCACGGCAACGCCCGCGACGGTGGGAACCGCCGCGGGCGCCGAACGGCAGACCGGAGGTCCGCTCTTGGCCTAGTAGCGCGACTGCCGCACGCTCAGCTCGGTGGTGCGGCCGGGGCTGGCGTCGAAGGTGGTGACGTAGGTGGAGAAGCCGGGCGCGATCACCACCAGCTCGTGCGAGCCGGGCGCCACGTCGTTCAGGGTGAGGCGACCGCTGCCGCTGGGCAGCGAGCCCACCTGACGCCCGTCGAGGAACACCAGGGCGCCCCCGATGTTCCCCTGCACCACCACGGTGGCGCGCGCCGCGCGCAGCTCGGCGCTCACGTTGCGGTTCTCGCCGGTGCGCACGTCGAAGCGCACGGTGGCCGAGTCGTAGCCGGGCAGGTCGAAGCGCGCGTCGTAGCGGCCCTGGTCGAAGCGGATCGCGCCCGTGGGCGTGGTGCCCACGTAACGCCCGTCCACGTACACGTCGGCGCCCGAGGGGGAGCTGGTGAACGACACCGTGCCCGCGCGGCGCACCGGGTTGAGGTTGGCGGTGACGTTGCTGGTGTCGCCGGGGCGCAGGTTCACGCGCGTGGTGTACGGGTCGTACCCCTCGAGCTCGATGCGCACGTCGTGGTTGCCGGGCCGCGTGCCGAAGCTCATGGGGGTGTAGCCCACGAAGGCGCCGTCGACGTAGACGCTCGCCCCGGAGGGGTTGGAGCTGAAGCGCAGCGTGCCGAACGCCGCCTGCTGGGGCCGGTCGCCGACGTAGTAGAGCGCCGTGTCGGTCACCCAGCTCTGCTGCGGGATGGGGCGCACGATGATGGCGAAGTTCTGGATGAACCCCTCCTCGCCGATGGTGCTCTGGGCGAAGATGTCGTTCTCGCGCTGGAAGCGCGCCAGCTGGTTCGTGTCGAGCTGCGTCTTGCTGGCCACCGCGATCACCTTGGAGAGGCCGCGCGGGGGCGCGATGTTGAACACGTAGCGGGCGCCCGACGGCGGGAAGGTGCGCGACTCGCCGGCGTTCAGGTAGTTGTTGCTGTCGTAGCGGTTCGGGAAGATCTGGGTGATCTCGCCGTTGGGCCGCACGTCGAACAGGTAGACGTAGCTGGCCTCGTCGACGCGCACGCCGATGCGGACCTCCTCGCCGATCTGGTAGACCGGCGAGCCGTCACCGGAGCGGTCACGGTCGAGCCACACCTCGACGCCGAAGCTGGGAGCGGGGTTGACGACGATCGCCTGGGGCGAGACCACGATGCCTTGGGCGAAGCCCAACGGAAGCAGGAGCAGTAACGCTAACGTTCCGAGAAGTCGTTTCACGGTCTGCCTCCTTTCTGCGACGAAGCGTAGCATCGGTACCCTCCCGGGCATGATGCAGCTCTTAAAGCGACCTTCATCGAACGTGCCCGGAGGCACACGTTCCGCGGAGTAGCATCGAGGCTGATGAACCAGGACCTCTACCCCACCCCCGACCGCGCCGCCGCTCGCCCAGCGCCGGCAGCGGCCCTCACCGCCCGACCCCGCCCCGCCGCCGCGCGCCTGGCGCTGGCGCTGCTGCTGGCGCTGGCGCTCCTGCCCCTGGGCCGCGCCCAGGCGCCGGCGGGCGACGTCGACGCCGTGCTGGAGCGGATCACGGAGGCAGCGCGCGCGCTCGAGGACGCGGCCTTCCTCCTCACGGGCCGGCTGGTGAACCCCGACGGCACCACCGTCACGCTCGAGATCGACATCCAGGTGGTGCCGCCCCAGAGCCTCGCCAGCGCCTACATCGTCCAGCCCGACGCGCTCGCCGACAACGTCATCGTCCTCGACGGCAACGCCGTCTACAACTACACGTTCCTGACCAACCAGGTGATGATCTTCGACGCCGACGACCCCGACGCCCTGGGCGGCCTGCTGCCCATGAGCGAGGACGGCGCCAGCGCCAACATCGACTTCGACCTGGGCCGCATCTTCGAGGGCTACGAGGCCTCGATCGCCGAGGTGTTCGACGGCCCCCACGGCGAGACCTACCGCCTGCGCTTCACCAACGTCGACCCCGACGCCACCATCCTCGACGTCGAGGCGGAGGTGCCGAGCGCCGACTGGCTGCCGCGCAAGCTGGTGTTCATGCAGGCCGACGGCCACGTGCTGGCCGAGCTGAACGCCGAGCAGCTGGAGACGAACGTGGGCCTGGACCCGGAGCAGGTGCGCGAGCTACCCGACGACGCCGAGGTGATCGACAACCGGCGGTAGGGCACACGTCGCGGGCCTCGGTCCGGGGATGGGAGGAGCGCGCCGCAGGGAGCCCCTGACCGGACCCCAGGCGAGGCCAGACAGCCGCGACCGAGCCGGCGGAACGGTGCCCACCTCCCCCAACCCGAGGAGACGGTCCTGAGCTCTATCGCCGTCCCCGCCTCGCTGAGCCGCCCCTGGCGCTGGGTGGGTGAGGTGGACCCTCGGCCAACCGTCAAGCCCGAAGGGCTTGCAGGGCGGCCGAGGGTCCACCCCACCCACCCGCCACGGAACGACCGCCAGCGACCCGGACCAGAACGCTAAGCCCCGACCATCTCCTCAGGCACCACCGCTTCGTCGAACTCCTCCGCCGTCAGGTACCCCAACGCCACCGCCGCCTCCTTCAGCGTCGTCCCCTCGCGGTGCGCCTTCTGGGCGATCTCGGCCGACCTGTAGTAGCCGATGCGCGTGTTGAGCGCCGTGACCAGCATGAGCGAGTTGTCGAGGTGCATGCGCATGCGGCCCTCGTCGGCCTCGATGCCGTCGACGCAGTTCACGCGGAAGCTGGCGCAGGCGTCGGCGAGCAGGTTGGCGGCCTGCAGGAAGTTGTAGATCATCACCGGCTTGAAGACGTTCAGCTGCAGGTGGCCGTGGGTGCCCGAGACCGCGATGGCGGCGTCGTTGCCGATGACTTGCGCGCACACCATGGTGAGCGCCTCGGCCTGGGTGGGGTTGACCTTGCCGGGCATGATGCTCGAGCCGGGCTCGTTCTCGGGCAGGCGGATCTCGCCGATGCCGCAACGCGGCCCCGAGCCGAGCAGGCGGATGTTGTTGGCCACCGCGAAGAGCGCCACGGCCGTGCGCTTGAGCGCGCCGGAGGCCTCCACGATGGCGTCGTGCGCCGACAGCGCCTCGAACTTGTCGTCGGCGGTGCGGAACGGCAGCCCCGTGAGCTCGGCGATCTTCTCGGCCACGCGGCCCGCGAAGCCCTTGGGGGCGTTGAGGCCGGTGCCAACCGCCGTGCCGCCGAGCGCCAGCTCGGCCAGGTGCGGCAGCGTGGCCTCGATGGCCGCGATGCTCTTGCGCACCTGGGTGGCGTAGCCGCCGAACTCCTGGCCCAGCGTGAGGGGCGTGGCGTCCATCAGGTGGGTGCGACCGATCTTCACGAGCCCGGCGAACGCCTCGGCCTTCGCCCCGAGCGCCTCGGCCAGGGCGCGCAGCTCGGGCAGCGTGCGCTGCACCAGCGCCGTGTAGGCGGCGATGTGCATGGCGGTCGGGAAGGTGTCGTTGCTCGACTGGCTCTTGTTGACGTCATCGTTGGGGTTGAGGGGCGTCTTGCTGCCGCGCGCGTTGCCGGTGAGCTCGGCGGCGCGGTTCGAGATCACCTCGTTGACGTTCATGTTCGACTGCGTGCCCGAGCCGGTCTGCCACACCACCAGCGGGAACTGGTCGTCGAGCTCGCCCGCCAGGATCTCGTCGCACACGCGCCCGATCAGCTCGGCCTTGTCGCGCGGGAAGTCGGTGAGCTCGGCGTTGGTGAGGGCGGCCGCCTTCTTCAGCACGGCGAAGGCGCGCACCACCTCGATGGGCATGCGCTGGCCGCCGATGCGGAAGTTCTGGATGGAGCGCTGCGTCTGCGCGCCCCAGTAGGCGCTGGCAGGCACGCGCACCTCGCCGAGCGTGTCCTTCTCGACGCGGTAGTCGGTGGGGTTGGTGTCGTTCATGTCCGGGAACCCTCCAGGGGCGCCCGTGCCGCCGTAGCCGCCGGGTGGTCGCCCGCGCGGCGCCGGCCGTCGGCGCCCGTCGTGTCCATGCTAACCAGCGCCGCGGTGCCTCAGGCGCCCAGGACGTAGCGCAGCGCGGCGCTCATGCCGTTCTTCCAGTTGGTCCAGTTGTGGCCGGCGTTGCGCTCGGCGTAGGCGTGCTGGGCGCCGAGGCGCTCGAGCTCGGCGCGCACCTGGCGGTTCACGTCGAGCAGCCACTCGAGCGTGCCCACCTCGAGGTACCAGCGCCGCGGCGGGGTGGCGCCGGCGCGCAGGCGCTCGAGCAGCCAGGAGCGCTCGGTGCGGTAGTACTCGCGCTCGTGGGGCGCGCCGAGGAAGGCGCCGGAGAAGCTCACCACGGCGTCGGCCACCTCGGGGTGCTCGAGGGCCAGGGTGGCCGACACCAGCCCACCGAGGCTGGCGCCCAGCCACACGCGCTCGCCGGTGGCCGGGTAGTCGCGGTCCATCAGCGGCAGGAGCTCCTCGAGCAGGAAGCGCCGGTAGGCGGGCGCGAAGCCGTACTCGGCCTGGCGGTCGCGCGGCTCCACGAACACGAAGCGCGCCGGGCGGATCGCCCCCTCGGCGAGCAGCGCCTCCGCCACCAGGTGCACGCGCCCCAGGCGGTAGAACGCCACGCCGTCCTGCACCACCACCAGCGGCAGCGCGGCGCCCTCGTGGCCCTGCGGGGTGTAGACGGTGGCGCGGCGTAGCTCGCCGAGCGCCTGGCTCTCGAAGCGCAGGCGGTCGGTGGTGCCGCGCTCCAGCGCCTCGTCGGGCGCCGCGAGCGGGTCGGGGCGGTAGGCGGGGCCGTAGAGCGCGCTCACCTCGGGGAACCAGGGGCTGACGCCGCGCTCGGGGTTGTCGGGGTCGGCGCGCACGCGCCCCTCGGCGTCGCGGTAGGCGTACTCGAAGTAGGCGTCGGCCGGCAGCGCGTACTCGATGGGGCCGGCGCCAGCCTCCAGGGGCTGCGCGCCCCGGTCCATGTCGGTGAGGTCGGAGAGGAGCTCGGTGGCCCAGGCGGGCGGCTCGAGGCGGATGTCCATGCCGCGAGTCTAGCCGCCCGCCGCCCACCACGGCCTGCGGCGCCAAGGGGGACGGCTGGTAGACTCCGAGCATGACGCTGAGCACCACACACCGCTTCGACTCCATCGCCCTGGAGGCCCTGAGCCGGCGCCCGGGCATCAAATGGACGCTCTTCCCCGAGGGCGTCCTGCCGCTCTGGGTCGCCGAGATGGACTTCCCGCTCGCGGGCGCCATCGAGCAGGCCATCGTGGAGCACGCGCGCGGCGGCGACCTGGGCTACCCCGCCCCCACCGGCCTGCCGGGGCTGCGCGAGGCGGTGGCGCGGCGCCTGGCCGAGAAGCACGGCCTCGCCACCGAGCCCGACCACGTGATGCCGATGAGCTCCACCGCCACCGGCCTGGCGCTGTCGGTGCGCGCCTTCTCGGAGCCCGGCGACGAGGTGCTGCTGCTCACGCCCCTCTACCCGCCCTTCAAGAAGTCGGTGGAGCTGGCGGGGCGCGTGGCGGTGGAGGTGGAGCTGGTCGACGACGGCAGCGGCTACGCCATCGACTTCGCCGCCCTCGAGGCGGCGGTCACGCCGCGCACGCGCATGCTGATGCTGTGCAACCCGCACAACCCGGTGGGGCGCGTGTTCACCCGCGAGGAGCTCGAGC
>JAAYYF010000143.1 GCA_012515535.1 Deinococcales bacterium
CCCGGCGACCCTGGCGACCCCGTCGCGCCAGACCTCACCTTCACCGCCGACCCCACCAGCGTGACGGCCGGCGAGACGAGCACCCTCACGTGGAACATCGTGGGGAGCTTCACGCGCGCCGTCATCACCGACGCCCTCGACGACGTGGTAGCGGACGACGTCCCGGCCAGCGGCACGCTCGACGTTATCCCCGAGATGACCGAGGAGTACACGCTGACCGTCCACTACGGCACCAGCTCCCTGGTGCAGGCCACCACCACGGTGACGGTCACCGGTCCGGTGGACGCTCCGACCCTCTCGAGCTTCGCCGCCGAGGTGGTGCCCGGCAGCCAGGTCCGCTTGACCTGGACGGGCGACGGCGCGACGAACTGGGAGCTGTTCGCCGTCGGCTCCGGCGCTACGCAGGTGTCGCTCGCCAGCGGCGCCGGCAACGGCGGCGACACGACCGTCGACATCCCCTCCAGCGCTACGCCGGGCTACCGCGTCGTGCTCACAAACGCCGCCGGAACGCAGTCCGCGCAGCTGGGCCGCCCCAACAACGTGGTGGTCAGCGACCAGGACTACGACCCCTACGACGCCGGCGTCTTCGAACCGGAGCCCGCCATCCCCGGCACGCTGCGCCAGGTGCTCGACAACGCCGCTCCCGGCACCGTCATCGGCTTCGCCTCCGACATCACGACCATCGAGCTCACGGGCGTGGGCTTCCACCGCCCGCTCGGCGGCCCCAACGCCGATGCGCACCTGATCGTCGCCCAGGACGTCACCATCTCCGGCCCGGCCGGGGGCGTGGTCCTGCAGGGCGGCAGCAACCAGCCCGCTGGCGACACCAGCGACCCTCTCACCTGGCGCTCCCGGATGGTCTACGTGGCGCCTGGGGTCACGGCCACGCTGGAGAACCTCACCCTCACGGGCGGCGACTTCATCGTCTCGGGCGCCGGAATCATGAACCGCGGCACCCTGACCGTCAACAACCTCGTGATCACCGGCAACCGCGCCTTCTCCGACGGCGGCGGCGTCCGCAACGAGGGCAGCCTCACCATCACCGACAGCCAGATCATCGACAACGGCGCCTACACGGCGGACGACGAGGTCGGCAAGGTGTGGGACATCCGCGGGGCGCTCGCGACCAACCCCGAGGCGTTCCTCGACTACGGCGACGACCCGATGGGCATCGGCGGCGGCATCATCAACCGCCCCGGCGGCGTCCTGACCATCACCAACAGCGTGGTGAGCGGCAACCACGCCTACCACTCGGGCGGCGGGATCTACAACGACGGGACGCTCACGGCCGTGGGCACCGACGTGACGGGGAACAGCGCCGACTTCACCCGCTACGCCATCCCCCGTTGGAGCTACGGCGGCGGCATCATGAACGGCGCTGTGCTCGACTTCACCGGCGGCTCGATCAGCGACAACGAGTCGGCCCAGCAGGGCGGTGGGCTCTGGCACGCTGCCGGCGCCACCACCACCCTGTCCGGGCTGATCATCGAGGGCAACACCGCGGGCCTGGGCGGCCAGCCCGGTTTCGGCGGCGGGATCATGGAACGCTTCTTCACCGGCGAGTCCCCGACCCTCGACACCTTGCCGGCCGAGGTCTACGGACCCGGCAACCAGCCTCAGGACTACAACTCCAGCTCGGTCGACCCGCCGGCCCCCGGCGCGAGCCTCCAACCGCTCGACTACCGCATGGAGCCGCCCCTCAGGTAGCGAGGCGAGGCGGCGCTCGTACACGACCGTCATCCAGCCCGACGCGCGGAGGCCAGGTAGCCTCCGCGCGTCGTACCACTACTCTCACCCGCTCCTCGCGGGGCTCTCACCTGCAGGACGCAGCTACGCAGGCGCAGGACGAGGCTTCTTTCGACGTGATAAATGTCACACTGCTCCCCGATTTAACTGAATTCACATCTGGCGTAGTTACCTTCCGGTCGGTCCAACCAACATCAGATTGGTGGCAGCCGGAGGTCGGATGCGTTCGCATGAGCTTCTTCCAGTGCATGACCGCGGCACGGTCGCGCGCCACGTGGGTGGCGACCGGTGATCCGCGGCGGCCGGCGAACGGGTGACCTGGTCATGCTCCTCTCCATCCTCTGCGTCCTCGTCGCATGCGGTTCCCTCTCGCCCCAACCCGCGCCCCAGGTGCCCAGCAGCGGCGACCCCGTCGAGTGGTCGGCCGTCGCCATCGGCTACACCCCCAACGCGTCGGCGGAGCCGACCGGCGACAGCGGCCTCGTCCGCGTGCGGGGGGCCGGCAACGACATAGGCGGCACCCGCGACGAGTTCTTCTACGTCTTCACCACCCTGCCCAGCGAGGGCTCGGTGAGCGCCAGGCTGTGGGAGTTCTCGCCCGTCAACGACGACAGCAAGGCCGGCATCATGCTGCGCCGGAGCCTGGAGCCCGACGCCCCCAACGCGCTGCTCCACGTGAGCGGCGCGGGCGGCGGCGCGATCCAGGCGCGCACGGCGGCCGGCGCCGAGACGACCGCGGGCGTCGCAAGCGACCAGCTGAAGCCGGGCGCCTGGCTGCGGCTGTCGCGCTGGGACGACGTGGTCGTGGGCGAGTACTCGCGCGACGGCTTCGACTGGCTCGAGCTCGGGCGCTTCACCCTCGACCTCGAGGGCGAAGCGTACATCGGGCTGGCGGTCACGTCGCGGGCGCCCGGCCGCGTCGCCACCGCGGGCTTCAGCGACCTGGAGGTGGTGCGCGGCGACCTGGGCGACCCGCCGGAGCCGGCCGAGGTCGAGCCGCCCGCGGAGGACGAGCCGACGGAGCCGAGCGCGCCGCCCGTCGCCAGCGCCTGGGTGTGCGGCCCCGACCCGCTGTCGCCGCGCTACGAGCCCACCCTGTTCGTCGCCACGGACGGCAGCGACTCCAACGACGGCCGCTCCGAGGGCCGCCCGCTGCGGACGCTGCAGCGCGCCGCCGACCTGGCCCGCGCCGGCGACGTCGTGTGGGTGCGGGGCGGCGTCTACTCCGCCGACGTGTCGTTCCGCGCCCAGGGCAGCGCCGGTAGCCCCATCGTCTTCGAGTCGTACCCCGGCGAGTGCGCCGTGCTGGACGGCACCGGCCTCGACGCGCCCCAGCACGTGCGCTTCGAGGGCGCGCGCTTCTACGTGTTCCGCAACTTCGAGGTGCGCAACTCGCGCGCGCAGGGCATCCACCTGGTCGACTCCCACGACATCGTGGTCAGCAACGTGCGCAGCCACCACAACGGCCTGAGCGGCATCCAGAACGTGCGCGGCGACCGCAACACCTTCCGCTACTTCATCGTCCACGACAACTCCGACGGCCGCCAGGGCAACGCCGACGGCATCGGCATCTCCTCGGGCCGCGACAACCGCATCGAGCGCTGCGCCGCTTTCCGCAACTCCGACGACGGCATCGACGCCTGGCAGTCGACCAACACCACCATCGAGTACTGCGTGGCGTTCGACAACGGCTTCCAGGGCGGCGACGGCAACGGCTTCAAGGCCGGCGGCCACACCAACGGCAACGCCGTGCTGCGCTTCAACGTCGCGTTCGGCAACCGCACGCAGGGGTTCAACTACAACTCGGGGCGCGGCATCACCTTCGAGCACAACACGGCCTACGACAACGGCTACTACGGCTTCATCGCCGCCAACGCCACGCTGCGCAACAACCTGTCGTACGGCAACGAGCGCCGCGACTGGCAGGACGATGGCGGCAACCGCCAGAGCGCCAACTCCTGGAACCTCGGCATCGACGACCCCGGCTTCGCCTCGACCGACCGCAGCTCGCCCGACTTCCTGGCGCTGGCCTCGGGCAGCGGCGCCATCGGGCGCGCCTCCACCGAGTCGGGCTCCGGGAGCGCGGACCTGGGCGCCCTGCCGGTCGGCGAGACGCTCGGCTCCTACCTGGGCATCGACCTGGGCCGGCTGCTGGGGTACTAGAGGCGCGTGCGGCGCATGGCGAAGATCGCCACCGGCGCGTAGAGCAGCACGAACAGGCCCATGCGCCACAGCGGCGCCGCCGGCAGCAGGTACGACGCCAGCCAGGCGGCGCCGGAGCAGAGGGCGGCGGCGGCGATGGGGCGCAGCGGCACCGACACCAGCTGCCGGTCGCGCAGCGCGAAGAACACGCCGGCGTTGAGGACGCGGTTGATGAGCGTCGCCCAGGCAGCGCCGAGCATCCCGAAGCGCGGCACCAGCACGAGGTTGAGCGCGAGGTTCGCCGCCGCCCCCAGCGCCCGCACGGTGGAGAGCGCGCCGAAGCGCTTGGAGAGCTCCATGTCGCGGTTGAGGTAGGAGGCGTAGCCGCCGAGCCACATCGACACCGACACGATGGGCACCAGCACGTCGCCGGCGCGGAAGTCCGGGCCCGCCAGCAGCCGCAGCAGCTCGGCGCCGTGCGCGACCATGAACACGGTCGGCCCGGTCGCGAACCACACGTACAGGTGCTGGGCCTGGCGGATGGCGCGCGCGGCGCCGGCCGTGCCCTCGTCGCGCCAGGCGGCGAGGATGCTGGGCCACGCCATCATGAACACCGCCCGCACGATCACGCCGATGGTGCGCTCCCCGATCGTGTAGCCCACGCTGTAGACGCCCACCGCCGCCGTGCCCAGGAAGCGCTCGATCACCAGGCGGTCGGCCAGCCGCTCCACCCAGTCCGACACCGAGAACGGCAACGCCGCCGGCCCGTGGCGCAGCACCTCGCGCATGGCGCCGACGTCGACCCGCAGCGGCCCCTTGAGGCGCGGCCACAGCGCGACCAGCGCCACCACCGCCGCCACGCCGTACCCCACCGAGCTGGCGTCGAAGAGCAGCTTCGCGGAGCGCATCCCCAGCGCCAGGCCGCCCAGCGTGGCCGCGAAGCGCACGAGGCCGCCGCCCACCTCAGCTACCGAGAACCAGCCCACGCGCTGCTCGGCGCGCAGCATGGTGGTGGCGTGGACCGCCAGGTCGCCCAGCAGCACCGCCAGGCCGGCGCTGACGTAGACGCCGAGCGACGCCTGGCCCACGGGCAGCGCGGGCAGCGCCAGGAGCGTGAGGCCGTACAGCGCCGCGAAGAGCAGCGCCTGCAGCGCGGCGGTGCCCACGAAGAAGCCGCGGGTGGCGCCCTGGGCCTCGGCGTCGAAGTAGAGGCGCAGCGCCACGTTGCGCAGCCACGACGAGGCGAGCATCGACACCAGCGAGGAGACGGTGAGCGCGATGGTGTACTCGCCGTAGGCCTCGGGCGTGAGCGCGCGGGTGACGAACGGGAGCAGCAGGAACGCCATCCCCTGGCCCACGACCATGGTGGCGAAGTAGGCCAGGGAGCGCCCCAGGCCGCGTCCGACGCTCGCGCCGCTCTCGGCCGGGGGGGCGGCGGGCGCTTCAAGCTGTCGCGACATCGGCCCCCAGGCGGCGGTAGAGCTCCAGCCAGCGGCGCGTCACGGCGCCGATCTCGTACTCGGCCTCGACCTTGCGCAGCCCGGCTGCCCCCATGGCCCGCCGCTCGGCGGCCGGCAGCGCCTCCAGGCGCACCATCGCCGCCGCCAGCGCGGCCGGGTCGCCGGCCGGCGCCAGGAAGCCGTTGCGCCCGTCCTCGACGATCTCGGCGTTGCCGCCCACGTCGGTGGCCACGATCGGCAGCGAGGCGGCGGCGGCCTCGATCAGCACGAGCGGCAGCCCCTCCCACGCCGACGACATCAGGTAGCCGTCGGCGGCCGCCATCAGGTCGGGCACGTCGAGGCGGCGGCCTAGGAAGCGCACGCGCTCGCCGAGCCCCAGCTCGCGCGCCTGCGCCACCAGCGCGCCCTGCAGCGGCCCCTCGCCGACCAGGAGGAGCGTGCGCTCGCGCTCCGGCAGCGCCGCGAAGGCGCGCAGCATGTTGGGCAGGTCCTTCTGCGGCTCGAGCCGCCCCACCGCCAGCCAGGCGTGCTCGGCGCCCAGCCCCAGCGCCTCGCGCGCGCGCCGGCGGCGCTCCTCGGTGCGCGCGAAGGCGGAGACCTCGATGCCGTTGGGCATGGCCACCATGCGGCCCGCCGGCGCGGCGCCCACGCGCCGGTACCGCTCGACGCCCGCGTGGCAGACGTTGGTGGAGAGGGTGGCCAGCGGGTCCGTGAGGCGGTAGGCCACCTCGCGCCAGCGCGCCCCCTCGGTGAGGTTGTGGGCCGTGGACACCAGCACCGGCACGCGCGCGAACGGGCGCGCCAGGCGCGCCAGCAGGTTGGCGTGGACCATGTGGCTGTGCACCACGTCGGGGCGCCAGGCGCGCACGGCCCGCGCCAGGCGCAGCACCCCGCGCGGGTCCGGGGCGCCCCGGGCGTAGCCGAGCGAGGTCAGCGGCACGCCCGCCGCGGCCAGCTCCGGCTCGTAGGCGGTGGGGGGCGTCATGGTCACGACGTGCACGGCGTGGCCCAGCGCCGCGAACCCCCGCGCCAGCAGGTAGACCTGCGTCTCGGCGCCGCCCACCATCAGCGAGGTCGTGACGAGCATGATGCGCAGCGGGCGCACCTCCGGCTCGGTGGGGCGGGTGACGGTCGCGATCATCTCTCCTCCTGCGGGCACGGGGGCAGCCCCAGCACCGCGAGGTAGCGGTCCAGCACGGCGCCCGCCTCGTAACGCGCGCGCCACTCGGGCGGCAGCGGCCGGCGCGGGGCGCTCAGCCCCTCGACGATGGCGTCCGCGAGCGCGGCCACGTCGTCGACCGGCACCAGGCGGCCGTGGCGGCCCCCGTCCAGGATCTCGTCGGGGCCGCTGGGGCAGTCGGTGGCCACCACCTTCGCGCCCACCGCCATCGCCTGGATGAGCACGTTGGGCAGGCCCTCCCAGCGCGAGGAGAGCACGAACAGCTCGCACTCGCGCATGTAGGGGAACGGGTTGGCGGCGAAGCCGGGCAGCGCCAGGCGCTCGGCGACGCCCAGCGACGCCGCGAGCTCGGTCAGCTCCGCCCGCAGCGGGCCCTCGCCCAGGACCAGCAGGCGACAGGGGGCGCGCTCGTTGGCCAGCGCCACCGCCCGCACCAGGGTGTCGAACCCCTTCTGCTCCACCAGGCGCCCCACGCCCACGACCACGGGGTCGCCGCCGTCGTGGAACCAGGGGTGGTCGGGGACGCCCGCCGCGCCCTCCGCCACGCGCTCGGTGATCACGGGGTTGGCGATGACGGTCACGCGCTCGGGGGCGAGCCCCAGCGTGGCCTGCAGGCTGCGGCCCACGCCCTGCGACACCGCCACCACCGCCGTGGCCGCCTGGTAGGCGACGCGCATGGCGAGGCGCACGGCGCGCCCCTTCAGGCCCGCGGCGGAGAGGTCCACGTCGGGCGTGTTCGCCTCGCGCACCACCACGCGCGTGCCGCCCACCAGCCGCGCCGCCACGACGGCCAGCACGTTGGTGTGCTCGAGGGTGCTCAGCATCACCGGCGGCCGGCGCCGGCGCAGGTAGCGCACCAGCGCCGGCAGCGCGGTGGCGGCGCGCGAGCGCTCGAGGTCGACGAGCCGCACGCCCTGCCCCACCTCCTGGACGGCCCCCTCGCGGTTCACGACCACCACGTCGACGGCGTAGCCGCGCCCGGCCATGCCCTGGGCCAGGTCGAGCATCACGCGCTCGGCTCCGCCGCCGCGCAGCGACGGCATGAACACGGCCACGTCGGCGCGCGCGCTCACCGCCCCGCCCTCCTGCCGGCCAGCGCCTGGTCGTGCGCCTGCCAGAAGCGCTCGGCGGCGACGGGCAGGTCGAACGCTCGCTCGACGCGGGCGCGGCCGGCGGCGCCCAGGCAGGCGCGCTCGGCGGGCGCCAGGCGCA
>JAAYYF010000144.1 GCA_012515535.1 Deinococcales bacterium
GCGCCTCGCGCCACCGGCCCGCACGGAACCAGGCGGCCTGCTCGAAGGCGAAACCGCGCTCGCGACCCGGCTGCAGACCGAGGAGCACGTCCGTGGCCTCCATCAGCAGCGTGCCGCTGCCGCAGAACGGGTCGAGGATCACGTCGGGCAGCTCCGGCTCGCCCGCCAGGCCCGAGAGCACCATGGCCGCCGCCAGCGTCTCGCGCACGGGCGCGGCGTGCACATGGCGCCGGAAGCCACGGCGGTGCAGGAGCTCGCCCGAGGTGTCGAGGCTCACGGTGGCGTGGTCGTTCTGCAGGCGCACGTGGAACTCGAGCGGCGCGCCCGCGGCCGGCTTGGGGTAGAGGCCGAGCTCGCGCATGTGGCGCGACACGGCGCTGGCGACGGTGTTGGCGACCTCGTCGCCCGCCTGCAGGTTGGAGGCGCGCGCCGTGATGCGTAGCGCGTAGCTCGCGGCGAAGCCCAGCTGCACCTCCCAATCGAGCTTGCGGGCGCGGTCGTAGAGCATCTCGGGGGAGGCGGCGGGGAAGGTCCCCAGCCGCAGCAGCACGCGGCTGGCGGTGCGCAGGCTCAGGTTGGCGCGCATGACCTCGGCCGGGTCGAGCTCCAGCGTCACGCCGCCCCGATCCACCTCGTAGCCCGCGGGGTCGCCGAAGCCGCCGCTCGCCAGCTCCTCCACCAGCACGCCCTCGAGGCCTGGGGTCACCTGCACGTACGTCTCGTACGGGCCGCCGGCCCACCAGCGCTTGACGCGGCGCTCCAACGCCTTGTCGCTGAGGCGTTCGGGTGCTCCGTCGGCGGGGCCCGCGGGTCCTCGGGGCGCTCGGCTCACGCTCGCACTCTCACATGCGGCTCGGAGGCGCGCAACCGCAGGTGCCGACCCGGGGGTTCGGCGCGCCCCTCACCAGAGCCAGCTGGCGGCGAACGCGGGCAGCGCGATGCTCACCGAAGCGCCCGGCGCCGGTCGCCCGGAAGCCGGCGTGGTTCCACCGAGCGACGGTCCCAGCGGCACGTCGACCAGCCACGGTTCGGTCACGCCGGGCAGCTCGACCCAGTAGCGCTCGAAGCCGCCGTGGAAGCTGCGCGCCCTGACGGTCGCGGCGGCTCGCCAGCCGCCCGCAGGCGGCGGAACGTCGTCGGTCAGGAGAACCACGTGCTCTGGACGCACCATGGCCAGCCCGCGGGCGCCCGGCTCGGGGCGGCGCTCGTCGGGCAGGCGCGCGCTGAGCGGGCGCCCTAGCGCGGTGAGCGTCAACCCGCCGGCCGGCGCGGCCGACCCGGTGGCCGTCACCTGCACCGGCAGGAGGTTGGCCTGCCCCACGAACTCCGCCACGAAGCGGTTGGCGGGACGCAGGTAGACGCCCTCGGGGCTGTCCACCTGCTGCACGCGGCCGCGGTCCATCACCACCACCTGGTCCGAGAGCGACAGCGCCTCCTCCTGGTCGTGCGTCACGTAGATGGTCGTCACCCCCAGCTCGCGCTGCAGCGCCTTCAGCTCGGCGCGCAGCCGCAGGCGCAGCTGGGCGTCCAGGCTCGAGAACGGCTCGTCCATCAGCAGCACCTCGGGCTCGAGCACCAGCACCCGCCCGAGCGCCACGCGCTGCTGCTGGCCGCCCGACAGCTCGTGCGGGTAGCGCCCTTCGAGCCCCGCCAGGCCCAGGAGCGCCACGGCGCGCGCCACGCGCTCCGCGCGCAGCGCCCGCTCCACGCGCTGCATGCGCAGGCCGTACTCGAGGTTGGCGCGCACGCTCAGGTGCGGGAAGAGCGCGTAGTCCTGGAACACCATCCCCACGCCGCGCAGGTTCGGCGGGCGGCCGACCTGGTCGACGCCGCCGATCAGCACCCGGCCCGCGTCGGGCTCCAGGAAGCCCCCTACCAGGCGCAGGGCCGTGGTCTTGCCGCACCCGCTCGGGCCCAGCAGGGTGGTGAAGCTGCCGCGCGGCACGTGCAGCGTCAGGTCGTCCACCGCCGGGGTGGCGCCGAACGCCTTGCGCAAGCCGACGAGGCTCACGTGCGCCCCCTGCGGGGCGCGCCGGTCAACCGCCGGCACGCGAGAACCCCCACAGGCGCACGGAGCGCCCCGCCACCAGGTAGAGGAGCGCGAGCGCCGCGACCGTCACCAGCACCAGGGCGCTGGCCAGCGCCGCCGCGCGCCCCCAGCTGCCCTGCTCCGCCAGGTTGAGGATCGTGACCGACGCCAGCGGCGTGTCGAACGACACCAGGAAGATCACCGTGCTCAAGGTCCCCACCGCCTGCACGAAGGCGAACACGAAGGTGGCCGCCAGCGCCGGCCTGAGCAGCGGCGCCGTGACGGTGAGGAGCGCGCGCAGCTTCGAGGCCCCCAGGTTGGCGGCGCTGTCGTCGAGCGCCGGCCTGAGCTGCTCGATGGCCGCCGCACAGATGCGGTACCCCACCGGCAGGTACGAGATCGCCATCGCCACCACGATGATCAGCCCCGTGCCCGTGAGGCGCAGCGGCGGGCCGTTGAACGCCAGCACGAACGCCACCCCCAGCAGCGTGCCCGGCACCGCCGCCGGCAACAAGGTCGCCAGGTCGAGCCCGCGCCGCGCCGGAACGCCGCCCCGCTGCACCAGGTACGCCACCAGCAGCGACAGGGCCGTGCACAGGAGCGCCGCCAGCGAAGCGAAGCGCAGGCTGTTACCCAGCCCGCCCACCTGCCCGAAGGCGTACCGCGCGTGCTCGAGCGTGAACGCGAGGTCCACGCCCCACAGCCGCGTGAGCGCCCCCACGAACACCACGCCCTGGCTGGCCAGCACGAAGAGCGTCACCAGCACGCAGAGCGCGAACAGCGACCAGCGCAACCAGCCCGCCACCGCGGGCGCGGGCAGGCCCGCACCGCGCCCGCCCACCGTCGCGAAGCGCTGGCGGGTCGCAGCCTGCACCGCCTGCTGCGCCGCGAACAGCGCCACCGCCGGCACCAGCAGCACGAGCCCCAGCGCCGCGCTGGTGCCGAAGCTCGCCCAACCGGTCAACTGCGTGTAGACGGCCGTCGCCAGCACCTGGAAGCGGCCACCCACGAGCATGGGGTTGCCGAAGTCGCCCAGCACCCCGATGGCGATGAACAGCGCCGCCGCCAGCAGCGCCGGCGTCACCAGCGGCAGCGTCACGCTGCGCAGTACCTGCCCGCGATCGGCGCCCAGGCCCCGCGCCGCCTGCTCGAGGGTGGGGTCCACCGCCAGGAACGCCCCGCGCAGCACCAGGTACGCCACCGGGAAGAACGACAGCGTCTGCGCCAGCCACACTCCGTGCAGGCCGTAGACGCTCGTCTCGAGCCCCAGCAGGTGGTAGGTCAGCAGCCCGCGGCGCCCCAGCAGCAGGACGAACGCCAGGCCCGACACGAACGGCGGCGTGAGGAGCAGGAACAGCGGCACCACGCTGAAGAGCCGCGCGCCCGGTACGCGCGCCCGCGTAACGGCGAACGCGAAGGCCGTGCCCAGCAGCAGCGACGAGGTGGTCGACAGCCCCACCGTGACGAGCGTGTTCAGCGCCGCGCGCTGCCACCGCGGGGTGGTGAGCACCTGGCGCCAGTCGGCGGCCGATGGCTCCAGCGCCACCCGCACCAGGGGCGCCACCACGAAACCGAGGAGGAACAGCGCCGCCAGGCCGTACGCCAGCAGCAGGCCGCGGTCGAAGCGCCAGAGCCGCCCCAGCGACCTAAGGCCGGCCGTCAATCGACCACCTGCTGCCAGCGCATCAGCACCTCGTCGCGCTGCTCGCCCGCCAGCTCGGCGTCGTAATCGATCAGGTCGTACGCCGCGAAGTCCGCCACGCCCTCGGGCAGCGCCGCCTCGGGGTTCAGCGGCGTGGTGAACGACTGCGCCGCGAACGCCTCCTGGGCGCGCGCCGACAGCACGAAGTCGACGAAGCGCCGCGCCGCCTCCGGGTTGGGGCCGCCGGCCACCACCGACACCGCGCCCACCTCGCCGGCCGTGGCCGGCGGCACGATGGTGGTCACCGGGAAGCCCTCGTTGCGGTAGCGCGCGAGCGCGTGCACGTACGCCACGCCGATGGCGTACTCGCCCGTGCCTACCAGCTGCGGCGGCGCCCCGCCGCTCGAGGGGAACTGCCCCACCAGCGGCGCGAGCCGCTCGAGGTACTCCCAGCCCGCGTCCCAGCCCAGGCGCTGCAGCTGCGCCTGCACGAACAGGTAGGCGGTGGAGGAGGCCACCGGGTCGGTCAGCACGATCTCGCCCGCGAACTCCGGGTTCAGCAGGTCGTCCCAGGTGGCGGGCAGGGGGGTGGCGGGGAAGCGCTCCTCGAAGCGCTCGAGGTTCACGCCGATGCCCAGCGAGGTGACGTAGAAGCCCGTCCAGAAGCCCTCGTCGCTCTTGGCGTGCGCGGGGAGCGCGGCGGCGGCGGGCGGCACGTACGCCGCCAGCGCACCGGTCTCGGCGATGGCGATGTGCTGCGCGCTCGGCCCCCCAAGCAGCACGTCGGCCTGCGGGTTACCGGCCTCCGCGATCACGCGGCTGACGAGCTCGCCCGTCGAGGCGCGCAGGACGCTCACGCGGATGCCGGTCTCGGCCGTGAACATCTCGGCAAGCAGCCGGGCGTCGTCCTCGTTGATCACCGCGTAGACGCGCACCTCGCCCTGCGCGGCGGCCACGCCCGGCGCGAGCAGGACCAGGGCGACCAGCAGAGCGAACGGGCCGCGACGCCTCCCCGGGCGCGCGGCTCGGGGCGCGGGCCGCTGCGGGCGCTCGCCGGCGGTTCGGGTCGGTCGGGAGGAGGGGGCTGGACGCATGGTGATCTCCTTGGCAGCTGGTCCACGCGACGGGGTCGTGGGCACGTGTCCCCGGCAGTCTATCGCCGCACCGCCCCCCGCCGCCCTCTCACTTGGGCCTTCGCGGCGACCCCGCACGCGCAGCCGTACGCGTCCGCGGAGCGCACGGCACTAGACTGCGGCCGCGTTCGCCTTCGTAGGAGGGGAGCATGGACACCTCTGAGCTGCTCAAGGACGCCGCCACCCGCGCGGCGCGCTACCTCGCCAGCCTCGCCGACCGGCGCGTGGCGCCCGACGCCGAGGCGGTGGCCGCCCTCGCGCGCCTGCGCACGCCGCTGCCGGGAACGGGCACGGCGCCGGACGCGGTGCTCGCGGAGCTCGACGAGGCGGCGTCGCCGGCCACCATGGCGATGGCCGGCCCGCGCTTCTTCGGCTTCGTCATCGGCGGCGCCCAGCCCGTCACGCTGGCGGCCAACGCGCTGGCGACCGCCTGGGACCAGAACACCGCCTTCCACCAGGTGACCCCCGGCACCGCCACCCTCGAGGACGTCGCGCTCGCCTGGCTGCGCGAGCTGCTCGGCCTGCCCGAGGGGGTGGCGGCAGGCTTCGTCTCCGGCGCGACCATGGCCAACGCCACGGCGCTGGCGGCCGCGCGGCACCGGGTCCTGGCGGACGCCGGCTGGGACGTGGAGGCCGAGGGCCTGTTCGGAGCCCCGCCCGTGCAGGTCGTGGTGGGCGCCGAGGTGCACCCCTCGGTGCGCAAGGCGCTGGGGCTGCTGGGGATGGGCAAGGCGCGCGTGCAGGAGGTGGAGGTCGACGGGCAGGGGCGCATGCGCGCGGACCGCCTGCCGCCCCTCACACCGCCGGCCATCGTGATCCTGCAGGCGGGCAACGTGAACACCGGCGCCTTCGACCCCTTCGTCGAGGTGGTCGACCGCGCCCACGAGGCCGGCGCCTGGGTGCACGTCGACGGCGCCTTCGGCATGTGGGCCGCCGTCAGCCCGGACCTGAGGCGGCTCACCGACGGCATGGCGCGCGCCGACTCGTGGTCCACCGACTTCCACAAGTGGCTCAACGTGCCCTACGACTCGGGCGTCGCCTTCACGCGCGACCCCGCCGCCCACGCCGCCGCCATGGCGGTCACCGCCGCCTACCTCCCGAGCGCCAGCGAGCGCGCCCCCTCCGACTACACCCCGGAGCTCTCGCGTCGTGCGCGCGGCGTGGAGGTGTGGGCGGCGCTGCGCGCCCTGGGCCGCGCGGGGGTCGTCGAGCTGGTCGAGCGCAACGTGCGGCAGGCCCAGCGCTTCGCGGCGGGGTTGCACGAGGCGGGGTTCGAGGTCCTCAACGACGTGGTGCTCAACCAGGTGCTGGTGTCGTTCGGCGAGCCGGACCGCACCCGCGCGGTGGTCGCCGCCGTGCAGGAGGACGGCACCTGCTGGTGCGGCCCCACCGTGTGGCAGGGGCGCACCGCCATGCGCATCTCCGTGTCGTCGTGGGCCACCACCGACGCCGACGTGGAGCGGTGCCTGGAGGCGATGGTGCGTATCGGTCGCGCCGCAGCCTGACGCCCTCCCGGCGCCGAACACGTGCACGACGGGCCCGGTCCCGTGGGGCGGCCACGGCGTGTAACGGTTCCACCGGGCGCCCATCGCGACACGCTCTATAGTTGCCGAGGTGAGCGACAACTTGGACGGTGCCGGCGGGAAGCGAGCCCTGGAACGGCACCGCGGCTAGCCGCGCATGGACCGGCGAGGACACGCGACGCTCAGCGAGAGGGCGACCCCGCGCCCCCTACGTCCAGGCCACACGACACCGGTCCTGCGGGTACCGAGCAGACGGGCGGCAGATCGTGATGCACGGAAGCTGGAGCTACGATCCCACGTTGATCGGCGCGCTGGTCGTCGCCGTCGCGGCCTACTTCGTCGCCGTCGGCCCGCTGCGCCGACGGTTGGCGCCCGGGGCGCCGTTCCCGCGCAGGCGAACGGCGTGGTTCATGGGCGGCATCGCGGCCCTCTACCTGCTCGACGGTTCGCCGCTCCACGCCCTCGCACACCTCGACTCCCCGAACCTGCACGCGATGCAGCACATGCTGCTCTCCTACGTGATCGCCCCGGTCCTCCTGCTGGGCCTGCCGCGCTGGGCGGCGCAGCCCGCGGTGGCCGCGCCCAGCGTCCCGAGCGTGGCTCACGGCCTCCGGCACCCGGGCACCACGGTCGGTCTCGCCGTCGCGGTGCTGGCGTTCGTCCACCTGGTCCCGACGTACGACGTGGCGCTCGCGAGCGTCCTCGGGCATCACGGCCAGCACCTGGTGTTCGTGGCGCTCTCCCTGCTCCTCTGGCGGTCGTTGGTCACGCCGACGGAACCCGCGGACGGCGGCTTCGCGGCGGTCGTCACCGGCTTCACGCCGGCCGCCGGTTCGCACCCGCAGCCGCCCGAGACGCGTGGAGCGCCCTTCCCCGTGGGACGGCTGGCGCGCGACGCCCCCGCGCCCTACGACGCCCCGGGAGCGAAGCGGCGCGTGCTGCTGGTGTCCGACAACCGCGACAACCCGAACTGGGGCAGCCGCGCCACCACCATGGCGCTGCTGGAGCTGCTGGACCTAGCGGGGTTCGCGCCGGCCGAGCGCGTGATGGACGCGGAGGTGCGCACGCGCGTGGCGGTGGCCGAGGTGCCGGCGGTCGAGGGGCTGCTAAGGCGCCCAGCGCTCGCGCGGCTGGCCAGCGCGGCGTTGGCCCGCGGCGGCCGCACGCGCTCGACGCTGGAGCGCCTGGGCGTGCTCGACACGGCTTCCGACGACCCGGAGGAGACGGTGCGCCGGTGGCGACGCGCGCACCTGGAGCCGCTCGACGCCTGGATCGCGCGGGTGGAGCACGCCGACGCCGTCGTCATCAACGGCGAGGGCAGCATGATCTTCACCTCCCCGTCGCGCCTGGAGCAGCGCGTGCACCTCGCCGTCATGCAGCTCGCGGCCGACGCGGGCGTACCGTTCGCCTACGTGAACGCGCTGGTCTCGGACCCCGCCCACGGCCCGCGCAACACCGCCACCCTGGAGGCGACCCGCAGGTTGCTACCCCGGGCCCACCTGGTGACCACGCGCGACCCCTGGTCGCACGCGTTCCTCCAGGAGCTGGCGCCCGGCACGCACCCCGTGTACGTCCCGGACGCGCTCTTCGCCTGGTACGGTCGCGTCGGCGCCGCAGGGGAGCTGCTCGCCCGCCCCGACCACCTCGTGCCCTTCCACCCGCGCCCCGAGCGGCTGGGCGCGTGGGGCTTCCAACGGCCGTACGTGTGCGTGGGCGGGAGCTCGGAGGCCGCGAAGGACCCGGAGCGGGCGCTCACCTCGTACCGGCGCCTCCTCGCGGCGTTGACCGCCCTGGGGTACCCCCTGGTGGTGACGATCAGCTCGACGGGGGACGCGTTCCTCGAGGAGCTGGCTCACGAGCTGGGCCTGCCCATGGTGCCCGCCACCACCAACGCCTTGGTGGCCGCCGAGATCCTCGCGCATGCCGAGCTGGTGGTCACCGGGCGCTACCACCCCGCCATCATGGCCGGGCTCGGGGGCGTGCCGTGCGTGCTGCTGGGCGCCGACTCGCACAAGACCGCCAGCGTGCAGTGGATGCTCCGCTACCCCGCGGTGCACGTGTTCCCCGAGCAGCCGACGGACACCGACGTGGACGCCATCCTGCGGTGGGCGCGCAGCGTGCTCGCCGACCGCGAGCGCTGGCGGGCGGCCATCGCCGCGGC
Organism: Deinococcales bacterium; assembly: GCA_012515535.1. Classification (GTDB taxonomy): domain Bacteria; phylum Deinococcota; class Deinococci; order Deinococcales; family Trueperaceae; genus JAAYYF01. The sequence continues at coordinate 8,489 of JAAYYF010000144.1, forward strand.
GGCCGCCGAGCGCGCCGACGAGGCGCGCAGCCTGGCCGCGCGCCTCGCGGCCATCGCCGAGCCGCTCCGCGCTTGAGCGGCTTCACGTAGGCGGGCGAGGGACGCGTCGCTGCGTCCCTCGCCCGCCGACCGCCCCTGCCGCCTAGGCATCACTCGGCCTTGGCGATGTCCTTCCAGAGGAAGCCGCCGGCGAGCATGGGGTTGAAGTACACGCCGGAGACCTTGTCGCTCATCACCATGTGGACCGTGGGCTCCGGGAGGAGGATGACCGGCGCGTCGTCGGCGGCGATCCGCCCGATCGCACCGTAGACGTCGGCCAACCGGGCGGGGTCGGACGTCGCGCACCTCGTCGATCAGTTCCTCGATCAGCTCGTTCGCGTAGCCGTACCAGCCGCCGTAGTAGCCCTCGGAGGAGTAGTAGGCGTGCACGAAGCCGTAGGGGTCCGGGTAGTCGGCCACCCAGCCCGCGAGCTCCAGTGGCAGGTGGCGCGCGTCGACGGCGTCCCAGTAGGCGCCCCAATCGACGGGCACGAGCTCCACCGTGAAGCCGGGGTTCAGGCTCTCGAGGTTCGCCTTGAGGATCCGCGCCGGCGTTTCCACCAGGCCGACGCCCTCCACCACCGGCAGGGCCACGGTCATACCCTGCTCCCAGAGCCGTCCACCCCAGGCGGCGCGGCAGAACAGCTCCGCCCGCGAGAGGTCCAGGACCTGCTTGGGGATCGTGGGGTCGTAGCCCAGGAGGCTGGGCGGCAGCGCCATGGTGTACAGCTCGCCGGCGCCGCCCAGCGCGGTCTCGACGAACGCCTCGGGGTCGAACGCGTACCGGAAGCAGAGCCGCGCCTCGCGCTCGCTGAACAGGTCGGGTGGGATCCCCGCGCCGTCGAGCGCGCCCGAGCCGATGAAGGCGTTGCCCTCGGGGTCGATCAGCTGGTTGAAGTACAGGGTCCAGACGCCCGCGGTGGCCCAGTCGAGCTCGGGGTCGGTGGCCGCGTCGTAGATCCTGACGTTGGGTCGCCCCTCGAGCAGCTCGAGCTCGGAACGCTCGACGGCGCTGATCATGTCCGCCTCGCCCGCGAGCAGCGCCCGGACCTGTTCGTCCCGGTCCTCGACCAGCAGGTAGGTCACGGTCTGGATGCTGGGCGCCCCGCCCCAGTAGTCGGCGTTGGCTTCGGCGACGACCCGCTCGCCCGGGACCCACTCCGCGAGGCGGTAGGCGCCCGTGCCGCTCATGTGCGCGTGCAGGTGGTGCTCGCCGAGGTCGGCGTCGACCCAGTCGCGCCAGGTGGCGGCGGTCCCGTCCCACATGCCGTTGGCCTTGGCCCACTCGCTGTCGACGACCATGAACGGGGCGGTGACCGTCCGCGCCACGAACGCCGGGTCTGGGGCCGCCAGCTCGAAGACGACCGTGCGCTCGTCGAGGCACTCGACGCTGCCGTCGATGGCGCTCCAGTACTCGGCGTACTCCGCGTCGCTGGCGCCGTCGCCCAGCGCGGCGCGCGCGTTCGCGTCCGTGCCGAGCAGCGCCTCCGCCATGATCCACACGCTCGAGTTCGCCGGGTTGACGACCAGCGCCCGCTCCACCGAGTACTCGACGTCCCGGCAGGTGAGAGGGTTGCCGCTGTGGAAGGTGACGCCCTCGCGGAGGTGGAAGGTGAAGGTGCGGGCGTCGTCGGAGACGTCGTAGCCGGTCGCCAGGCGCGGCTCGAGCTCCTCGGCGCTCGAGCCCGCGTAGCCGTAGAGGCCCTCGTAGACGTTCTCGATGATCACGTGGGAGGCTTGGTCGACGGCGCCCACCGGGTCGAGCGTTTCCCGGTCCACCGACGTCAGGAACACGTAGGACTGGCCCAGGGCGAAGCCCAGCGAGAGGGCCACGAGCGACGGCGCGAGTCTCTTCATGACGCTCCTCGTCCGGTCGTGGGTCCGGAGGCCAGCGCCTCCGGTGCGAGGGCTAGAACCGCTTGCCTTCGAGGTCCCGGTCTGGGTCACGGTCACCCCCTACGGCCCGCTACGGCAGCGGGCCCGGCGGCCGGTAGGCACTACCCGCGCAGCACGGTAGGACCGTGACGCGGACGCGCGCCACCAACGCCTGCACTACGACTCTCGGGCAGCAGGGCGGAAGAAGCGACGCGGAGCGGTAGAAGGACTGTAGTGGTTCGTTGGCGGGATTCTAGGACCGGGTTGGGAGGTTGTCAAGCGAACCGCACGAGCTCGGGCCTCAGCCGCGGCCGGCGAGCAGCGCGTCCGCCCAGCGCGGCACGGTCGCGGTCGCGGGGCCGGTGTGCACCTCGTCGAACAGGTCCGTCACGTTGCTCGCCTTCAGGTTCAGCTCGACCGTGCGCGCGCCGGCGGCCGCGGCCACGGCTACGAAGCCCGCAGCAGGGTAGACCTCGCCCGAGGTGCCGATCGCCGCGAACAGCTCGCACGCGAACAGCGCCTCCTGGATCTCCTCCAGGTGGTAGGGCACCTCGCCGAACCAGACGATGTCGGGACGCAGGCGCGGCTCGCCGCACGCCGGGCACGGCGGCGCGTGCGCCAGGTCGTCCGCCCAGCCGGGGCGCTCACCGCACGTCAGGCAGCGCGCCCGGAGGAGCTCGCCGTGCATGTGCAGCACGCGCTGGCTGCCGGCGCGCTCGTGCAGGTCGTCGACGTTCTGCGTCACGAGCAGCAGGTCGTCGCCCAGCTCCGCCTCCAGGCGTGCGAGCGCCAGGTGCGCGTCGTTGGGCTGCACGCTGCGCACCTGGCTGCGCCGGGCGTCGTAGAAGCGCTGCACGAGCAGGGGGTCGCGCTCGAACGCCTCGGGGGTGGCCACGTCGCGCACGTCGTGGCCCTCCCACAGGCCACCGCTGTCGCGGAAGGTCTTGACGCCGGACTCCGCCGAGATGCCGGCACCGGTCAGGATCACGGTACGCATGCGTCCATCTTGACCCGCCCCGGCCGAGCACGCGTCCCGCGCCGCGTTGCGGCGACGCGCCGGCCTGGTAGCCTGGGCCCAGCAGAACCGGAGGCGCTGAGCATGACGACCGACACCACCCCACCGGCCGAGAGCAAGCTCGTCCAGGACGAGCTGGTGACCACCGAGCACGAGCTCGTGATCGGCGGCGAGACCGTGCGCTACCGCGCCACCAGCGGCCTCGTGTCGCTCGACCGCGAGGCCAGCGAGGACGACGTCTACCAGGGCGCCCGCACAGTGGCGCGGATGTTCGTGACCGCCTACACCCGCACCGACGTCGGCGACGCGGCGCAACGCCCCATCACGTTCGCCTACAACGGCGGGCCGGGCTCGTCCTCCGTGTGGCTGCACCTCGGCACCTTCGGCCCGCGCCGGGTGGTGATGGGGGAGGAGGGCGAGCCGCTGCCCGCGCCCTACCGCCTGGCAGACAACGAGCACTCGCTGCTCGACGTCACCGACCTGGTGTTCATCGACCCCGTGGGCACAGGCTGGAGCCGCCCCGCCGAAGGGCAGAAGGCCAAGGACTTCCACGGCTACCAGCAGGACCTCGAGAGCGTCGGCGACCTGATCCGCGAGTGGCTCGGCCGCGAGAACCGCTGGCTGAGCCCCAAGTTCCTCGCCGGCGAGAGCTACGGCACCACCCGCTCGGCCGGCCTCTCCGGCTACCTGCAGAACCGCCACGGCATCTACCTCACCGGCATCATGCTCATCTCGTCGGTGCTGGACTTCTCCACCGTGCGCTTCCACGTCGGCAACGACCTGCCGCCGCTGCTCTACCTGCCGAGCTACGCCGCCACCGCCTGGTACCACCAGCGCCTCGCGCCCGAGCTGCAGGCCAAGCCGCTAGCCGAGCTCCTCGCCGAGGTGGAGGGGTTCACCGTCGAGCGCTACAGCCTGGCGCTCCTCAAGGGCGCGCGCCTGGGCGCCGACGAGCGCGCGGCCATCGCCCGCCAGGTGGCCGCCTACACCGGCACCACGCCCGACTTCGTGGAGCGCAACAACCTGCGCCTGGCCCTGCCGCGCTTCGCCAAGGAGCTGCTGCGCGGCGAGCGCAAGACCGTGGGGCGCCTCGACAGCCGCTACACGGGCCGCGACCGCGACGCCGGTGGCGAGCAGTTCGAGTACGACCCCAGCTACTCGGCCATCCAGGAGCCGTACACCGCCGCCTGGAACGCCTACGTGCGCACCGAGCTCGGCTTCAAGCCCACCCCCGACGTCACCTACGAGGTCCTCGCCGGCCTCTACCAGAACTGGGACTACTCGCAGTTCACCGGCCAGTACGTCAACGTCGCCGACACGCTGCGCCACGCCATGAGCGTCAACCCCCACCTGCGCGTGCACGTCGCCTCGGGCTACTACGACCTGGCCACGCCCTACTTCGCCACCCAGCACACGCTCGACCACCTGGGGCTCGAGGAGGAGCTACGCGCCAACCTCTCGACCTCGACCTACGAGTCGGGGCACATGATGTACGTGCGGCTTCAGGACCTGGCGAAGCTGAAGCGGGAGCTGGCGGCGTTCATCGTCGGTTGACGCGCGGCCCCGGGCCCCTCGAGGCGCCGTCACCGCCCCTCGTCGACCTTGCTCCACGGGTCGAGCAGCGCGACGCCGGTCGCCCCGAGGTCGGCGGGCTCCGACGCCACGCTCGTGTCGAGCAGGTACACCTAGTCGAGC
>JAAYYF010000145.1 GCA_012515535.1 Deinococcales bacterium
CGGCTGAGCGCGGCTCAGGCCTTGCCGGCTGAGCCGAACACCTTCATGCGCTCCACGACCACGCGGCGCATCTCGTCGCGCGCGGGCCCGAGCAGCTTGCGCGGGTCGAACTCCTTGGGGGTGTCGCGCAGCACCTCGCGCACGGCGGTGGTGAACGCCAGGCGCAGGTCGGTGTCGGTGTTGATCTTGGCGATGCCCTGCGTGACCGCCTGGCGCACGTCGTCCTCGTGGATGCCGCTGGCGTCCTTGATCTCGCCGCCGGCCGCGCGGAAGCGTTCCACCAGCGCGCTCGGCACGCCCGAGGCGCCGTGCATCACGAGCGGCGCGGGCACCAGCGCGGCGATCTCGCGGATGCGGTCGTGGTCGATGTACGGGCGGCCCTTGCCCTTGTTGGGGCCGTGCGAGGTGCCGATGGCGACCGCCAGGTAGTCGGCGCCGGTGGCCTGCATGAAGCGCAGCGCCTCGTCGGGCTTGGTTAGGGTGGCCTCCTCGGCGCTCACCACCACGTGCTCCTCGATGCCGCCCAGGCGGCCGATCTCGGCCTCGACGGTCACGCCCACGGCGTGCGCCGCCTCGACCACGCGCCGCGTCTCGGCGATGTTGGTCTCCTCGTCCTCGTGCGACATGTCGATCATCACCGAGGTGAAGCCCAGGCGGATGGCGCGCATGCACGAGGCGAAGCTGGAGCCGTGGTCGAGGTGGATGGCCACCGGCACGCTGGCGCGCTCGGCGAGGTAGCGCACCAGGGCCACGAGAGCGTCGCCGCCGTACTTGAGGCCGCCCTCGGACAGCGCCACGATGACCGGGCTGCGCGTCTCCTCGGCGGCTTCGATGATGGCTTGCGTGATCTCGAGGTCGTTGGTGTTGAAGGCGCCCACGCCGTACTTGCCCGCACGGGCAGCGGCGAGGATCTCGAGGCCGGATACGAGTCCCATGGCGCGAGTATACGCGTGGGGGCCGTGGCCGACAGGGACAAGGAGCCTAGGCGGCTCCGGCCTCAGCCCTGGTCGCTCGGCTCGCGGCGCGGCGGCAGCGGCGGCGTGGCGGTGCGGCCGCTGACGATGCCGGCCACCACGGCGCCCAGCAGCGCCAGCAGGACCGTGGCCGGCTCGCTGGGCTCGAGGAACACCAGCGCCACCAGCAGGACGATGGAGGAGACGACGCGGCCGAGCATGGCGCGCGTGCGGTTGGGCGGCTGGTTCGCGCGCAGCGCCAGCACGTGGAACACCATGAAGGTGATGGCGAGGATCACGAAGTAGACCCACACGGGGATCGCGGCGAGGATGGTCATCTTCCCTCCAGGAGCAGTTCGGCGGCGCGGCGTGCGGCCGCGCAGCTTCGCGCCACCGCCTCGGTCAGGCGCCAGCGGCGCTTGTCGCGCTCACCCACCAGGTTGCTGACGCCGCGCAGCTCGACGAGCGGCACGCCGAACGCCAGCGCCACCTGCGCCACCGCCGCGCCCTCCATCGACTCGACGGCCACGCCGTGGCGCTCCGCCAGCCGCGCGGCGGTGGCGGCGTCGGCGGTGACGGCCTCGGCGGTGCCGAAGGGGAGCGCCGGCAGCTGGAGCGCGGTGGCGAGCCGCGCCACGTGGTCGCCGAGCGGCAGGCGGTTGTAGAGCGGCGCGCTGCGCGCGCCGCCGGCGGGCAGCGTCGGGAAGCCCAGCTCCTCGAGGCCCTGCCACGCCTCGCCGTGCCCCACGCCGCTGTCGAGGTGGGTCTCGCTGGCCGCCAGCGCCACGTCGCCCGGCTCGAGCCCGGCGCCGGCGAACGCTCCGCCCACCCCCACGAGCAGCGCCGCGCCGGGCCGCAGCGCGCGCAGGGCCAGCGCGGTGGCGGCCGCGGCGTTCGCCTTGCCGACGCCGGTCGCGAGGTGGACGCACGGCACGCCGGCGACCTGCCCGTGGCGCACGCGCCACGCCTCGGGCAGACCGGCGTTGTCGGCGGTGGGGGAGAGCCCGGCCGCGAGCGGCTCGACCTCGAGCTCGGTGGCGCTCAAGAGCAGGAGCGCGCCCGTGGCGGCGGCGTCGGTGGCCGGCACGGACGGCCACGCGAGCGGCTCGGTGCCGGAGGTCACGCCCTCAGGCCGCCTGGGCGGGCATGTCGAGGAGCGCGCGCACGAAGGCCGCGGCGTCGTAGGGTTGCAGGTCGTCCTGGTGCTCGCCGACGCCGATGAACTTGATGGGCAGCTCGAGCTCGCGCGCGATGGGCAGCAGGATGCCGCCCTTGGCGGTGCCGTCGAGCTTGGTGACGATCACGCCGGTGAGCTCGACGGCCTCGTGGAAGCGCCGCGCCTGCTCCAGGCCGTTCTGGCCCGTGACGGCGTCGAGCACCAGCCAGGTCTCCTTCGGCTCGCCCTCGTCGGCCTTGGCGATCACGCGCTTGACCTTCTTGAGCTCCTCCATGAGGTTGTGCTTGGTGTGCAGGCGGCCGGCGGTGTCGACGAACAGCAGGTCGGCGCCCTTGGCCTTGCGCTGCTGGGCGGCGTCGAACGCCACCGCCGCCGGGTCGCCGCCGTCGGGGCCGGTGACGGTGGGGACGCCGAGGCGCTCGCCCCACACCGCCAGCTGCGCGCTGCCGGCCGCGCGGAAGGTGTCGCC
>JAAYYF010000146.1 GCA_012515535.1 Deinococcales bacterium
CGTGGTTGTCGATGAGGTGGAGGTTCTGGTAGATGGCGTCGGCGGTGCCGCGGTACCACTCGGCGCCGAGCTGCTCGTAGAGGTACATCTGCGCCGGCGCCAGCGTGATGAAGTGGTCGTCGAGGAACGCCCCGAAGCGCCAGTGGCGCTGGATGTGCTCGGTGAGCGACTGCGCCTTGAACTGCGTGAGCACGTAGATGCCGTAGATCCCCGAGTTGATCATGTTGTTGAGCGCGAAGTCGATGATGCGGTACTTGCTGCCGAACGGCACCGAGGGCTTCGTGCGCTTCCAGGTCAGGGGGTGGAGGCGCGTGCCCCGGCCGCCCGCGAGCACCATGCCGATGGTCTTCACCTTGCGCGTCAACATGCCTAAGCGTAGCGCCACGCCGCCGCTGCCGGGCCGGGCGCGTTAACCTCTCGGGGTGAGCACGCCGCTCCCCAGCCTCTACGACCACGCGATCGCCGACCTGCCGCTGCCCGCGGGCCAGCCCGCCTTCCGCCGGCAGCAGCTCGCCGACTGGCTCTACCGCCAGGGCGTGGCCGGCTTCGACGCCATGACCAACCTCCCCGCTGCCATGCGCGAGGAGCTCGCCAGCGCGTACCGTCTCGAGCCGTTCGCCGCCACCGCGCGCTTCCCCTCGCGCGACGGCTCCGTGCGCTACCTGTTCACGCTCCCCGACGGCAAGCAGACCGAGGCGGTGTACATGCCGTACGCCGGGCGCCGCACCGTGTGCGTGTCGTCGATGGTCGGCTGCCCCGCCGGTTGCGCCTTCTGCGCCACCGGCGCGCTGGGCTTCGGGCGCAACCTCACGCGCGGCGAGATCGTAGCGCAGCTGGTGGCCGTGGCGCGCCACGAGGGCATCGCCCCCACCGACATCCGCAACGTGGTGCTGATGGGCATGGGCGAGGCGCTGCTGAACTACGACAACGCCATCGGCGCCATCCGCACGATGATCGACCCGGCGGGCCTCGACATGTCGCCGCGCCGCATCACCCTCTCGACGGTGGGGCTGCCGAACCGCGTCCGCAAGCTCATCGGCGAGGGGCTGCCGCTGGTGCTGGCGGTGAGCCTGCACGCCCCCGACCAGGAGACGCGCGCGCGCATCATCCCCACGGCGCACGCCCACCCGATCGAGGAGATCATGGCCTCGCTCGAGGAGTGGCAGGCGGCCATCGGCCGGCGCATCACCATCGAGTACACGATGCTCGACGGCGTCAACGACCACGCCTGGCAGGCCACCGAGCTGGCGCGCCTGCTGAAGGGCCTCAACAGCCACGTGAACCTGATCCCCTTCAACCCCTGGACCGACTCAGGGTTCGCCGGCACGCCGCGCAAGCGCCTGGCGGAGTTCGAGCGCGCCCTGCAGCAGGCGGGGGTGAGCGTGTCGGTGCGCTTCAGCCGCGGCCGCGACGCCGGCGCCGCCTGCGGGCAGCTGGCGCTGCAGGGCGCCGAGCGCGCGCCAAGGCCCGCCGCCGGCCCCGCGGCCTGAGCCGTTCTTCCCTCCACCACGCGTTTCGGGCCGCCCTGAGCGGCGCTGGCGGGTATGGCTTTTCACATGCCGAGCGATGGGGCCCGTTATAGACTTGGCGGCGATTCTCGCGTAGCACGCGCTGTCCAAGACGGCGTACGCGCAACTTCTACGACGGCGTCTCGCGCAGCGATCTGGAGGCTGGAATGGTTCGAGGTAGTCGCAGGTGGAGCAGTCGGGCGGCGCTGGTCGTCCTCGCTGCCGTGCTCCTGCTCTCGCCGGCATGGGGGCAGTCGTCGCTGACCCAGCTGCGCGCCGAGGTGGCGAGCAACCCCGGGAGCGTCAGCGCCTGGGTGGCGTTGGGGAACGCCTACTACGAGCAGGGCGACCTCGAGCAGGCTCGCGAGAGCTACCTGGAGGCGATCGCGCTCGATTACACCTCCGGTGACGCTCACTACGGGCTCGGCCTCGCGCAGTTCTCGCGCGGCGATTACCAGGCCGCGCTCTTCGAGTTCACCGAGGTCACGCGCCTCTACCCCGAGCGCTTCGACGGCCAGTTCAACCGCGCCGTCACGCTGGCGCGCCTGCGCCGGCCGGCCGAGGCCGCCCAGGCGTTCCGCGCCGCGCTCGAGCAGGCCGCGCCCGAGGCCAGCGCCGAGGACCGCGTGCAGGCCCTCGTGGGCCTCGCCGGCCAGCTGGAGCTGACCGAGGATTGGGCGGGCGCCGCCGAGGCCTACCAGCAGGCGCTGGAGCTCGAGCCGGCCAACACCGAGTTCGTGCTGCGGCGCGGCCAGGCCCTCCTGCGCGCCGGCCGCGGCCTGGAGGCGCTCCCCGAGCTCACCGCCCTCGAGGGCGAGAGCCGCGACTACCGCGTGAGCGCGCTGGTGTCCGACATCTACGTGGCCCAGGGCCAGATCGACTACGCCGTCTGGTCGCTGGAGCGCGCCCTGCAGAAGGCCGAGAGCGCCCAGGACACGGCGGCGCAGGCCAGCACCCTGGTCAAGCTCGGCACCCTGCAGCGCAGCCTCGGCCGCGAGGCGCAGGCCACCGAGTCGTTCGAGCGCGCCGCCGCCGCCGACCCCGCCTCCTGGGAGGCGCAGTACAACCTGGGCGTCAGCTACCTGGAGGGCGGCCGCACCCGCGAAGCGCTGGCGCCGCTCCAGACCGCGCAGCAGCTGGGCGGCGACCGCGGCGAGGTCTACCTCGCGCTCGCCAGCGCCCACGACCTGCTGGGGCAGACCGCCGAGGCGCTCGCGAACGCCCAGCAGGCGCTGTCGCTGCTCGGCGACCCGGCCCTGCTCACCGA
>JAAYYF010000147.1 GCA_012515535.1 Deinococcales bacterium
CAGGAACGCATGCGGAGGATACCACCGGATGCTTGGGACACGGCGTACCCCCCACCTATTGGCCGGTTCCCGGAGGCGAGCCTCGTGAGGCTCTACTTCGTGCGGCACGGCGAGACGGACTGGGAGCTGGTCGAGGCGCGGGGCGCGCGCGGCTGGGCGAAGGACTTCGCGCCGCTCACCCCGCTCGGCCGGCTGCAGATCGACACCATCGCTCGCGACTACCGCCTGCAGGAGGCCGACGCCATCCTGTGCAGCACCTTCACCCGCGCTCTGGAGTCGGCGGCGCTGCTGAGCCGCGCCATCAACAAGCCGCTCTACGTCGAGCACGACCTCCACGAGTGGCTGCCCCAGAAGGACCCGCTCGCCGACCTCGACCCCAAAGTCATCGAGCGCGCCAGCCGCACCTTCGGCGGCCAGGCGCCGGTGGAGGAGGGGGCGCCGTGGGAGACGCTCGAGGAGGTGCGCCAGCGCGTGATCGACACGCTGCGGCGCTACCGCCACTTCGACACGCTGATCGTCGTCACCCACGGGGTCGTGATCGGCAGCCTCGTGGGCGTGCAGCGCCTCGTCGACCACGCCGAGATCGTGCCGTTCGACCTCGACTTCGACGCCCTGCCGGGCCCCGTATCCGCGCCCGCCCTGCAGCGCCACGAGCCGTGAGCCTGGCGCTCGCCCCCGCCACCCTGCCGTCGGAGGCGGTGCTGGAAGGCAGGTTGGTGCGCCTCGAGCCCCTGGCCGAGCGCCACCTGCCGCCGCTGGTCGCGATCGCGCTCGCGCACCCCGAGGAGTACCGCCTCACCTCGACCCCCGCCAGCGCGGCCGCGGCCGACGCCTACTTCGGCCGGGTGTTCGCCCAGCGCGCCGCGGGCACGGCCCACCCGGTGGCGGTGGTGCTGCGCGACGGCGGGCGCGTGGTGGGCACCAGCCGCCTCAGCGAGGTGGAGCTCGGCCACCGTCGCTGCGAGCTGGGCTTCAGCTGGCTCGACCCTGCGTGCTTCGGCACCGGCGTAAACGTGGAGTCGAAGCTGCTGCTGCTGGCCTTCGCCTTCGAGCGCCTCGCGATGCACCGCGTGCAGATCCACACCGACACGCGCAACCTCCGCTCGCAGCGCGCCATCGAGGCGCTCGGCGCGCGCCAGGAGGGGGTGCTGCGGCGCCACCAGGTGGCCAAGGACGGCTACGTGCGCGACACGGTGGTCTACGGCATCACCGACCTCGACTGGCCCGAGGTGCGGGCGCGGCTCGAGGGGCGCCTGGCGAGGAGCCTGGCGCGGCGCGCGGTCGCCGGCTAGGGGAGAGCGGTCCCGTGACGACGCGGGCCCGGGACGGTCGCGTCCCGGGCCCGCTGCTTCCGGCCGGCCGGCGGCTCAGCGGATGCCGTGCAGGATCTCCTCGAGCCCCTCGGGGTCGGTGATGAAGACCTCCTTGGGGCGCGTCTCGATGACGCCCTCGCCCTCGAGCGCCTTCAGCGCGCGCGTGACGGTCTCGCGCGAGGTGCCGGCCAGGTTGGCCAGCTCCTGGTGGGTGAGGCGCACCAGGGCGCGCTCGGCGTCGCGCTCGATGACGCCGCCGTTGTAGAGCCGCAGCAGCACGTAGGCCACGCGCCCCTGGGCGTCCTTGTAGGAGAGGATCTGCGACTCGTCGTCCATGCCGCGCAGGCGCGAGGCCAGCGTGGCCGTGAGGTTGAGGCTGATGGACGGGTAGTCGGAGATGAGCTTGCGGAAGTCGTCGTGGAACAGCAGGTAGGCGTGCACCTCGTTGAGGGTGACCACCGTGGCGCTGCGGGTGCTCTCGCCGACCAGCGCCATCTCGCCGAAGAACTCGGGCGGCTGCAGGATCGCGAGGGTCTTCTCGTGGCCGCCGAGGTCGACCTTGGAGAGCTTCACGAGGCCCTGCGCCAGGATGTAGAGCGCCTCGCCCTTGTCGCCTTCCTGGAAGATGGTGGTCCCGGGCTCGTAGACGCGCTTGCGCACCGCCGAGGCGGAGATCTCGAGCGCACGCTCGGGGGCGTTCTGGAACAGGGGCACCTGCTTCAGGAGTTCGATCAGTTCGCTCTGGTTGGCTTGGCTTATCACTGAAGCTCCTTCACGAAAGGGCCGCGCGAAGAGTCGAAGCTGGACGAGTGAGTGCTGCCACGTATAGTAACCCGTGGCGATGGTCCTGACGTGCGAAGGCGTGATGCGCCGCTTCCGAGCGCCCGGCCCCGACGCGGGCGGCGACGTCGAGGTGCTGTCGGGCGCGTCGCTCTCCGTGGCCGCGGGCGAGGTGGTGGCCGTGCTCGGGCCCAGCGGCTCGGGCAAGAGCACGCTGCTGCACCTGCTCGGGGGCCTCGACCGCCCCGACGCCGGGCAGATCTGGTGGGGCGGCTTCCCGGTGCACGAGCACGCCCCCAGCGACCTGGCCGAGCGCCGCGCGCGCTACGTGGGGCTGGTGTTCCAGCATCACTACCTCCTGTCGGACCTGACGCTCCTGGAGAACGTGGCCCTCCCGAGCCGGATAATCGGACGCCCGGATGAGGAGAGGGCGGGAGAGCTCCTCACCCGCGTCGGGCTCGAGCACCGCCTCGGCTTCCGGCCGTCGCGCGTGTCGGGCGGCGAGCGGCAGCGCGCCGCCGTCGCCCGCGCCCTGGCGCTGCGCCCGCCTTTGGTGCTGGCCGACGAGCCCACCGGCTCGCTCGACCGTCACCGCGCCGCCGAGGTGCTGCTCCTGCTCCTCGAGCTGGCCGCCCAGGAGGGCGCCGCGGTGGTGATGGTCACCCACGACGAGCCGCTCGTGAGCCAGGCGGGGGTGCGGCTCTTGCGCCTCGAGGAGGGGCGCCTGCGCGAGGCGAGCGAGCGGGCGGCCGCCACCTGAGGGCGTGCGGCGCGGCGCGCCCCGTGGGCGGAGCTAGCGGTCGCGCCAGGCACGGTGATATATACTTCACGCGAGTCTAGACCAGTGGTTCTAGCGCACTCCGACCGGGCGTGCGCCGTTCCGCATAGACTTCGCGACACATGTAACCGGAGGTCACGAATGAAGCGCTTGATCGCCCTGCTGGCAGCCCTCGCCCTCGTTGGCACGGCTGCGGCACAAACCTTGATCGTCGGCCAGTCCGGCCTGCCCGTCACCCTCGACACGGGCCAGGACGGCAACTCCCTCACCCCCGCCATCCAGGTCGTGGAGCGCCTCGTGGGCTTCGCCCAGGGCAGCGCCCAGGTCGAGCCGCTGCTGGCCACCAGCTGGGAGCCCAACGACGACTCCAGCGTGTGGACCTTCCACCTGCGCGAGGGCGTGTCGTTCACCGACGGCACCCCGTTCAACGCCGAGGCCGTGAAGTTCAACTTCGACCGCTGGAACCTCCGCGACCACGAGTACAACTTCGTCGACGAGGGCAAGGACTTCACCTCCTTCACCTACGTCTTCGGCGGCTACCACGGCGACCCGGGCTACCAGATCGAGTCCGTCGAGGTCGTCGACGAGTACACCGTGCGCTTCAACCTCACCGGCTCGATCGGCTTCTTCCCGCAGCAGCTGGCCAGCGCCTACTTCGGGCTGCACAGCCCCGCGGCCGTCGCCGCCGGCGGCATCGAGTACGGCACCCCCTCGGTGGGCGTCGTGGGCACCGGTCCGTTCGTCTTCACCGAGTGGATCGACGGTGACCGCGTCGTGCTGACCCGCAACGACGACTACTGGGGCCAGGTCGCCGGCGTGGAGCGCATCGTGTTCCGCGGCATCGAGTCGCCGACCACGCGCCTCGCCGAGCTCGAGGCCGGCAGCATCGACATGGCGCTCAACCTGTCGCCCGAGAGCTACGACATCGTGGCCAACAGCAGCGACTTCCGTCCGGTGAGCGCCGAGTCCGACCTGGTGATCGGCTACCTCGGCATGCACCAGGCCAACTCGCCGTTCGACGACCTGCGCGTGCGCCAGGCGTTCGCCTACGCCATCGACAAGGAAGCCGTCGTCGACGCGTTCTACGGCGAGCTCGCCAGCGTGGCCAACGAGTTCGTGCCGCCGGGCCTCTTCGGTCGCCTCGACCAGGACCCCTACCCGTACGACCCCGAGCGCGCCCGCGAGCTCCTCGCGGAGGCCGGCTACCCCAACGGCTTCGACACGCAGTTCTGGTACATGCCCGTGTCGCGCCCCTACTACCCGGCGCCGCGCGACGTGGCCGAGGCCGTGGCCAGCTACCTGGCCGACGTGGGCATCCGCGCCGAGCTCATGACCGAGGACTGGGGCATCTACCTCGAGGACTACCTCCAGGGCAAGTTCCCCATCTACATGCTGGGCTGGAGCGCCGACTTCGCCGACCCCGACAACTTCATCTCCTCGTTCTTCAACGAGGCGAACGCCCAGGGCTTCGGCTACGACAACCCCGAGCTCTTCACCCTGATCTCCGACGCGCAGCAGGCCGGCAGCCTCGCCGAGCGCGAGCTGCTCTACCAGCAGATCGCCCAGGTGCTGCACGACGACCTGCCCGCGCTGCCGTTCGTCAACCCCCGCACCCTGAACGGCGTGCGCAACAACGTCGACGGCTTCTACCCGAACGCCCTCGGCAGCACGGTCCCGTTCAACACCATCACCAAGCAGGAGTGAGCCAGCCGCAGTAAGCTGTGCCTAGTCTCGCAACCCGCGGTGGGAGGTGCTACCCTCCCACCGCGCTGCGTTCGCACCTTCGGGGTACCTGAGTGTTCGCCTACGCCACCCGTCGTCTCCTCGGCCTGATCCCGGTGCTGTTCGGGGTCAGCCTCCTCGTGTTCCTCATCCCCCGCGTGGTGCCCGGCGACCCGGCCACCATCATGCTCGGGGAGCGCTCCTCGGAGGCCAACCGCGCGCGCCTGCGCGCCGAGCTCGGCCTCGACCGCCCCCTCTTCCTGAACCTCGAGGGGCTCGCCGAGGAGGGCCTGCCCGGTCTCTTCGACTCCCAGTATTTCGACTTCATGTCGAGCGTCCTGGTCCTCGACTTCGGCCGCTCGATCTACTCGTTCATCCCGGTGCGCGACGGGCTGTTCCAGCGCTTCCCCGCCACCGTCGAGCTGGCGCTGATGGCGATGCTGTTCGCGGTGGTGTTCGGGGTGCCGCTGGGGGTGATCGCGGCGCTCCGGCGCGGCACCATCACCGACACGGCCGTGACCATCGTGGCGCTCGCCGGGGTGTCGTTCCCGGTCTTCTGGCTGGGCATCATCTTCATCTACGTCTTCGCCGTCAACCTGGGCTGGCTGCCCTCGTCGGGGCGCATCAGCGTCACCTCCGCGGTGCCCGGCGGCACCGGCTTCTACGTGCTCGACGGCCTGCTGCACGGCCGCTGGGGGTTCGTGGTCGACGCCCTGCGCCACCTGGTCATGCCCGCCGTGGCGGTGGGCACCATCCCGCTGGCGATCGTGGTGCGCATGACGCGCTCGGCGATGCTCGAGGTGCTGTCGCAGGACTACATCCGCACCTCGCGCGCCAAGGGGCTGGCGCCGCGCACCGTCACCCTCAAGCACGCCCTGCGCAACGCCCTGCTGCCGGTGGTCACCATCATCGGCCTCAGCTTCGGCTCGCTGCTGTCGGGCGCGATCCTCACCGAGACGGTGTTCTCGTGGCCCGGCATCGGCCGCTGGATCTACCAGGCCATCGCCGGCCGCGACTACCCGATCATCCAGGGCGGGGTCCTGTTCGTGGCGTTCGTGTTCGTGATCGTCAACCTACTCGTGGACCTCTCCTACAGCCTCATCGACCCAAGGATCCAGTACTCGTGACCGACGCGACCGCAACCACCGCACCCGTACGCGGCAGCTCGCTGGGGCGCGACGTGCTCCGGCGCCTGCTGCGCCACCCCACCGGTATCCTCGGCGCGGCCATCATCGTGCTCTTCATCCTCTCGGCCATCTTCGCGCCGCTGCTGCGCCCCGGCGACCCGCTGCGCTCCGACCTGCGCAGCCGCAACATCCCGCCCACGCTCGTGATGAGCCCGACCGACCTC
Source organism: Deinococcales bacterium (assembly GCA_012515535.1). Classification (GTDB taxonomy): domain Bacteria; phylum Deinococcota; class Deinococci; order Deinococcales; family Trueperaceae; genus JAAYYF01. The sequence continues at coordinate 5,945 of JAAYYF010000147.1, forward strand.
GACGCCCGCGGGCTGTCGCGCGGCGACTACCCGCTCGGCACCGACGCCCAGGGCCGCGACCTGCTGCGGCGCGTGCTCTACGGCGGGCGCATCAGCCTGCGCGTGGGGCTGCTAGCGGTGCTGATGGCCATGAGCGCCGGCACCGTCCTGGGCCTCATCGGCGGCTACTTCGGCGGCCGCGTCGACATGTTCGTGGTGTGGCTCGTCGACATCCTGCTGGCGTTCCCCGGCATCCTGCTGGCCATCTCGATCGTGGCGGTGCTAGGGCCGAGCCTCACCAACGCCCTGATCGCCATCAGCATCACGCAGATCCCCATCTACACGCGCATCGTGCGCTCGGCCACGCTGGCGCTCAAGGGCAGCGAGTACGTGCAGGCCGCCCAGGCGCTCGGCTCGGGCGCGCCGCGCATCGTCTTCGGCCACATCCTGCCCAACAGCCTCTCGCCGCTGCTGGTGCAGATCACCATGTCGACGGGCACCGCCATCCTCGACGTGGCGGCGCTCGGCTTCCTGGGGCTGGGGGCGCAGCCGCCCGCCGCCGAGTGGGGCGTGATGATCTCCGACGGCTTCAACCGCTTCCGCGAGGCGCCGTGGCTGTCGATCGCCCCCGGCCTGGCGATCTTCCTGTCGGTGATCGGCTTCAACCTGCTCGGCGACGCCGCGCGCGACGCCCTCGACCCGCGCCTCAACTGAGCCGCGCGGCGCCACGGTCCGGGCGCCCTTGACCCGCGCCGGCCGCTTGCGTGAGAGTTGGGGGATGAGCCTCGCCAGCGACCTCACCGCGCTCCTCGGCGCGGAGCAGGTGGACGTAAGCGACGCGGTGCGCGCCCAGCACTCCCGCGGCGAGGCGTACGCCGGCGCCGTGCTGCCCGACGTGGTGGTGTTCCCGCGCGCCACCGCGGAGGTGGCGCGGCTGCTCGCGTACGCCAGCGCCCACGGGGTGCCCGTCACGCCCGTAGGCGCCAACTCCAGCCTCGAGGGCCACACCGTGCCGGTGCGGGGCGGGGTGTCGCTCGACCTCACGCGCATGGACCGCGTGCTCGAGGTGCGGCCGCAGGACCTGCTCGCGGTGGTGCAGCCGGGCGTCACCTACCCGCGGCTCAACGAACGCCTGCGGCACCACGGGCTGTTCTTCCCGGTCGACCCGGGCGCGCACGCCACCCTGGGCGGCATGGTGAGCACCAACGCCTCGGGCACCGCCGCCGTGCGCTACGGCACCACCGGCGACCACGTGCTGGCGCTCGAGGTCGTCACGCCCCAGGGCGAGGTGCTGCGCCTCGGCAGCCGCGCGCGCAAGTCGGCCAGCGGCTACGACCTGTGCGCGCTGTTCACCGGCGCCGAGGGCACGCTGGGGGTGATCACCGAGGTGACCGTCAAGCTCGTGGGGCTGCCCGAGGCGGTGGCCGCCGCGCGCGTGCCGTTCGCCGACGCCCTGACGGCCACCACCTTCGTCACGCGCCTGATCCAGGCCGGCGTGCCGGTGGCGCGCTGCGAGCTCGTCGACCCCTACAGCATCCGCGCCGCAAACGCCTACTCGGGCACCAGCTTCCCCGAGGAGATGACGGTGTTCCTGGAGTTCCACGGCAACGCCCCGGGCGTCGCCGCCGAGCTGGAGCTGGCGCGCGAGCTGGCGCTGTCGCTGGGCGCCGGCGCCTTCGAGGCCGCCACCGACGCCGCCGAGCGCGAGCGCCTGTGGCGGACGCGCCACACGATGTTCTTCGCCGCCAACGCCGCCAACCCCGGCCTCGAGAGCCTGGTGACCGACGTGGCGGTGCCGATCTCGGAGCTGCCCACCGCCGTGACCACCGCCCTGGCCGAGTGCGCCGCCGCGGGCTTCGAGGCGAACCTGGTGGGCCACGTGGGCGACGGCAACTTCCACCTGAACCTGTACCTGCCCGAGGACCCGGCCGCGCGGGCGGCCGCCAAGGGCGTCGTGGACCGCCTCACCGAGCGCGCGCTGGCGGTGGGCGGCACCGCCACCGGCGAGCACGGCGTGGGCCTGCGCAAGCTCGGCTACATGGAGCGCGAGCACGGCGCCAGCCTCGGCCTGATGCGCGCCATCAAGCAGCTGCTCGACCCGGCGGGCATCATGAACCCGGGCAAGAAGCTGCCGGAGGCGCCGTGAGCCCCGCCGTCGACCTCTACCCGCTGCGGCCGGAGCCGCGCCTGCACCGGCGCGTGTGGGGCGGCGACCGCCTGCCGGCGCTCCACCGCGGCGACCCGCCGCGCCTGGGCCCCGAGGGCGAGCCCGTGGGGGAGAGCTGGCTGGCCGGCGACGACAACGTGGTGCTGAACGGCGCCCACGCCGGGCGCACGCTGGCGGAGCTGGCGCGCGCGCTCGGCGCCGCCCTGGTGGGCGGCGCGGCGGTGGCGCGCTACGGCGCGCGCCTGCCGCTGCTGGCCAAGCTGCTCGACGCCGCCGCCGACCTCTCGGTGCAGGTCCACCCCGACGACGCCTACGCCCTGAGCGAGGAGGCCGCCAGCGGCCACCTGGGCAAGGCCGAGGCGTGGTACGTGCTCGCCGCCGAGCCGGGCGCCAGCGTTCTGTGGGGCTTCGCCCGCGACGTGAGCCGTGAGGAGGTGGCGTGCGCCGCCGCCGACGGCACGCTGCCGGCGCTGATGAACCGCGTGCCGGTGGCGCCCGGCACCGTGGTGGTGAACCCCGCCGGCACCGTCCACGCGGTGGGGGCGGGCGTGCGCCTCTACGAGATCCAGCAGGCCAGCGACCTCACCTACCGGCTGTACGACCACGGCCGCCGCGGCGCCGACGGGCGCCCGCGCACGCTGCACCTGGAGCGCGGGCTGGCGGTCGCCGACCTGCGCGGGGCGGCCTGGGCGCCCCCCGAGCCACGCGTGCTGGGCGGCGGCTGGCAGCGGCTGGTGGCGCGGCCGGAGTTCGTGCTCGACCGCGCCGAGCTGGCCGGCGCGGCGGTGGCCGGGCGCCCCGACCCGGCGAGCCTGCAGCTCGTCACGCTCACGCGCGGGCGCGCCCGCTTGGCGCCCGCCGAGCCCGAGGCCGCCTGGGAGCCGCTGGCGCTCGCCGCCGGCGACACGGTGCTCCTGCCGGCGGGCCTGGCGGGCGGCTACCTGCTGGAGGGCAGCGGCGAGGCGCTGCGCAGCGCGATGGGGTGGGCATGACGCGCCTCGACCCGTCGGCGCCGCCGCCCGCCGTGGCGCTGGGCTCGACCAGCCCCGCCAAGCGCCGGGCGGTGGAGGCGGCGCTGGCCGAGCTCTACGGGCACCCGGTGGCGGTGACCACCACGGCGGCGGCCTCGGGCGTGCCCGACCAGCCGTGGGGCGAGGAGGAGACGCGCCGCGGCGCCCTCGAGCGCGCCCGCGGCGCCCTCGAGCTCGCGCCGGCCGCGGCGCTGGGGCTGGGCATCGAGGCCGGGGTGAGCGAGGAGCCCGGCTGGCCGCTGTGGACCTTCGCGTGGGTGGTGGCGCTGGACCGCCACGGCAGGCGCGGCGCCGCGCGCAGCGCCACCTTCGGCGTGCCCGAGGCGCTGGCCGCGGGCGTGCGCGCAGGCCAGGAGCTCGGCGACGCCCTCGACGCCACCTACGGGCTGGTGCGCGCCAAGGACGGCCCGGGGGCGGTGGGGGTGCTGACCTCGGGCCTGCTCGACCGTCCGGAGCTCTACCGCACGGCCGTGATCCTGGCGCTCGTGCCGTGGCTGGCGCCGGCGGAGGAGGCCAGCTAGGCGGGCCCGGCGGCAGCGTGGGCGTGGTCGGGGAGCGCCATGTGGGGGCTCAGCGCGGCGCGGCCTCGAGGAGCTCGGCGTCGCTAACGTCCCCTTCCAGGGCCGGCGCCTCCAGGCGCCGAGCGTAGTACACCCACGGGAACCAGCCCCCGCCGATCTTCTCCCAGCCGCGCTCGGTCAGGCCGGTGCGCTCCTGCGACCAGGCCACGAGCCGGCGGTGCTCCCACTGGACGTCGTCCTTCTCGAGCAGGTGGTAGTAGAAGCCGAACTCGACCGAGCGCCAGCCGTAGCGGCCCGCGAGCGCCAGGGCGGCCATCTCGTTGAAGGCCGTGAGGCCGCTGACGAGGCGCGTGCGCCGCTGCCCTCGGTCGGCTTCGGGCGCGTCAGCGACGCGACCGAAGCGCTGCTGCGCAGCCTGGCGCGTCGTGCCGAGCGCGCCGCCGATGGCGTCCCAGCTGTGCCCGGCAGCGCGCGCCGCCAGCACCGCCGCCCGCAGCATCTCCACGGTTCGCCGATGCGCCCGGTCGGTCCGCGCCACCAGCTCCAGGTGGGCGCCGGGGTCGTCGGGCAGCCCTTCGAGCCCGGGGCCGGCCGCGGCGATGGCGTGCGCCAGCAGCTCGTCGAGCCGTGCCGTGGTGGCGTGGCCGGCGACGTCGGTGCGCGCCGCGGTCGGGGTAACGGTGGCGCTGGCATCGGTGGCGCCTAGGCGCGCGGGCCCGTCAGCTCCCATCGTCGTCGGTCTCGGGGAGCGGGCGCGCCACGCCTCGGGCGTGCGCCCCGTGCCACAGCGCCAGGCTGGCCCCGGCGCCGGCGATGCCGGTCAGCGCCAGCACCACCATGAGCACCCCCAGCGGCCCGCCGACCGCGCGGGCGCCGAACGCCAGGCCGGCGGCCATGAACGCGAGCAGGCTGCCTAGGAAGAGCCAGATGGCGGCCCCGCCGGGAAGGCGGGCCTGGGCCTCGTGACGGTGGGTGTCGTGCATACGTCCTCCGTTCGCTCCTGTTGTCAAGGTACTCTTGACAACAGGCCGTGTCAAGGGCACGTTGACATACGCTGGCGCCACGAAGCGGGGCGGTCCGTGAGGACCGCCCCGCGACCGGTGAGCAGGCGGTGCCGGCCGCCGCGGGCCGCACCGGTGGTTCAGGCGCTCAGAGCGCCGGCCCCGGCGCCGACTTGCCCGTCGGCTCCTCGCTGGTGGGCGGCACGTAGGGCGCCTGCGCGTTCGCCTCGTCGACGAGCATGACCTCGAGCACCTGGCGGAAGTCGTCGACGGGGATGACCTCGAGCTCGCTCAGGATGGCCTCGGGCACCTCCTCGAGGTTAGCCTCGTTCTCGCTGGGCAGGATCACGGTCCCGATGCCCGCCTGGTGCGCCGCCAGCAGCTTCTCCTTGACGCCGCCGATGGGCAGCACGCGGCCGCGCAGCGAGATCTCGCCGGTCATGGCCACGTCGCCGCGCAGCTTGCGGCCGGTGAGCGCGCTGACCACGGCGCTGGCGATGGCGATGCCGGCCGAGGGGCCGTCCTTGGGGGTGGCGCCCTCCAGCACGTGCACGTGCAGGTCGCGGGTCTCGTGGAAACCCGGGGCGATGCCGTACTCGTCGGCGTGCTTTCGCAGGTAGGCGATGGCCGCCTGGGCGCTCTCCTTCATGACGTCGCCGAGCTGGCCCGTGAGCGTGACGTTGCCCTTGCCGGGGATGGCGACGGCCTCGATGTCGAGGGTGACGCCCCCGACCGAGGTCCAGGCGAGCCCGTGGGCCAGGCCGACCTGCGGCTGCTTCTCGGCCTGCTCGTCGCGGTAGGGCGGCACGCCCAGCAGCTCGCGCACCTGCTCGGGGCCCACCTGGCGCACGCCCTCCCAGGGCTGCTCCAGGTACTCCTTGGCAGACTTGCGCGCCACCTTGGCGATGAGGCGGTCGAGGTTGCGCACCCCGGCCTCGCGCGTGTACTCGGTGGCGATGCGGCGGATGGCGGCGTCGTCGATCTCGAGCCGCCCCTCGAGGCCGTGGTCGCGCAGCTGGCGCGGCACCCGGTAGCGGCGCGCGATCTCGATCTTCTCGTCGAGGGTGTAACCGGGGATCTGGATGACCTCCATGCGGTCCAAGAGCGGCCGCGGGATGGTCGACAGGGTGTTGGCGGTGGTGATGAACATGACCTTCGAGAGGTCGTAGGGGATCTCGAGGTAGTGGTCGGTGAAGGTGTCGTTCTGCTCGGGGTCGAGCACCTCCAGCAGCGCCGACGAGGGGTCGCCGCGGAAGTCGGAGGTCATCTTGTCGATCTCGTCGAGCAGGAAGACGGGGTTGATGGTGCCGACCGTCTTCATGCCCTGGATGATGCGCCCCGGCAGGCTGCCGATGTAGGTGCGGCGGTGGCCGCGGATCTCGGCCTCGTCGCGCACGCCGCCGAGGCTCATGCGCACGAACTTGCGGTTGAGGCTGCGCGCGATCGACTTGCCCAGCGAGGTCTTGCCCACGCCCGGCGGGCCCACCAGGCAGAGGATGGGCGCCTTGTAGTCGGAGTCCTCGATGTCCTTGGTGAGCTGGCGTACCGCGAGGAACTCGATGATGCGCTCCTTGGGCTCCTCGAGGGCGTAATGGTCCTCGTCGAGCACCTCCTGGCTGTGCTTGACGTCGAGGTGCTCCTCGTCGATCTCGCTCCAGGGCAGGTCGATGAGGGTGTCGAGGTAGGTGCGCACGACCGTGGCCTCGGGCGAGCCGCCGGCCATCTTCTCGAGGCGGTCGACCTCCTTGAGCGCGCGCTCCTTGGCGTGCTCGGGCATGTCCTTCTCTTCGATCTTGGCGCGCAGCTCCTCGCTCTCGGAGCCCTCGTCGTTGCCGAGCTCGCGCTGGATCGCCTTCATCTGCTCGCGCAGGAAGTACTCGCGCTGGTTGGAGTCCATCTGCTGCTTGACGCGCGCGCTGATCTGCTTCTCGGTGTCGAACCACTCGAGGTCGCGGGTGAGGAAGCCGTACACCAGCTCCAGGCGCTTGAGGGCCGACGGCTCCTCGAGCGACGCCTGCTTGTCGGCCACCTCCCAGGTGGCGTACTTGGTGACGACGTCGGCCAGCGAGCCCGGCTCCTTCATGGAGCGCAGGTTCTCGAGGTGGAACGAGTCGAGGCGCAGGTTCTTGTTCTGCTGGGCGTACTCGCCGAAGGCGGCCTTGACCTGCTCCATGAGCGCGGCCACCTCCTCGTCCTGGCGGTCGGCCGGCACCTCGGCGATGGTGCTGACCCGCGCCCGCAGGCTCGGGCCCGGCAGGTACTCCTCGATGCGGGCGCGCTCGCGCCCCTCGACCAGCACCTGCAGCGTGTCGTTGGGCAGGCGGATGACCTGCTTCACGAGGGCAAGCGTGCCCACGTCGTAGAGCTCGTTCTCGCCTGGGTCGTCCACCCGCGCGTCGCGTTGGACCACCAGCAGGACGCGGTTATCGCCGGCTTGCGCCTCTTCGAGGGCGCGCTTGGACTTAGGCCGACCGACGTCGACGTTCTCCAAGGTGCGCGGCAACACCACCTGGGTGCGGAGTGCGATAACGGGTAGTTCCCAATCCATGACCCTAGTAAACCCCTTGGGCGGGCCGCGGCTCCGTAAGGTGGCTGACGGCACGGGCCGGGGCCCCGCGGCCGCGGCGGCCGGCGCGCGGCGTCAGAACGTGACGGGCTCGGCCAGCGCGGGCGTCACCACGCGCATGCCGCGCTGCGTGAGCTGCGGCGCGAAGGCGTCCATCGCCTCGGGCTCGGCGTGCACCAGCACCACGGTGCCGGCGCGGGCGGGCTCGATGAAGGCCAGCAGGTCGTCGTGGTCGGCGTGGGCCGAGAAGCCGGTGATGGTGTCGACCTGGGCGTTGACCTTGATCTCCTCGCCGAAGACGCGCACGCGCTGGGCGCCGTCCTGCAGGGCGCGCCCCAGCGTGCCGCGCGCCTGGTAGCCCACGATCACCAGGCTGGCCTCGCTGCGCCACAGGTTGTGCTTGAGGTGGTGCAGGATGCGCCCGCCGGTCATCATGCCCGAGCCGGCGATGATCACGGCGCCGCCCTCGACGGCGTTGATGCGCTTCGACTCCTCGGTGCTGACGGTGTAGGTGAGGCCGGGCGGCTCGAACGGGTCGTCGCCGCGCTCCAGCTCGGCGGCCACCTCGGGCAGGAAGTCGTGCACCGCGCTCTGGTACAGGCGCGTCATGCGCGTGGCCATCGGCGAGTCGAGGAACACCGGCCGGCGCGGCACGGCGCCCGAGCCCATCGCGCGCTTCAGCAGCGCCAGCACCATCTGCGCGCGCTCCAGCGCGAACGAGGGGATGAGCACGTTGCCGCCGCGCGCGAACGAGCGCATGAGCACCTCCTCGAAGCGCGCCTCGGTGTCGGCGCGGCTGGGGTGGGTGCGGTCGGCGTAGGTGGCCTCGACCACCAGCACGTCGGTCTCGTCGGGCGTGACCGCCGGGGGGTGCAGCGAGCTCTCGCGGTTGCCCAGGTCGCCGGAGAAGGTGATGCGGCCGTCGGGCGTGGTCAGCTCGACGTAGGCGGAGCCGAGCACGTGGCCGGCGTGGCGGAAGCGCGCCTCCACCCGGGCCGGAAGGCCGAGCGGACGCTCCATCTCGAGGGGCGCGAAGCGCGCGATCGCCGCCTCCGCGTCGTCGCTGTCGAACAGCGGCCCCGGCAGCTCGTGGGCGCGCCCGGCACGGAGCGCCTTGCGCAGCGCGCGCTCGTGGTCCTCCTCCTGCAGCTTGGCGGCGTCGCGCAGGATCACCTTGGCCACGGCCGCGGTGGCGGCGGTGCAGTGGATCGGCCCGCGGTAGCCGCGCTTCACCAGCAACGGCAGGCGCCCCACGTGGTCGAGGTGGCCGTGCGTCACGAGCACCGCGTCGAGCGCCGCGGGGTCGAAGGGGAACGGCTGGCGGTTGAGCGCCTCCAGGTCGGCCCCGCCCTGGAACAGGCCGCAGTCGACGAGCAGCTGCGAGCCGTCGAGCTCCAGGTGGTGGCAGCTGCCGGTCACGGTGCGCGCCGCGCCGGCGCAGGTGAGCCTCACGCCCGCCGCCAGGCGAGGCGGCCGCCGCTGAGCTCCGCCGCCACGCGCCCCTGCTCGCGCAGCCAGCCGAGGTAGGCCATCACCGTGGTGAGGTTCAGGTGGTAGCGCGGCAGGTCGGCCATCTCGATGCCCAGCGCCGCGGTGGCGCGCGCCAGCACCTCCTCGGCGCCGACGCCGTCGGCCGCCGCCTCCACCGCCGCGGCGGCGCGCTCCACGGCCTCGCGGTTGGCGGCGGCGAGCCCCGCCAGGTCCTCCGTCGGCGCGCCGTGGCCGGGCAGCGTGACCGTCGCCTCGACCGTCGCCACGCGCTCGAACGCCGCCAGCTGGCCGCCCACGTCCTGCGCGAACGGCAGCGGGTAGCGCGCCAGCGTGGCCGCGCCGAACAGCGCGTCGGTGGCCAGCAGCACGCCGTCGACCAGCACCGCCAGCTGGCGGTGGGCGTGGCCGCGCACGTCGATGAGCTCGAGGCGCACCTCGCCCAGCGTCTGCTCGCCCGCGGCGACCACGCGGTGCACGGGCGAGGCCTCGGCCTGCAGCCACTTGCTCGTGAGCTCCGGCAGGGGCTTGGCGCCGTGGAACAGGTAGATGGGCTCGAGCAGGGGGGCGCGGATGACCTCGGCCTCGACCTCGGGCGCCCACACCTGCGCCTCGGGGTACCGACGCAGCAGGTAGGCGTTGCCGCCGAAGTGGTCGGCGTGGCTGTGGGTGCTGAGGACGACCTGCGGCGTGAGTCCGAGCTCGTCGAGCGCCTTGCGGACGCGGCGGCCGTGGTCCTTGTCCTGGCCGCTGTCGACCAGCAGCGCGGCGCCGCCTCCGAGGTCGACGATGGCGCAGTTGACGCCGCCCAGCAGCGCGTGGACGCGCTCCGAGAGCTGCACGCGCTCGTTGCGCGGCGGCGTGGCGGCCGCGCGCTCGGGGTCGCCGGCAGCGCCCGCCGGCGGGGGCGTTCCTTCGGGCTGTGGCATGCGCGATGCTACCAGGCTGCGCCGCGCGCGGCGTGGCGCGGGCGCCCGCGCCGTCACTCCGGCAGCGGCCGGCGCCGCAGCCGCGCCAGGTAGAAGCCGTCGAGCCCGCCGAGCGGCAGCAGGTAGCGCCCCACGCCGCCGTTGGCGGGCGGCACGCTCGGCAGCCGCGTGTCGACGGGCTCGGGGCGGAAGTCCGGGCGCTCCTCGAGCAGGTCGGCCACCACCTCGGCGCCCTCCTCGCGCGTGAGGGAGCACACCGCGTAGACGAGCACCCCGCCGGGCGCCACCAGGCGGGCGGCGTTCCGTAGCATCACGCGCTGCAGCGCGGCCAGCTCGTCGACCTGCGCCTGGGTCACGCGCAGCTTGATCTCGGGGTGGCCGCGCAGCGTGCCGGTGCCGCTGCAGGGCGCGTCGAGGATCACGTGGCTCACGGGCGGGGCCTCGGGCAGCGCGCGCAGGTCGGCCTGGCGGTGCTCCACCTCGAGCCCGAGGCGGCGCAGGTTCTGCGCCGCCGCCTGGCTGCGGCGCGCGTCGAGCTCGAAGGCGGTGACCTCAGCGCCGCTGGCCGCCAGCACGGCGCTCTTCACGCCGCGGCCGCTGGCCAGGTCGTAGACGGTGTCGTCGGGCCCGGCGCCCAGCAGGCGCGCCGCCTCCAGCGAGCTGGGGTTCTGCGGCTGCACCAGGCCCCGGCGGTAGGCGGCGAGCGAGTCGAGCGGGGCGCCGGCGCGCACGCGCAGGCTGGCGAGCCGCGCCGGCTGGTCGGGGAAGAGGGGCGCGACCTCGGCGCCGTCGGCCGTCAGCGCCTCCACCGCCGCCTCGGAGAGCGCCGTGAGCCACAGCGGCTCGGGCTCGAGCATGCCGAGCGCGGCCTCGAAGGCGCGCTCCTCGCCGAGCGCCCGGTCGAAGGCGCCGAGCAGCCAGGCGGGCAGGGCGGCACGCACGGCGCGCGGCGCGTCGTCGGGCAGCGGGCGCACGCGCCGCAGCACGGCGTTCACCAGGCCGGCGAGCTTGGGCGCCTCGCGCTTCACCAGGCCCACCCAGGCGCTCACGGCGGCGTAGGCCGGGGTGCCGCGGTGGTTCAGCTCGAAGGCGCCCAGGCGCAGGGCGCCGAGCACGCGGGGCGGGAGCTTCCTGGGGGCGGTGAGGAGCGGCGCCAGCGCGGCGTCGAGCTGCGGCAGCCGCCGCACCACGCCGTAGGCCAGGTCGGTGGCCAGCGCGCGCTCGGGGCCCTCCAGCTCGGCCGCGTCGAGCAGGCTGGAGAGGGTGGGGGCCAGGTAGGCGCCGTGCAGCACGCGTTCGAGCGCCGTGAGCGCCAGCTGGCGCGCGCCGAGCTGAGCGGCGCCCCTGGGGCGGCCTGGTTGCTTGGCCACGGCGACGCTAGGTCAGCGCGCCACCACGCGGTCGCGGGTGGGCGCCACGCTCAGGCTTGAGCGTTGAGTTGGTCGGAGGAACCGCGGGGCACGGAGAACGACTCTATCAGGAACCGTACCGCGGTGCGCTCCTCCTCGTGCAGCTCGAGCTTGACGAAGGACGGCACGGTGTGCAGCCCCAAGCCCTCCGCCTCGATGTACGAGCGGGCGATGGCGATGGCCTTGACGGCCTGGTTGACGGCGTGGGGCCCGATGGCCTGGACCTCTACCTCGCCGGCGCTGCGGAGCAACGCGGCGATCGCTCCGGCGACCGAGTTGGGTCGCGATGATCCTGAGACGCGTAAGATTTCGATGACCCGACCTCCAAGACGAAACGCTGGTGTCCCGATTGTGGTCCGGCCGCGGCCCACCCCTTGGCTCGTTCGTCACGTACCGCCCCCGCGCGGGCGTCGTAGGCTCGCTCGCTTGACACCTCCGCCCAGCGCCCGTATAGTCACGCCCAATGATCCAACTCGCCCTGCGCGCCAGCCTCGTCCTAGCCATCACCCGTAGGGGTCGTGCTGGCTGAGCTGCGCCTGTAGTTAGCTTCTCGCACTGAACCCCGCCGAACGCCTCGGCGGGGTTCTTCTTTCTCTCGAGACCGGAGCGGTCGATGGAGGTACGGATGACAGGGTCGGAAGTGGTGATGAGGCTGCTGGAGCGGCACGGGGTGGAGGTGGTGTTCGGCCACCCGGGCGGCGCCATCATGCCCATCTACGACGCCCTCTACGACTCACCGATCAGGCACGTGCTGGTGCGCCACGAGCAGGCGGGGGCCCACATGGCCGACGCCTACTACCGCGCCAGCGGCAAGGTGGGCGTGTGCTTCGCCACCAGCGGGCCGGGGGCCACCAACCTCGTCACGGGGCTGGCGACGGCCATGCTCGACTCGTCGGCGGTGGTGGCCATCACGGGCAACGTGCCGAGCGGCCTGATCGGCACCGACGCCTTCCAGGAGGCCGACGTCTACGGCATCACGGGGCCGATCACCAAGCACAACTTCCTGGTGAAGGACGTGCGCGAGCTGCCGCGCGTGCTCACCGAGGCGTTCCACATCGCCACCACCGGGCGCCCCGGCCCCGTGCTGGTGGACATCACCAAGGACGTGCAGCAGGCCACCTTCGAGGGCAGCCTGGAGGCCGAGGTCGACCTGCCCGGCTACAAGCCCACGCTGGTGGGGCATGCCGGGCAGGTGAAGCGCGCCGCCGAGGCGGTGCGCGCCGCCGAACGCCCGCTGATGATCGTGGGCGGCGGCGCCCAGTGCGCCGCCGACGAGGTGGTGGCGTTCGCCGAGCGCACCGGCATCCCGGTGACCACCACCTTGATGGGCATCGGCGCCTTCCCGGCGGGCAGCGAGCAGGCGCTCGGCATGCCGGGGATGCACGGCACCGTGACCGCCAACCGCGCCATCAGCCACTGCGACCTGATCCTCGCCGCCGGCATGCGCTTCGACGACCGCGTGACCGGCAAGATCAGCCGCTTCGCCCCCAACGCCACCGTGGTGCACATCGACATCGACCCCGCCGAGATCTCCAAGCTGGTGCGCGCGCACGTGCCGGTGGTGGGCGACCTGCGCGACGTGCTGCCGCGCCTCGGCGCCGAGCTCGGCCGCCTCGACGTGGGGCCGTGGCGCGAGCAGCTGGCCGCCTGGAAGGCGCGCTACCCCGAGCGCTACGAGACGGGGGAGACGCTCGCCTCGCAGGAGGTGCTCGAGCTGCTGCGCCAGGCCAGCGGCGGCGACTGCATCGTGACCACCGAGGTGGGCCAGCACCAGATGTTCGCCGCGCGCCTGTTCCCCACCAGCCGGCCGCGCTCGTTCGTGACCTCGGGCGGCCTCGGCACCATGGGCTTCGGCCTGCCCGCCGCCATCGGCGCCGCCATGGCGCGGCCCGGCGAGACGGTGGTGTGCGTGGCCGGCGACGGCTCGGTGCAGATGAACGTGCAGGAGCTCGCCACCCTCTACAAGCTGCAGCTGCCGGTGGTGATCGCCATCCTCAACAACGGCATGCTCGGCATGGTGCGCCAGTGGCAGGAGCTGTTCCACGCCCAGCGCTACAGCGAGGTCTACCTCGCCGACTCCAACCCTGACTTCGCCAAGCTGGCGGAGGCCTACGGCATCGAGGGCCACAACGTCTTCGACCGCGCCGACGCCGAGGCGCGCATCGCCGAGGCGTTCGCCGCCAAGAAGCCCGTGCTGCTCAACTTCTTCGTCTACGAGGCCGAGAAGGTGTTCCCGATGGTGCCGGCCGGCGCCGGGGTCGACGAGATGATCCTCGGCGACCAGGAGGCGCCCGAGGCGCCGCGCGAGCCGGTGGTGAGCGCGTGAGCCGCCACGTCCTCAGCGTCACGGTGCGCGACCAGCCGGGCGTGCTGGTGCGCATCGCCGGGCTGTTCGCGCGCCGCGGCTTCAACATCGAGTCCTTGTCGGTGGCGCAGTCGGAGGTGCCGGGCCAGAGCCGCACCACCTTCGTGGTCAGCGGCGACGACCCCACCATCGAGCAGGTCGAGAAGCAGCTGAACAAGCTCATCGACGTCATCAGCGTCGTCGACCACACCCACGCCGCCGCCGTCGACCGCGAGCTGATGCTCATCAAGGTGCGCGTGCGCAGCCCCGAGGAGCGCGTCGAGATCCGCCAGATCGCCCAGGACTTCCGCGCGCGCATCGTGGACGTGTCGCGCTCGGCCCTGATCTTCGAGCTCACCGGCGACGAGGGCAAGGTCGACGCCTTCATCGAGCAGATGCGCCCCTTCGGCATCACCGAGCTGATCCGCACCGGCCGCGTGGCCCTGAGCCGCACCGCCGCCTCCACCAACCGAGCCTCTCACCCCACCCAGGCGCCGGCCGTGGCCCGCGCCAGCTAGGAGACCACCATGGCGAACATCTACTACGACAGCGACGCGGACCTCAGGCACCTCACCGGCAAGACGGTGGCCGTCATCGGCTACGGCTCGCAGGGGCACGCCCACGCCCTCAACGCCCACGAGTCGGGCGTCGACGTGGTGGTGGGGCTCAGGCGCGGCTCGCCCTCGTGGGCCGAGGCCGAGGCCGCGGGCCTGAAGGTGATGGAGGTGGCCGCCGCCGCCCGCGCGGCCGACCTGGTGATGCTGCTGCTGCCCGACGAGGCGCAGCGCGCCGTGTACGAGCGCGACGTGGCGCCCAACCTCGAGGCCGGCAACGCGCTGCTGTTCGCCCACGGCTTCAACGTGCACTTCGGCCAGATCCGGCCGCCGGAAGGCGTCGACGTGTTCATGGTGGCGCCCAAGGGGCCGGGCCACCTGGTGAGGCGCGTGTTCACCGAGGGCGCCGGCGTGCCGTGCCTGGTGGCGGTGCACCAGGACGCCACCGGCAAGGCCATGCAGCTGGCGCTGGCGTACGCCAAGGCGATCGGCGGCACGCGCGCCGGGGTGCTCGAGACCACCTTCCAGGAGGAGACCGAGACCGACCTGTTCGGCGAGCAGGCGGTGCTGTGCGGCGGCGTCACGGCGCTGATGCAGGCGGGCTTCGAGACGCTGGTGGAGGCGGGCTACGACCCCGAGATCGCCTACTTCGAGTGCCTGCACGAGATGAAGCTGATCGTCGACCTCATCTACGAGGGCGGCCTCGAGCGCATGCGCTGGTCGGTGAGCAACACCGCCGAGTACGGCGACTACCGCACCGGCCCGCGCATCGTCACCGACGAGACGCGCGCCGAGATGCGCCGCGTGCTGGCCGAGATCAAGAGCGGCCAGTTCGCGCAGGAGTTCCTCGCCGAGAACCTCACGGGCCAGCCGCGCCTGACCGCCGGGCGCCGCAACACCGAGGCGCACCTCATCAGCCGCACGGGCGAGCGCCTGCGCCGCATGATGCCGTTCATCGCCGGCCCCCAGGACTGAGCTAGGGAGGAGCCACGTGGCCTACGTCAAGTTCTTCGACACCACGCTGCGCGACGGGGAGCAGAGCCCCGGCGTGGCGCTCAACACCCAGCAGAAGCTCGACATCGCCCACGCCCTGGCGCGCCTGAAGGTCGACATCATCGAGGCCGGCTTCCCGATCACCTCGCAGGGCGACTTCGAGTGCGTCAACGAGATCGCCAAGCAGGTGCGCGGACCGGTGATCGCGGCGCTGGCGCGCACCCACCGCGCCGACATCGAGCGCGCCGCCGAGGCGATCGCGCCCGCCGAGAAGGGGCGCATCCACGTGTTCACCAGCGCCAGCGACGTGCACCTCGAGCACATGCTGCGCAAGACGCGCGCCGAGGTGCTGGCGCTCTCGGACGAGATGGTGCGCTACGCGAGGACCTTCGTGGAGGACGTGGAGTTCTCGGCACAGGACTGCATGCGCGCCGACCCCGAGTTCGTGTACGAGCTGGTGCGCGTGGCCATCGCGGCCGGCGCCACCACCGTCAACGTCCCCGACACCACCGGCTACGGCACGCCCCACGACTACGGCGCCCTGATCCGGAGCATCTTCGACAACGTGCCGGAGGCCGCGGGCATCACCATCTCGACGCACTGCCACGACGACCTGGGGATGGCCACCGCCAACACCCTGGCGGCGGTGGAGAACGGCGCCACGCAGGTGGAGGTGACGATCAACGGCATCGGCGAGCGCGCCGGCAACACCGCGCTCGAGGAGGTGGCGATGGCGCTCTACACGCGCCGCGACCACTACGGTCACGACATCGGCATCGACACGCGCGAGCTCTACCGCACCTCGCGGCTGGTGTCGCGCTACACCGGCATGATGGTGCAGCCGAACAAGGCGGTGGTGGGGGAGAACGCCTTCGCCCACGAGGCGGGCATCCACCAGGACGGCGTCATCAAGCACAAGAGCACCTACGAGATCATGAACGCCGAGCTGGTGGGCCGCGAGGCGGGCGTGCTGGTGATGGGCAAGCACTCGGGCCGCAACGCCTTCCGCCAGCGCCTGGCGGAGCTCGGCTACGAGGGGCTGGCCAAGGAGCAGCTCGACGCGCTGTTCACCCAGTTCAAGGCGCTCGCCGACGTGAAGCAGAGCGTCACCAGCGAGGACCTGCGCGCGCTGGTCGAGAACCAGCTGGTGAAGGTCGCCGAGACCTACCGCCTCGAGCACGTGCAGTTCCAGTCGGGCAGCGGCGGCATGACGCCGCAGGCCCTTGTGCGTCTGCGCACCCCCGAGGAGGTGGTGGAGGCCACCGCCACCGGCTCCGGGCCCGTCGACGCTGCCTTCTCGGCGCTCAGGAGCATCACGCCGGTGCCGTTCGAGCTCGAGAGCTACGACCTCAAGGCCATCGGCAGCGGCACCGACGCCCTGGGCGAGGTGACGATCCGCGTGGCGGCCGGCGACCGCACGCTCTACGGGCGCGCCATCTCCACCGACGTGGTGCAGGCCTCGGTGCTGGCCTACGTGGACGTGATGAACAAGCTGGCCGCCGGCGCCGGTCGCAGCAAGGCCGAGGCGCGCAGCATCACCATGTCGCTCTGAGGGAACGGCCCCTACTTGGCGGGGCACGCCGGAGCATGCCGGCGCGCCCCGTCGCGCTGCTTGGCGGGCGCCGACGCGCGGCCGGCCTCAGCCGTAGGCGGCCACCGTGCCGTCGAGCGCCGCCACCACCACGCCGTCCCCGAGCGGGAGGGGGCTGGCCTGGATGGCGGCGTTCGCCACCCGGTCGGTGAGCAGCACGCGGCCGCTGCGGGCGTCGAGCACGATCAGGTCGCCGCCCTCGGTGCCCACGTAGAGGTTGCCGGCCGCCACCACCGGCGTGGCGGTCACGGGGGCGGGCAACGGGCGCGTCCAGACGTCGTCACCGCTCTTGAGCGACAGGGCGTGGAGGCGCTGGCCCCACGACACCACGTAGACGTACTCGCGCCACACCACCGGGGTGCTCCACTGCTCGCCCTCGAGGTCGTAGCTCCACGCCACCTCGCGCTTGGCGAGGTCGAAGGCGTGCACCTCGCCCTCGCGCGCCGGGATCAGCAGCAGCCCCGCCGCCGCCGAGGGCGGCGCCGCCATGGGTCCCACCTCCACCTTGAAGGTGTGGGCGCCCTCGGCCAAGCGCACGGCGTGCAGCCAGCCGTCGCGGGTGGGCACCAGCGCCAGGCCGGCGTGCACCGTGGGCGCGGTGGCCGCCTGCGAGCCGAGGGGCACGCGCCACGCCTCGCTGCCGTCGGGGCGCCACAGCGCCACGGCGTCGCCGCACGCCACCACCACGTCGGCGCCGAACGGCGCCACCCCCACCACGTCGTCGTCCAGGCGCTCCCAGGCGACGCCGCCGCCGGGCCAGTCGAGGGCGCGCAGGGCGCCGTCGCGGCTTACGAGGTAGAGGCGGTCGCCTAGCGCCAGGGGCGGCTGGCTGGCCTCGTCGTGCAGCTCGAACACGGCCTGCAGGCCGCCGTCGGCGGGGCGGATCACCGCCAGCGCGTCGGAGCGCAGGCCGCCCAGCACGAAGCCGTTCGAGGCCGCCAGCCCCGAGGGGAACTGCGGGCCCTCCTCGAGCGCCAGCGTCCAGCGCCGCTGCAGCGCGGCCGGGTTCGGCGGGCCGTAGGGGTAGGCGCCGGTGCGCCCCGGGCCCGCTAGCGCCACCTGGGTGGCGCTAGCCAGCGCCTCGGCGCGCACCGCGCGTAGCGCGTCGGCCACCGCCCAGCCCGAGGTGGGGCGCTTGGCGGGGTCCTTCTGCAGGAGCGCCAGGATGAGGCGCTCGAGGGCGGGCGGCACCTGCGGGTTGAGCTCGCGCGGCGGCGTGACGCTGCCGTAGACGTGCTGGTACAGCACCGCCTGGTCGTTGTCGGCGTCGAAGGCCGTCACCCCGGTCACGGTGCGGTAGAGCACCGCGCCGAAGGCGTACAGGTCGGTGGCGGCGCCGGTGGGCTCGCCGGTGGCCTGCTCGGGCGCCATGTACTGCGGCGTGCCGAGCGTGAAGCCGGTGCGGGTGAGGGCGCGCGACGTCTCGGTGAGCTGCACCAGCCCGAAGTCCATCACCTTGGGGGTGCCCTGGGGCGTGACGAGGATGTTGCGCGGCGTGAGGTCGCGGTGCACCATGCCGAGGCGGTGCACGTAGCCCAGCGCCTCGGCCACCACGATGGCGGCGCCCAGCAGGCGCCCGAGGCACTCGGGGTCGCTCTCGTAGGGGCCCAGGTGGGTGATCGGCCCGCCCTCGATCAGCTCCATGGCGAAGTAGACGTGCTCGCCGAGCCCCAGGTCGTAGATCGCCACGATGCCGGGGTGGTTGAGGCGCGCCAGGGCGCGGATCTCGCGCCGGAAGCGTTCGCTGTCGGCCTCCGTCAGGTGGGGCCTGAGGACCTTGAGGGCGACGGTGCGCTCGAGGTGGTTGTCGCGCGCACGGAACACGTGGGCCATGCCGCCCACGCCCAGGGGGCCCAGCACCTCGTAGCGGTCGTCGACCAGCTCCCCGGTCTCGAACATCCGTGGGCGTTAGCCGTCGTAGAGGGTCTTGAGGAGCTCGGGGTCGAGGTCGCCCTCCTCGACGGCCCGGTTGAGCATCTCGATCCCGAGGCGCACGACCTCGGACTTGGACACCAGGCGTTCGGTGTTCGAGAGCTGGTAGGCGGTCTTGGTGAGGAGCGAGTCCTGCTCCTCGGTGATCACGACCTGAAGCCGCTTGCTCTTCTCGCGCTTCGGCACCGCTTCTCCTTCCATGGCCCGGCCGCCCGCCAGGGGGGCGCCGGGGCGTGTGAACCTCATCTTGCTCGACTATAGCAGCGTGTGCAACTCCTTGACTCGCGTCATCAACACGCTTACACTACCACGGAGGGTGATGTGTAAGTTACTCACCATGTGGTATCCCTTACTTCCACCATCGCCCTCACCGCAGGCGCCGCCGAGAGCGCTATCCTGCGGCGGTAGCGGCGCCACGCCGCCACTTTCCACGAGCGAGGGAGCTGGATGACCGACAACCACGACGTCCTACTGATCAGAGGCGGCACGCCGCTCGCCGGAGAGCTCCCCGTCTACCGCGCCAAGAACTCCGCGCTGCTGCTGATGCTCGCCTCCCTGCTCACGGACGAGCCCGTGGTCCTGAAGGACATCCCGCGCCTCTCCGACGTGCTGGTCAGCGAGGAGATCCTGCGCCACGTCGGGGTCGACACGCGCTGGGACGGCGACGACCTGCACCTCCACGCCGCCAACCTGCGCGGCCACCACGCCCCCTACTCGCTGGTCAGCAAGATGCGCGCCAGCTTCGTGATCATGGGCGCGCTCCTGGCCCGCACCGGCGAGGCGCGCGTGTCGATGCCGGGCGGCTGCGCCTGGGGCCCGCGCCCCGTGGACCGTCACCTGAAGGCCTTCGAGGCCCTCGGAGCCCGCATCGAGGAGGAGGAGGGCGACTTCTACGCCCACCGCTCCGGCCCGCTGGCGGGCACCGTGCGCTTCGAGGCCCCCACCGTGGGCGGCACCCAGAACGTGCTGCTCGCCACCGCCCTCGGCGCCGGCGAGGTGGTCATCGAGAACGCCGCCCGCGAGCCCGAGGTGACCGACCTGGTGGCCATGCTCAACGCCATGGGCGCCGACATCCAGGGCGCCGGCACCTCCACCCTCACGGTGCGCGGCGTCAAGAAGCTGCACGGCGTCACCTACCGCCCCATCGCCGACCGCATCGAGGCCGGCACCTACCTGCTGGCCGCCGCCGCCACGCGCGGCAAGCTCACCCTCACCGACCTCGAGCCCGAGAACCTCACGGCCGTGCTCGAGGCGCTCGCCGCCACCGGCGTCGAGGTCGAGCGCGGTGCGCGCCAGGTGACCATCGACGCCACCGGGCCGCTGCACCCCACCGACGTCGAGGCCGAGGTGTTCCCGGGCGTGCCCACCGACCTGCAGGCGCCGTTCGCCGCCTACCTGGCCACCATCCCGGGCCTCAGCCACGTCACCGACCACGTCTACCCGGACCGCTTCACCCACGTCGAGGAGCTCGCCCGCACCGGCGCGCGCATGACGCTCGACGACAACCGCCTCGAGATCCGCGGCGGGCCCCTGCGCGGCGCGGCGATGCACGCCGCCGACATCCGCGCCGGCGGCGCCCTGGTGGTGGCGGCCCTGGCCGCCGAGGGCGCGTCCGAGATCGGCGGCCTGGTGTACGTCGACCGCGGCTACGCCGACCTCGCCGCGCGCCTCAAGCGCGTGGGCGCCGACGTGGAGCGCATCAGCACCCCCGAGCTGGCGCCGGCCATCGGCTTCGGCGACTGAGCCCGCTGACGGTCCTCAGCTAGCTACCCGGAACCCGTACCGGTGACGCCGGCGGCGTCAGAGCTCCTCTGGCTCCGCCGGCGTCACCGTCTTGCGGCCGCGCGAGCCGGGGTGCCAGAAGCTCTCGTCGCCCTCGACGGCGCCGTCCCCGAACCCCAGCTCCGGCTCGTCGGCGAGGAAGGTCTCCTCGACGCTGGTGGAGAGCGCCCGCGCCTCGAGGGGCTCGGACGTGGCAGCGGGATCGGTGCCGGGAGAGGCGTCCGGCTCGGCGCCACCCGTGGCGCCCAGCTCGGCGCCGGGCGCCGCCGGCACCCCTAGGGTCGGCCCGGCAGCGGCTGCCGCGTCCGGGTCGACGTGCGCCTCGTCGCCCGGGTCGGTGGGCAGCTCCTCGCTCGGCGCCTCGGTGGGCTCCTCGAGCGGTAGCTGATCGCTCGGCGCGTGGCGCGGCTCCTCGCGCGGCCCGTCCTCCGACGGCACGCGCGTGGGCTCCTCGCCGGGCGCCCGGTCCGGGCCGGCCGGCGGCGCGTCGCGCGGCTCGTCCGCCGGCTCGCGCTCGTCGCGCTCGTGCGCGTCGCCGGCGGGCGGCTCGACGACCGCGACCTCGCCCTCGCCGCCCGCGCCCGCGTCGTCCGCGCCGGGCAGGCGCGCCACGCGCCCGCGCATCACCAGCCCGATCAGGGCCAAGGCCACGCCGCCGATCATCATCCAGAGCCACGGCGACAGCGGCAGCGACATCCCCGGCTCGCGCGGCGGCAGGGGCAGCACACCGCGCCTGAGCGCGTCGGCCTGGGCGTCGGCGTCGGACGCCAGCAGGTCGATCACCGGCGTCACCTGCGCCGAGCCCGAGAAGGCCCAGGGCGAGGGGGCGTCGGCCAGGCGCCGCCAGCCGTCGGTCGAGAACGGGTCGTGCACGCCGGTCATGGCGTAGAGGTCGACGTGGCTCTCGGGGTCGAGGCTCCACGGCAGGCGGATCTCCAGCACGTTGCCGCGGCGGTCGACGGTCAGGGGCACGTAGAGCAGCTCCTCGGGCGCCGGGGCGGCCTCCTGCGTGGCCCCCGGCGCGGCGCCGTCGCCCGCGGCCGTTGGCGCTGCTTCCGGGTCCGCCGGCAGCGTGACGGGCTCGGCGCTCGGCAGCCGGGCGGCCGCTTCGGGCGCCGCCGCGCCGCTGCCCACGTAGCTGACGCCCTGCGCTCCCGCCGCCGAGAGGCGCACGGCGTGGTCCCAACCGACGCCCAGCGGCATCAGCATGTCGGGCCCGCTCAGGGTGCGGGTGGCGCCGCCGGCGGCGGTGTCGAGGTAGACGTCGATCACCGCCAGCAGGCCGCTGACGTCGAACGGCTCCAGCCCCGGCTCCCGCGTGGCCGCGGCCTGCTCGGCGACGGCGGTGGGGCCGTCCTCGGGCGCGGCGGCGTCCGGCGCAGGAGCGGCGCTGGGCTGCGGGGCGGTGGCGCTCAGGGCGCCCATGGTGACCTTCAGCACCGCCACGCCGCCCTCGCTCACCTCCAGCTCGACGGCCTGCAGGTCGAACAGCGCCGAGTTGGCGTAGATGGGGGAGGTCGGCGGGTTCAGCGTGCCGTCGCCGATGGCGTCGCCGGTGGGGTCGGTGAGGGTCAGGCTCAGCAGCGCGAGGACGGTGGCGAGGTTCACGACAGCGCCGCCTCCGGCCGGCGGACCGCGCCCGCGCGGGCGTCGGCGGTGGCGCTGGCGAGCTCGGTGAGGACCGCCGCCAGCTGGTCGGAGTCGTGCTGCGCGAAGGCGCCGCGTCCGACCAGCGGCCGTTCCAGCACGGCGATGCCGGCCTCCTGGAAGCGCTCGCGGGCGCCCGCCACCAGCTCGGCGCCCTCGGAGCGGTAGTTCTCGAGCCGCGCTGGGTCCACGGGGGCCGAGTTTATCAGCACCGTGTCGGGCTTGCGCACGCCGTGGCGCATCAACGCGGCCACGTGGTCGAAGGCGTCGAAGCCGTCCGTCTCGCCCGCCTCGGTCATGATGTTGGCCACGTACACGAGGCGGGCGCGGCTGCGGTTCAGGGCCTCCTGGATCGACGGCACCAGCAGCGGCGGGATGGTGCTGGAGAAGAGGCTGCCGGGGCCCAGCACGATCAGGTCGGCCTCCAGCAGCGCGATGGTCACCTCGGGCAGCCCGTGCGGCGCCTCGGGCACCGTGCGCACCGAGGCCACGGCGCCGGGCAGCTGCCGGAGCTGCTCCTCGCCCTCGACCTCCTCGCCGCTCGCCTTGGTGACCAGCAGGTTCACCGGCTGCGCGGCGGCGGGGTAGACCGCCCCCGACAGGTCGAGCAGGCGGTTGATGACCTTGAGCGCGCGCGCGAAGTCGCCCTCCACCTCGGTGAGGGTGGTGATCAGGAGGTTGCCGAAGGTGTGGCCCCGGAGCTCGCGCCCGCGCGTGAAGCGGTACTGCAGCAGGCTCGCCAGCTCCGACTCGTTGTCGGACAGCGCCGCCAGGCAGTCGGTGAGGTCGCCGGGGGCGGGCATGTCGAACTCGGCGCGCAGGCGCCCCGAGGAGCCACCGTTGTCGCTCACGGCCACCACCGCGGTGAGGTTCGAGGTGTGGGCGCGCAGGCCGCGCAGCAGGTTCGACAGCCCGCTACCGCCGCCGAGCGCCACCACCCGCGGCCCCCGCGCCAGCTGCAGGCGGCGGTTCAGGAGCCGCGCGGCGTCGCCGGGGTGCGGCAGCCAGTTCGACAGCAGCGAGCGGTTGAGGCTCGCTACCGCCGTCACGCTCACCACCACGCCCAGCAGCGCCAGCAGGAGCGACACCCAGGCGCCCAGGCGGTACCAGTCGGTGCTGGTGAGCAGCTGCTCGATGGGCTCGGAGATCGCGCTGCGCTCCTCGCCGAAGCTCCACAGCGCCAGGCCCACGGCGCCCAGCACCAGCAGCAGCGCCCCCAACACCGCCAGCGCCACGTAGCGCTTGACGCCCATGCCCGGCGTGAGCCACAGCCGCCAGGTGCCGAGGCGCCTGAGCTGGGCGCCGACCCCCGAGCGCCCGTCGAGGTTCACTCGTCGGCCCCCACCACGTGCTCGCGCAGGGCGGCCGACAGGTCGCGGTGCTGGACCTGGGTGCGGTAGGCGCCCGCCAGGTCGTGGCTCAGGCGCTCGACCACCGCCACCGAGCGGTGCTGGCCGCCGGTGCAGCCCACCGCCACGCTGTAGTGGCTGCGGCCGCCGCTCTCGGCCAGGTAGGCGAGCGAGCGCACCAGCATGCGCATCTGGTGGTAGAGCTCGAGCGCCTCGGGGGAGAAGACGTGCCGCTGCACGTCGGTGTCGGTGCCCGGCAGCGGCCGCAGCGCCTCGTCGTAGAAGGGGTTGGGCATGCCGCGCACGTCGAGCACGGTGTCGACGTCGGTGGGGATGCCGCGTTTGAAGCCGAACGACACCAGCCGTAGCAGCAGGCCGCGCCCCTCCGCGAAGCGGTCCCACAGCAGCTGCGTCAGCTCGCGCGCGCTCGTGGTGGTGGTGTCGATCACGTCGTCGGCGAGCTCGCGCAGCGGCTGCAGCACGCGCCGCTCGGCGGCGAGGTCGGCCGACAGCGTGCCGGCCGCCACCGGGTGGGCGCGGCGCGTGAAGTTGTAGCGCTTGACCAGCACCTCGTCGGAGGCGTCGAGGAACAGGAGCGTGGGGCGGTGGCCGAGGCGCTCCAGCTCGGCGAGGGCCGCCGGCGCCTCCTCGATGAAGGCGCGCGTGCGGATGTCGATCGAGACGCACAGGCCCTTGGCCTCCGCCGGCATGCCCTCCACCAGCGCCAGCCACAGGGCGGGCGGGAGGTTGTCGACGGTGTAGAAGCCGATGTCCTCGAGGGCGTGCAGCGCGGTGGTCTTGCCCGACCCGCTCACGCCGGTGAGGACGACCAGCGGTGCGCTCGCGCTCGGTCCTTCCTCGCTCATGGTTCCCTCATGGGCTCCAGGCTACACGCTACGAGCGCGTCCCCTAGTTCCGTTATCGCCACGCGCCCGACGCTGGCCAGGAGCCGGCCGGGGCAGAGCACCAGCCCGCCGCCGGGCGTCTCCTGCCGCACCAGCAGCGCGCCGCCCACCTGCGCCTGCGAGAAGCGTTCGCTGGCCAGGGCCGCGTCGAGCGCGGGCAGCGGCTCGCCGTCCTGCAGCACGCGCCAGCGCTCGCCGGTGTGGACCACGTGCGCCTCCAGCCCCGCCACCTGCACCTGGAAGGCAGGCACGGCGCCGGCGCGCGTGACGGCGTCCCAGGAGGAGGGCTTGAGGAAGCCGACCACCATGTCGACGCACCCCTGGGTGGGCGCGCCGGGGGTGAGCTCGACCGGCACCGCCGTCTCGGTAACGCGCCCGCGCAGGGCGTCGGCCATCGCCTCGGCGGCCTCGCGCGAGGTGAAGCAGCCCACGCGGACGCGCACGAACTGCAGGCCGGAGTCCATGGCGAACTCGGTGTAGGCGTCGAAGCCGTGGCGCTTCAGCGAGTCGGTGGTGCCCTGCGCCTCGCGCAGATCGCGCAGCGCCACGGTCTGCACCGACCACCAGCCCGCCCCTTGCGCCTGAGCGCGCTGCGGCCACGCGCCCGCGGCCGCCAGCAGCACCACCGCTGCGAGCAGTCTCAGCACGGTGTCGCCCTAGCGCTGGCCGAGGCGCTCGCGCACGTCCTCGATCAGGGTCTCGGCGGTGGGGCTGAGCCCGGGATCGAGGCGGCCGGCCTCCGCGAACGCGGCGATGGCGTCCTCGTAGCGCTGCACGGCGTAGTAGGCCACGCCGAGGTTCAGGTGCGCCTGGGCGTTCTCCGGGTTGGCCGCGATGGCGCGCCGCAGGCTGTCGAGCGCCAGGTCGAAGCGCCCCACCTCCAGCTGCGCGTAGCCGAGGTTGTTCAGCACGATGTCGCTGTCGGGGAAGCTCTCGAGCGCCACGCCGTAGTCGGCCAGCGCCCCGCGCGGGTCGCCGGCCAGCTGGCGCGCGTAGCCCTGGTAGAAGGCGCCGAGGCCGGTCTCCTGCGCGGCGCGCGAGCGCCCGAAGGCGTCGACGGCGGCGACGAAGTCGTTGACGTCGAGGGCGTAGAGGCCCTGCTGGAACGCCACGCCCGCCTCCTCGTTGAAGGTCACGTCGCCGCCGGTGAGCTCGCGCTGCTGGCGCAGGAGCTCGAGGCTGCGGCCGGCGAGCTGGCTCTCGGGGTCGAGCTCGAGCGCGCGCTCGAGCACCGTCTCGCCCTGCTCGAGGCGCCCGAGGCGCATCAGCGCGGTGCCGTAGAGCGCCTGCAGGTGGGCGTCCTCCGGCTCCTCGGCGACCAGCTGCTCGAGGAGCGCCAGCGCGCCGGCGGCGCGGCCCGAGGCGAGGTAGAGCTCGGCGAGCGTGCGGTCGACGTCGGCGCCCTGGCCGCGCAGCGCCTCGACGGTGCGGCGCGCGCCCTCGAGGTCGCCGCGCTGCGCCTGCACCACGGCGAGCAGGTTGGCGACCGCCACGCTGTTCGGGTTCTGGGTGTAGAGCGGCCCCAGCAGCCCCTCGGCGCCGGCCAGGTCGCCGCTCTGCAGCAGGCGCTCGGCCTGGGCCAGCTTGAGGTCGACGCTGTCGGGGTAGAGCTCGCGCCCCTCGGCCAGCAGCGCCTCGGCGGCGGCCGCCTGCGAGGCGGGCAGCAGCCGGGCGAGGGCGTACATGGAGGCCGAGCGCGCCACGGGGTCGGCCACGGTCTGGCTCAGGTAGGTGGCGGCGCCGGCGGCGTCGTTGGCGTCGAGCAGGCGCCGCATGACGCTGCCGCGCAGCAGCACCGACTCAGGCGAGTGGCTCTCGGCGCGGCGCAGCACCTGCAGGGCGCGCTGGGCGTTCTGTTGACGGCCGGCGAGGCGCACGTAGGCGTCGACGAAGCGCGGGTAGGCGGCGATGGCCGCCTCCAGGTCGGCGGTGGGATCGGTATCGGTGGCGCCGGTGCGCACGCTCACGGCGGCGCGGCCGGCCAGCGCCACGGCGTGCGCCGGGTTCACGGCCAGCGCGCGCTCGAACGCCTCCAGCGCGCCCTCCGCGCCGGCGGCGTCGAGCACCACGCCCACGAGCGCCTGCACCTCGGCGTCGGAGGGGGCCAGCTCGGCGGCGCGGCGCGCCTGCGTCACGGCCTCCTCGAGCTCGCCGGCGAGCGCCAGGGCGCGCGCGTACTCGGCCACCACCCAGGCGGAGCCGGCGTCGAGCTGCGCGGCGGTGTTCAGGTCGGCCACGCGCGCGCCCGGCAGCCCGGAGGCGGCCAGGCCGGTGGGGCTCAGGCTCGGCACCGAGGGGGTCTGCTCGGCGGCCACGCGCACGCTGGCCAGCGCGTCGGCGCTCGCCTGCGGGCGCACCGCGCGGGCGACCGCCTCGGCGGCCGCCACGGCCAGGGCGGCCGGGTCGGCGCCGCTCACCTGGTGGGGCGTGACCGCCCCGCCGAGCGCGACGTTGATGTCGGCCACCACGCCCCCACCGCCGGTGGTCACGCGCCCGGTGACGACCGCGTCGGCGTCGAACAGGCGCCCGAGCAGCGCCTGCACGTCCTGCCCCGAGTCGGTGGCCTTGTTGGCCACCAGGGCGGCGTCGCCCACCGGCGGCACGTACAGCCCTGGGAGCTGGTTCAGCGCGTGCTGCAGCGCGGTGGGGAGGCCCAGCTGGTAGCTGGACACGGCGGCGTCGGTGTCGAACGGCAGGATGACGACGCGGGTGGGCTCGCTGGCGCCCTGCGCGAGGGCGGCGCCCGGTAGGGCGGAGACGATGGCGAGCAGCGCGAACAGGAAGGGGAAGCGGCGCCTGAGCATCATCGCGGAGTATACCCGCGCCTCGTGAGAAGCCTTAGCCCGTGCGCGCCCGCTGGCGCGCGGCGTAGCGCTAGGGTCAGCCGGCAGCGCCCTCGGTCGCCGGCCCCAGGCGGAAGCCCAGGGGCAGCAGGTCGGCGACGGTCGTGGCGATCACGTCGCCGGCCTCGTTGACCAGGTAGACCTTGGCGTCGGGCGCGAACTCGAAGAGCACCTGGCGGCAGGCGCCGCAGGGCGAGGAGGGCTGGGGCGAGCCGGTGTACACCACCAGCTCGTCGAAGCCGCGGCCGCCGCTGGTGGCCAGTGCCTGCACGGCCGACTGCTCGGCGCAGCGCGTGAGCCCGAAGCTGGAGTTCTCGACGTTCGCCCCCGGGAACACGCGTCCGTCGGGCGCCCGCAGCGCGGCGCCCACCCGGAAGCGCGAGTAGGGCGCGTAGGCGTTGCGGTACGCCTCGCGCGCCGCCAGCCACAGGTCGTGGGGCACCCCGGCGGGGGCCGCCGGTTCGGTGGTCGTGGCTCCTTCGCTCGTCACGCGCGTTCCTCCGCTCCCGCTCATCCTAAGCCCGCCATCGCCCCCAGGCGCTGCCACAGGGGCGGACCCAGCACCGCCAGCCCCACCCCGAGGGCGGCGGCGCTCGCCACCAGCACCGCGGCGGCCGCCAGGTCCTTGGCGGCGCCGGCCAGGTCGTGGTGCTCGGGGGAGACCAGGTCCACCAGCGCCTCCAGGGCGCTGTTCATCAGCTCCAGCGCCAGCACCAGGCCGGTCACCGCCAGGATGGGCGCCAGCGGCGCGCGCAGCCAGGCGGCGAGCGTTAGCGCCAAGGCGCCCAGCAGCAGCTCGCGGCGGAAGTTCGGCTGCGCCGCGAAGGCGTGCCGGATCCCGGCCCAGGCGTAGCGGAACGAGGCCGAGAAGCGCTTGTGGGTCACGCCGCGCCCCCGCCGGCGAGCTCGAGGATGCGGCGCTGCGCCTCCAGGAACGGGCGCCACTCGCGCTCGTCCTGGTGGTCGAGGCCGCGCAGGTGCGTGACGCCGTGCGCCGCCAGCACCAGCACCTCCTCGCGCAGCCCGTGGCCGTGCTCGGCGGCCTGGCGCGCGGCGGTGTCGAGGCTGATGAGCACGTCGCCCAGGTGCGGCACCTGCGGGAAGCCGACGTCGTCGGGCTCGGAGGTGGGGTACGACAGCACGTCGGTCGGGCCGTCGACGCCGCGGTCGGAGGCGTTGCGCTCGGCGATGCCGGCGTCGTCCATCAGCACGACCGTGAGCTCGCGCCCGCCCAGGCCGAGCTCGGCCAGCAGCGCGGCCAGCGCGGCGCGCAGCTCGTCACCGTGCGGGTAGCGGCCGGTCTCGTCCAGCAGCTCGACCGTCTCCGGCATCGACCCCCTCCTCCTGCGTGGCGCGCGCCCCGGCCGCGGCCGCCCTCTCTGGCGCGGGGGCGGTGTAGCTGTCGGCCTGGGCGGCGCGCACGCGCTTCAGCGACTTGACCTCCTCGGCGCTCGGGTAGGAGATGCGCCGGTGGAGGATGGCGGTGAGCATGCGCTCGAAGGTGCTGGCGATCACCTCGAGGTCGTCGAAGGTGAGGGGCGCCTCGGCGAGCTGGCCGTCCTGCAGGCGCTGCTGCACCAGCCGGTCGATCAGCGAGCGGATGCTCGAGGGCGTGGGGTCGGTGAGCGTGCGCGACGCCGACTCCACGGCGTCGGCGAGCATCAGCACCGCGCTCTCCTTCGAGCTGGGGCGCGGCCCGGGGTAGCGGAAGTTCAGCTCCTCGACCTGGCCCTCGTCGAGCGCGCGCTTGTAGAAGTAGCTCAGCACCGTGGTGCCGTGGTGCTCGGCCACGAACGGCTCGAGCTCCTCGGGCATGTGGTTCTCGCGCAGCAGCTCGAGGCCGTCGCGCACGTGGCTGGTGATGATCAGGTACGACAGGTGCGGGCTGATGCGGTCGTGCGGGTTCTCGCCGGTGAACTGGTTCTCGACGAAGAAGTGCGGGCGCTTCATCTTGCCGATATCGTGGTAGAGCGCCCCGACGCGCGCCAGCAGGGCGTTGCCGCCCACGTTCTGCACCGCCTGGTCCACCAGGTTCGAGATGATCAGGCTGTGCTGGTAGGTTCCGGGCGCCTCGGCGATCAGGCGCTGCAGCAGCGGGTGCGTGGGGCTCGACAGCTCGATGAGGCGGAAGTCGGTCAGGAAGCCGAAGCCCGACTCGGCCACCGGCAATAGCCCCAGCGCCAGCACCCCGGCCAGCAGGCCGCCGGCCAGGAGCAGCGCCGCGCCCCCCAGTGCCGCCCCCAGCGCCATGCCGCCCCCCACCAGCACCAGCGCCAGCAGCGTCAGCCCGGCGGTGAGCCCGCCGACCACGCCCGCCAGGATCAGCCACAGGCGGTTGCGCGACACCACCGCCACCAGGGCGGCGGCGCTGGAGCCCACCAGCGTGGTGACGATGGCGAAGTGCGGCGAGGCCGGCACCAGCAGGCCCAGCGCCAACGCCATCCAGGTGCCCCACAGCAGCGCGGCGCGGGCGCCCAGCAGCGTGGCCACCACCAGCGGCACCAGCAGCGCGAACAGGAACTGCGGCGACACCACCACAGCCACGCGCTGCAGCACCAGCACGCCCAGGGTCAGCACCGCCAGGAACGCCAGCTTGCGGAAGGTGAACGTCTCGAGCAGCGCGCGGCGCGCCAGCAGCAGCGGCGTGACGAGCAGCAGCGTGAGGATCACGACCCCCGCCACGATCCAGGCGGTCTGCGACAGCGCCTCGGCCCGGGCGCTGTAGAGGCCCAGCGAGTCGAGCACGCGCAGCTGGTCCTCGGTGAGCGGCTCGCCGGCCTGGACGATCACCTCGCCCGCCTCCAGCGACTGCATCACCGGCGACACGGCGTTCGCCGCCGCCTCGCGCGCCGCCTGCGTGAGGCGGTCGTTGGGCACCGAGGTGGCGACCAGGCGCCGCTCGAGCACCAGGCGCGTCTCGCGCTGCCGGTCGGCGGGCGCGAGCGCCACCATCTCCTCGACGAGCGCCGGGATGGCGGAGGCGCGCACGCCCGAAGGGGCGCGGTAGCGGCTGAGCACCTCGTCGATCACGCTGGCCGGCAGCCCCGACGAGGTGACGGCGGCCGACACCAGCGCCATCAGCTGCGGGTCGGAGGTGTAGACGGTCTCGATCTGCTCGCGCGCCGCCTGCCGCTCGCGCTGCGTGGCGATGTGGTCGACCACCTGGGTGGCGACCGGCGCCACGAACGTCTGCGGGCTGGGCTGGCCCACGCGCAGCGGCGAGCGCTGCCGGGAGCCGTAGGCGCTGTAGACCAGCAGCCCGAGGCAGACCGCCACCGCCAGCGTCAGCAGCCAGAAGCGCCTGACCGGCGGGCGACCGCTGCGTTTAACCGTGCTGCTCATAGGCGAGGACGATCTGCGCCACCAGCGGGTGGCGCACGACGTCGGCCTTGGTGAACGTCTGGAAGGAGATGCCCTCGATGCCCTGCAGGATCTGCTGGGCCACCTGCAGGCCGCTCTGGGCGCCGCCCGGGAGGTCGGTCTGGGTGGTGTCGCCGGTGACCACCACGCGGCTGTTGAAGCCCATGCGCGTGAGGAACATCTTCATCTGCTCGGGCGTGGTGTTCTGCGCCTCGTCGAGGATGATGAAGGCGTCGTTGAGCGTGCGCCCGCGCATGAACGCCAGCGGCGCGACCTCGATGGTGCCTTGCTCGGTGAGGCGCTCGACGCGCTCGGCGGGCAGCATGTCGTGCAGCGCGTCGTAGAGCGGCCGCAGGTAGGGGTCGATCTTGGCCTGCAGGTCGCCGGGGAGGAAGCCCAGGCGCTCGCCGGCCTCCACGGCCGGGCGCGTGAGCACGATGCGCTTGATGCGGTTGGCCACCAGGGCCTCCACCGCCATGGCCACCGCCAGGTAGGTCTTGCCGGTGCCGGCGGGCCCGATCCCGAAGGTGATCGGGTTGTTGGCGATGGCGTGCACGTAGCGCCGCTGCCCGGCCGTCTTGGGGCGCGTGCGCCCCGGCAGCCGCGGCGCCGCGGCGCCCTGTCGCAGCTCGGCGGCGCCGGCGTCGGTGGCGGCGCCCTCGCGGCCGTCGCCCAGGTCGCCGTAGGCGATCTCGGCGAGCGTCACCTCGCCCCCCTGGCGGATGGTGCGGAGCAGGTTCCGGAAGGTGCGTTCGGCCTCCGCCACCTCCGCCTCCTCACCGCTCAGGTGCACCTCGTCGCCGCGCGCCACGACCTTGGCGCTCAGGCGGGTCCTGAGCAGCTTGAGGTTCTCGTCGTTCTGGCCGAAGAGGGATAGGGCCTCCGCTGGGCTGCGGAGCTTCAGGGTCGTAGAGGTCGCGATCTCGTCCTCCTGAGTCGCCGCTTGGCGACAGGTTCGGAAAGTACTTCGTGCCAGATGATGCCTGTCACGAGCGCGTTCCGGTCCGTCCTCAGGACCGGCGCGTCCAGTCTAGCGGCTGCCTGTAGGCCGGGTGGTAACGCGTCGGCACCGGCGCGCGCCGCCTGGCCGGGCTGGCTGCCGGCCCGCTGCGACGGCTGGCGGCGCGCGACCTCGAGCGGCGCCGCGACGCTCGGCGTGCCCTCGCGGCCGAGGCTGCCCGGCACCCGGCGGCCGGCCAGCGCCCCGGCCTGCTGCCCGGGGGAGGGCCGTTGCCCGGCAGGCGCCTGGCGCCGCGGCTGCGCGCCTTCGCGCCCCAGGCCACCCGGCACGCCCTCGCGTCCGAACCCGCCGCCTGGCGCGCGCCCCTCGCGCCCCAGGCTCGCGCTCGGAGCGCTCCTCTCGCGACCGAGGATGGAGCCGGGGGGCGGGCCCGAGACCAGCGTGCCCCCCTGAGGGGCGCGGCTCGTGGCCGGGGCCGGGCTCGGGGCGGTCGTGCTGGCGCTCGCGCCGCGGCCGGCGGCGCGCCGCCGGGCGTCCTCCGCCTCCTGCGCTTGGCGTACGCGGGCGCGGACCTCCTCGAGCGCGTCGGCGGCCGACACCACCGGCCGTCCGCCGGCCTGGCCCGGGCGCGGGGCGGCCTGCGGCCCGGCCGACGCGGGGGCGCCCGGGCGCCCCTCACCGGCCGCGCGCTCCGGCCCCGTCGCCGGGCGAGCGGCCTCGGGCGGCCGCGCCGGCGCGTCCTCAGGCTCCTCGGGGCGCCTCCGCCTGCCGAACATGGGTAGCACCACGAAGACGACGAAGAAGAGGATCCCGAGGATGGTGTCGAGGTCTAGCCGCACGCTCCTCCTAGCCTAGTCCTCGGACTGGCCGGCGGCGCGACCGATGTTGCCGCGCATGCTGGTGTCCGACTGGATGTTCTCGAGCGAGTAGTAGTCCATGATGCCCAGGTTGCCGTCGCGGAACGCCTGCGCGATGGCGCGCGGCACCTCGGCCTCGGCCTCGACCACGCGGGCGCGCATCTCCTCGACGCGCGCGCGGTTCTCCTGCTCGAGGGCGACCGCCATGGCGCGGCGCTCCTCGGCCTTGGCCTGCGCCACGCGCTTGTCGGCCTCGGCCTGGTCGGTCTGCAGCTGCGCGCCGATGTTGCGCCCGACGTTCACGTCGGCGATGTCGATGGAGAGGATCTCGAAGGCGGTGCCGGAGTCGAGGCCCTTGGCGAGCACCGTCTTGGAGATGATGTCGGGGTTCTCGAGCACGCCCTTGTGCGACGAGGTGCTGCCGATGGAGGAGACCACGCCCTCGCCCACGCGCGCGATGATCGTCTCCTCGCCGGCGCCGCCCACCAGGCGCTCGAGGTTGGCGCGTACCGTGATGCGCGCGGTGGCGATCAGCTCGATGCCGTCCTTGGCCACGGCGCTGACGTCGGGCGTCTGGATGACGCGCGGGTTGACCGACACCTTGACGGCGTCGAGCACGTCGCGGCCCGCCAGGTCGATGGCGGCGGCACGGTCGAACGGCAGCGCGATGCGCGCCTTGTCGGCGGCGATCAGCGCGTCGACCACGCGGTCGACGTTGCCGCCCGCCAGGTAGTGGGCCTCGAGCATGTTCTGCGTGACGTCGTCGATGCCGGCCTTCTGCGCCTTGATGAGCGGCAGGATGATCTGGTTGGGGGGCACGCGTCGCAGGCGCATGGCCACGAGCGACGGCAGGCTGACCCGCACCCCGGCGGCCACGGCGGAGATCCACAGCCCCACGGGGATGAAGTTGAACAGGATGATGAAGAATAGGAGTACGGCTCCGGCGAGGATCAACAGGGTGACGTCCATTCAGGCCTCCTCGCGGCCGCTGTCGGCCGCGCTCTGCTCCGCGCCCGTGCGGGCGCCTCGGGGATCGATGGGGTTGGTGCCGGTGTCTACCTGCCGCACCGTGACGCGGCTGCCCTCCACGCGCAGCACGGTGATGGGCGAGCCGACGGAGATGTAGTCGCCTTCGCTGACGACGTCGACGCGGTCGTTGCCGAAGCGCGCCACGCCCGCCGGGCGCAGGTCGGTGATGGCGGTGCCGATGGCGCCGAGCAGGTCGACGCGGTCGACGGTCGATACGGTACCGGCGGTGCCGCCGCTGCTCGGCAGGCGGTCCGACAGGCGGAAGATCGCCGCCAGGCGGCTGTTGGGCAGCATCCAGAGGAGCACGGCCATGAGCACGCCGCCGAACACCACGCCGTAGCCGAGCACCGGCAGCGCGCTCTCCTCGAAGATGCGCACCAGCGCCACCACGATGGCGGCCAGGCCCAGCACCCCGGCCACGCCGAAGCCGGGCAGCACGATCACCTCGACGGCCAGCAGCACCATGCCCACGACGAGGATGCCCACGTCGAGCAGGCCGGCGGGGTTGGCGAAGTAGGCGGCGGCCGCGAACACGGCCAGCGCCACGATGCCGATGGCGCCCGGCACGCCGAAGCCGGGCGAGAACAGCTCGATGAGCAGCCCGCCGATGCCGATCACCAGCAAGAGCGCCGCCACCAGCGGCCGTGACAGCAGGCCCGCCAGGCGCTCCGACAGCCCGGGCTCCAGGCGCGTGACGCTGGCGCCGGCGTACCCGAAGGCGGCCAGGGCGGCGTCGAGGTTGGCGGCCTCGGTGTCGGCGATGCCGTGCTCCACGGCCTGGCGCGCCGTCAGGGTGATCAGCTCGCTGGCGGTGGAGAGGCCGGGGACCTCGACGCGCTCGTCGACCATCCCCTCGGCCACGAGCGCGTTGCGCCCGCGCGCCTCGGCCACGCTGCGGAACTCGCCGCGCAGCGCCGAGCTGAACTTCTCGTCGACGGGCGCGATGCCGGTGGGGGTGGCGATGATCGGCAGCGCGGCGCCGATGCTCGAGCCCGGCAGCATGGCCAGGTGCTCCGCGCTCATGGCGACGAGCGCGCCGGCGCTGAAGGCGTTCTGCACCACCGCGATGGTGGGCACGCGCGTGTCGTGGAGGATGGTGCCGACGATGCGCTGCATGGCGTCTACGGAGCCCCCCGGGGTGTCGAGGAACAGGACGAGCGCCAGCGGCTGCTGCTCGTTGGCCTGCAGCACGCGCGAGCGCACGAACGACGCGGTGGCCACCGTGATCTCGCCGTCGATGGGCAGGAGCCAGACCTGGTTGCCGGCGGTGGCGCTCTGGGCCGTCGCGGCGACCCCGGTCGCCAGCAGGGCCAGGACGAGCACCAGGCGGACCAACGACCGTGCTGGATGTAGCTTCACCCTTCGAGGATACCACGGCCCCGGCGCGCTTCCTGGCGTCGCTCCCGGCGCGGTGGCGCCTGCCGCCTGCTGCCGCGGCGCCTGTGGAGCCGACCACGAAGACGGCACCCCGCTGCGAGCAGGGTGCCGTTCGCTTCTGGCGGGGGCAGCAGGACTTGAACCCGCGACCTACGGTTTTGGAGACCGCCGCTCTACCAACTGAGCTATACCCCCGGACGGGCGTCTACGCCTCGACCGACGTAGGAGTATAGCAGCGCTACGTGGGCGCCTTCAAGCGTGCTATAAGGTGGTGCCATGCAGCGGTTGACCAGCGAGACCGAGTCGATGTCGTTCACCCAGGCCGGCGCCCAGAAGGCGAGCGAGCTCATCGCCAACAGCGGCAAGGCGGGCGCCGCCATCCGCGTCTTCGTGAAGTCGGGCGGTTGCAGCGGCTACCAGTACGGCATGGCCATCGAGGACCGCTTCATGGACGGCGACCGGCTGTTCGAGGACCAGGGCGTGAAGCTCGTGGTCGACGAGCGCAGCTGGCCGCTGCTGCGCGGGTCGCGCCTCGACTACGTGGAGAACATGATGGGCGGCGGCTTCAGCGTCGAGAACCCCAACGCCAGCAGCAACTGCGGCTGCGGGCACAGCTTCCGCACCGACGGCCGTCCGGCACCCTCGGGCCCCGACGCCAGCTGCAGCTGAGCCCCTCAGGCGCTGACCGCGCCGGGCTAGACGAGAGCACCGCCCCCGCCATCGCTGGCGGGGGCGTTCCCGTGCGCGGCTGCGTGCCGTGCGGTGCTCAGCCGGCCGCCTCGCCGAAGCCGTAGCGCAGCACCGGCTGGCGCGCCGCGCGCACCTCGTCGAGGCGCCGCACCGGCGTGTGGTAGGGGGCGCCCGGGAGGTAGCCGTCGTCCGCCTCGGCGCGCGCCAGGATCTCGGCGAGCGCGTCGACGTAGGCGTCGAGCGTCTCGAGCGACTCCGTCTCGGTGGGCTCGACCATCATGGCTTCCTTGACGATCAGCGGGAAGTAGACGGTGGCCGGGTGCATGCCGTAGTCGAGCTGCGCCTTGGCGATGTCGAGGGTGCGCAGCCCCTCGGGCGGCTGCGCCACGAACTCGTGCATGTTGACGCGGTCGAACGGTACCTGGAAGCCGAGCTCCGCGAAGCGCACGCGCAGGTAGTTGGCCGCCATGACGGCGTAGCCGCTCACGTCGCGCAGCCCCTCGCGTCCCAGCGCGCGGATGTAGGTGTAGGCGCGCACCAGGTTGCCGAAGTTGCCGTAGAAGCTGCGCATGCGGCCGATCGAGCGCGGCACGTCGGACTCGAGGTAGAACTCGGCGCCCGCCTCGCCCTCGCGCTTGGCCACGAACGGCACGGGCAGGAACTCGCGCAGGTGGGCCTTGACCCCGACCGGGCCGGTGCCGGGCCCGCCCCCGCCGTGGGGCGTGGTGAAGGTCTTGTGCAGGTTGAGGTGCACCACGTCGAAGCCCATGTCGCCGGGGCGCGCGCGGCCCACGATGGCGTTGAGGTTGGCGCCGTCGTAGTAGAGCTGCGCGCCGACCGCGTGGGCGGCCGCGCTGATCTCGAGGATGCGGCGCTCGAACAGCCCCAGGGTGTTGGGGTTGGTGAGCATCACCGCGGCCACCGCGGGGGAGAGGGCGGCCCTGAACGCCTCCAGGTCGACCTCGCCGTCGGGGCCGGTGGGCACCTCCTTCACGGCGTAGCCGGCCATGGCGGCGGTGGCGGGGTTGGTGCCATGGGCGCCGTCGGGCACCAGCACCACGCGGCGCTGCTCGCCCTCGCCGCGCGCCTCGTGGTAGGCGCGGATCATGAGGATGCCGGCCAGCTCGGCGTGGGCGCCGGCCGCGGGCTGCAGGCTCACGGCGTCCATGCCGGTGATGGCGGCCAGGTCGTGCTGCAGGTTGTAGAGCAGCTCCAGCGCGCCCTGCGCCGTCTCGGGCGCCTGGTACGGGTGCAGGTCCTGGAAGAGCTTGGCGGCCTCCTCGTTGACCTTGGGGTTGTACTTCATGGTGCAGCTGCCGAGCGGGTAGAAGTTGGCGTCGATGCTCATCTGCCGGTGGGCCAGCTGCGTGTAGTGCCGCACCAGGTCGAGCTCGGAGACCTCCGGGAGGCGCGGCGCCTCCCGGCGCAGGTTCTCGGCGCCGAGCAGCGCCTCCAGGTCGACGTCGCCCACCTTGGGCGGGTGGGCGGCGCGGCGCCCGGGCTGCGAGCGCTCGAACACCAGCGGGAAGTCGGCGCGGCCGCCGCTGGCCTGGGTCAGCGTGCTCATCGGCTGGGTGGTGGCGGCTTCCTTGGCGTCAGCCATGGACGGCCTCCGCGTGCGCGCTCGCCAGCACGTCCTGCAGGGCGGCCACCAGCGCCGCGATGTCGGCGTCGGTGGTGCTCTCGGTGGCGGCCAGCACCACGGCGTGCCCCAGGCCGTACTCCTCGCCCGCCGCCACGCCGGCGTGGACGCCGCGGCGCGCCAGCTCGGCGCGCAGGCGCGCGGGCGCGAGCGGCACCTCGAGCACGAACTCGTTGAAGAAGCGCGCCTCGGTGCGGGGCGCGAGGCCGGCGGCGGCGAGCGCATCGGCCAGTCGGTGCGCCTGGCGCACGGAGCCCGCGGCCAGCTCGCGCAGGCCCTGCGGGCCGAGCGCCGCTAGGTTGATGGCCGCCATCAGCGCCGTCAGCTGGTGGTTGGAGCAGATGTTCGACTTGGCCTTCGAGCGGCGGATGTGCTGCTCGCGCGCCTGCAGCGTGAGCACGAAGGCGCGCTTGCCGTCGACGTCGACGGTCTCGCCGACCAGGCGGCCGGGGAACTGGCGGATCAGCTCCTCCTTCACCACCATGAAGCCGAACGAGGGGCCACCGAACGCCACCGGGTTGCCGGCCGTCTGGCCGTCGCCAGCGGCGATGTCGGCGCCGTACTCCCCGGGCGGGGTGAGCAGCCCGAGGCTCAGCGGGTCGACGGCGGCCACGAACAGCGCGCCGGCCTCGTGGGCGGCCTCGGCCAGCGCGGGCATCGGCTCGAGGTAGCCCAGGTAGTTGGGCTGCTGCGCGATCAGGCAGGCGGCGCCCTCGAGCGCCGCGGCGTCCGGCACCGGGGTGGCGAGCGGCGCCAGGTCGAGGGTGACGAGCTCGATGCCGAGCGGCGCCAGGTAGGTGGCCAGCACCGCGCGCGTCTCGGGGTGCACGCCGCGGCTCACCGCCACGCGTTCGCGGCCCGTCTGGCGCGCCGCGAGCAGCGCCGCCTCGGCCACTGCGGTGGCGCCGTCGTACATGCTGGCGTTGCTCACCGGCAGGCCGGTGAGCTCCGACATCATCGTCTGGTACTCGAAGGTGGCCTGCAGGATGCCTTGCGCCACCTCGGGCTGGTACGGCGTGTAGGCGGTGACGAACTCGCTCTGCATGGCCAGGTGGGCCGTGACGCTCGGCATGAAGTGGCGCCGCATGCCGCCGCCCAGGAAGTCGGGGCCGCCGGCCTGGTTCTTGGCCGCCAGCTCGCGCAGGTGGGCGAGCAGCTCGGCCTCGTTCATGCCGGGGGCGACGTCGATCTCGGGGTCGCGCAGCGCCTCGGGCAGGTCGGCGAACAGCTCGTCGATCGAGCCCACGCCGATCCGCTCCAACGCGCGCCGTACGTCGGCCTCCGTGTGGGGGAGGTAGTGCACTTACCCCTCCTCGGTCAGCTTCCGGTAGGCGTCTTCCCCCAGCAAGGAGTCGAGCTCGCCGATGTCGGACGCGCGCACGCGGAAGAGCCAGCCGTCGCGGTAGGGCGACTCGTTGATCTGCTCCGGCGCGGTCTCGAGCGAGCCGTTGACGTCGATGATGACGCCGGAGACGGGGCTGTAGATGTCGGAGGCGGTCTTCACCGACTCGATGACGGCGACCTGGTCGCCCTTGCTGACCTCGCGCCCCGGCTGCGGCAGCTCGACGAACACCACGTCGCCCAGCTGGTCTTGCGCGTAGTCGCTGATGCCCACCGTCACGGTGTCCTGCGTCTCGCGCCGGGCCCACTCGTGCGACTCCATGAACAGAACGTCCTCGGGTACCTTCATCTCGACTCCTTAGGTTCCTGCGGGAAGGGGAGCTGTACGCCCCCGCATCATGCCTTGTAGAAGGGGGGCTCCACCACGCTGGCGGCGACGGACTGGCCGCGGATCTCGACCGCCAGCTCGGTGCCGGGCGCGGCCAGGTCGGCGTTCACCCAGGCGAAGGCGATGGCGTCGCGGGTGAGGGGCGACAGCCCGCCCGAGGTGACCTCGCCCACCGCCTCGCCGCCGCTCAGCACCCGGTAGCCGGCGCGCGGGATGCCGCGCTGCAGCAGGCGCAGGCCCACCAGGCGGCGGTCGCAGGGGCGGTCCCACATGGCCTCGCGGCCGAAGAACGCCTTGTCCTTGACGACCCAGCCGAAGGGGGTGCAGAGCGGGTTGGTGTCGGGGCCGAGCTCGTGGCCGAAGAGCGGGAAGCCGGCCTCGAGGCGCAGCGTGTCGCGGGCGCCCAGGCCGCACGGCACGGCGCCCTCGCCCACCAGCAGCGCCCAGAGCGCGACGGCGTCGTTGGGGTGCACGAAGACCTCGAAGCCGTCCTCGCCGGTGTAGCCGGTGCGGCTCAGCAGCACGGGCACGCCCGACAGGCGCACGCTCAGGGTGCCGTTGCGCTTGATGGCGCCCACGTCCTCGTCGACGAGGCGGCTCAGCAGCAGCGGCGCCCCCGGCCCCTGCAGCGCCAGCAGCGCCCAGCTGTCGGACTCGTCGACCACGTGCACGTCGTAGTCGGCCGCCAGCGCCTTGAGCTGCATGAGCACCGCGGCCGTGTTGGCGGCGTTGGAGACCACCAGGTACTCCTCGTCGCCGAAGCGGTACACGAACAGGTCGTCGACCAGGCCGCCGCGGTCGTTGGGCAGCATGCTGTACTGTCCGCGCCCGTGGCGCAGCTTGGCGGGGTCGTTGAGGGTGGCGAAGCGGAGGAACTCCGTGGCCTGCGGGCCGAGCACCCGGATCTCGCCCATGTGGCTGACGTCGAAGAGGCCGACGTCGTGGCGGACCGCCAGGTGCTCCTGGTTGATGCCCCCCTGGTAGTGCAGCGGCATCTCGTAGCCGGCGAAGTCGACCATCCGGGCGCCGAGTTCGAGGTGTGACTCGTAGAGCGGGGTGCGCCTCATCGGCCCGACCATATCACGCCCCACCAGCGCCCGAATCGGCGTTGTACCGGCGGGAAGTAGCTTCCGCGACGCGCTAGCTGGCGGTGTTCAGGCCTTCTGGGCGAGCTTCTCGAGCACCATGGTGGCGACGGCCCGCAGCGGCTCGAACACCCCGTCGAAGTCGGCGGCCACCGCCTCGAAGAACGGCACCTTGCCCTGCGGGTCGAGCACGCGCTTGAGCATGTCCATGTCGATGGCGTCCTCGAGGTCGCGCTTGTTGGCCTGGATCACGAACGGCACCTCGGAGAGGCGCAGGTTGTACTCCAGCAGGTTCTCGCGCAGGTTGCGCAGGCTCTCGGCGTTCGCGCGCAGGCGCGCGGGGGAGGAGTCGGCGACGAACACCACGCCGTCGACGCCGCGCAGGATCAGCTTGCGCGAGGAGTTGTAGAACACCTGGCCCGGCACCGTGTAGAGGTGGAAGCGCGTCTTGAAGCCGTTGACCTTGCCCAGGTCGAGGGGCAGGAAGTCGAAGAACAGCGTGCGCTCGTCCTCGGTGGCGAGCGACACCATCTCGCCCTTCGACTCGGCCGGCACCTGCTCGTAGATCTTCTTGAGGTTGGTGGTCTTACCCGACAGGCCGGGGCCGTAGTAGACGATCTTGAAGTTGATCTCGCGGGCGGAGAAGTTGATGGTGCTCATCGGTCCCTCGTGCCGAACAGGCCGTCGAGCAGCGCCGTGGCGCCGTCCTGGAACTCCGCGTCGAAGTCGACGTCGGGGGGAGCTTCGGTGGCGTTCTCGAGCTCCACGCGGATGGCGTCGGCCGCCTGCTTGGTGGCGACCTTGACGCGGCCCAGCTGCGCCGTGGAGTCGAACACCGTGACGAGCAGCGCCTCGGCGCCGAGCTCCTCCAGGTAGGTGCCGACCTCGGCGCCCTGCTGGACGGTCTCCTTGAAGCCCTCCTCGCCGAACAGGTTGGCGATGGCCCGGTTGGCGGCGTAGTTGGAGGCCACCAGCGTGGCGAACGAATCGAGCGACGGGGGACGGGGCGCCCACAGGGCGCGGGCGTGCATGAGCACGAAGCCCTTGCGGTCGATGATCAACGCGTAGCGCGCGCGGCTCTTGGCGAGCAGCTCGCGCAGGATGCCATCGACGCTGTCGAACGTGGACCCGTAGAGGTCGAGCGAGGGCTCGAGCATGGCTACCACTCTACCAGCCGCCCCCGAACCCCGGGGTCGAACAAACCACTTACGCCGTCCCCGTGTCGCCTGCCCCGTGACGGCGCCACGCGCCCCGCGCCGCCGCCGGCGTTAGCCTTGAGGCCGATGAGCGAACCGACGAACGGGGCCGCCCCCCGCCTGCCCGACAGCACCCTGCTCGGCGCCGTCTACCTGCGCGTGCGCGACCTGCCCGCGACGACCGGCTTCTACCGCGAGGTGCTGGGCCTGGAGGTGCGCGCGGAGCGCGACGGCGGCGTGATGCTGGGCACGCCGACGCGCGACCTGGTGGGGCTGATCGCGGCGCCCGAGGGGGCGTCGGCGCCGCGCGCGCCCGGCCTCTACCACCTGGCGCTGCTGCTCCCCGACCGCGCCGCCCTCGGCCGCTTCCTGAAGCAAGCCGTGCGCACGCGCGCCAAGCTGCAGGGCGCCTCCGACCACGGCGTCAGCGAGGCGGTCTACCTGAGCGACCCCGAGGGGAACGGGGTGGAGGTCTACCGCGACCGCCCGCGCGACGAGTGGCCGCTGACGGACACCGGGGTGGACATGTTCACGTCGCCGCTCGACGGCCGCTCGGTGATCGACGCTGGCGGGCTGCCGAGCGAGCCGTTCCGCGCCCCGCCCGGCACCCTCCTGGGCCACGTGCACCTGCAGGTGTCCGACCTGGAGCGCGCGCGGCGGCGCTACGTCGACGTGATGGGCTTCCGGGTCACGCAGAGCGACTACGAAGGCGCGCTCTTCGCCGCCGCCGGCGGCTACCACCACCACGTGGGCATGAACGTGTGGCGCTCGGCCGGGCAGCCGCCGGCGCCGGCCGGCTCGCTGGGCCTGGCCTGGTTCGAGGTCGAGGTGCCCGGCGCCGAGCCGCGCGCGGCGCTGCTGGAGAGGCTCGCGGCCGACGGGCCCGCCACCGAGCACGAGGGGCCCTTCCCGGCTACCCTCTACCCGGACGCCGACGGCATCGCCGTGGCGGTGACCGGGGGGTAGCGCTCCGGGGCGGATGCGGTATAATCTCGTGCTCGTGGTCGCCGGGGCTCCGGCGGCGCGACCGCGGCGATGTAGCTCAGCTGGTGAGAGCGCACGACTCATAATCGTGAGGTCGACGGTTCGATCCCGTCCATCGCTACCAGGGTTTAGGGCGCGGCTTCCGTGGAGGCCGCGCCCTTCCATCTGCTCACGAACATGCTATACCGACGGGTCTATCCGAGCCTCGTCGGGTGGCGCCACGTCAAGCGCGCCGCCGACGCGCCGCCCCGTTCAGCGCCGCCGCTTGCCCGCGCCAGCCG
Organism: Deinococcales bacterium; assembly: GCA_012515535.1. Lineage (GTDB taxonomy): Bacteria > Deinococcota > Deinococci > Deinococcales > Trueperaceae > JAAYYF01. Next base: position 48,167 of record JAAYYF010000147.1, read on the forward strand.
CACGCCTCGCAGGAGGCCGGCGCCTGCTCGTCCCAGCCCTCCTCGTCGAGCGTCTCGTCGATCACCAGCAGGTCCTGGCACCCGGGCTGCACGGCCACCTGGTAGCGCACCGTGACGCTGGTGGTGATGCAGACGACCTCGTGCCCGCACGTCGGGCACAGCGGCGTGGCGGTTGGGGTTGGGGACGCTCGGACCACGACCGACCACTTCTAACGCGGGACCTCTTACGGGAATCTTAGCCGCCCGCGCGGCGCGCCGCGCGGGCGGCCGGGGCGAGGTGGTGCCGGGAGCGGGACTCGAACCCGCATGCCCTCGCGGGCGGCCGATTTTAAGTCGGCGGCGTCTACCGTTCCGCCATCCCGGCACGTGAGCCTCGGCCGGCGCCAGCTTACCGCGCCCCGACGGGGCCGCGCGGGCCGCCGGGGCGCCTACGCCTCGCCGGTGGGCGCCGCCCAGCCGCGCGCCCGCTCGACGGCCGCCGCCCAGCGCTCCCGCAGCTCGCCACGCAGCGCCTCCGCCAGCCGCGGCTCGAAGCGCCGGTCCTCGCGCCACAGGGCGCCGATGGTCGCCTGGTCGGGCCACACGCCCACCGCCAGGCCCGCCAGGTAAGCAGCGCCCAGCGCCGTGGTCTCGGTGATCTGCGGCCGCACCACGCTGACGCCCAGCAGGTCGGCCTGCAGCTGCATCAGCAGGTCGTTGCGGGCGGCGCCGCCGTCGACGCGCAGCTCGGCGAGCGGCACGCCCGAGTCGCGCGACATGGCGTCCACCACGTCGGCCACCTGCAACGCGATGCCCTCGAGCGCCGCGCGCGCCAGGTGCGCCGCGGTGGTGCCGCGGGTGAGGCCCACCACCGTGCCGCGCGCGTACGGGTCCCAGTGGGGCGCGCCGAGGCCGGTCATGGCCGGCACGAACGTCACGCCGCCGCTGTCGGGCACCGACAGCGCCAGCTGCTCCACCTCGGGGGCGCTACGGATGATGCCGAGGCCGTCGCGCAGCCACTGCACCACGGCGCCGGCCATGAAGATGCTGCCCTCGAGGGCGTACTCCACCGGCCCCTCGCCCAGCTGCCACAGCACCGTGGTTAGGAGGCGCGAGGGGGAGGCGACCGCCTCGCGCCCGCTGTTGAGCACGAGGAAGCAGCCGGTGCCGTAGGTGTTCTTGGCCTGGCCCGGCGCGTAGCACGCCTGCCCGAAGGTGGCCGCCTGCTGGTCGCCGGCCAGCGCGGCCAGCGGCACGCCGGCCAGCGGCTCGTAGGCGACCTCGGTGACGACCCCGGAGCTCGGCACCACCTCGGGGAGCAGCGCGCGCGGCACGCGGAAGAGCTCGAGCAGCTCCTCGTCCCAGCAGCCGCGGTGCACGTCGTACAGCAGCGTGCGCGAGGCGTTGCTCACGTCGGTGACGTGCTCGCCCGTGAGGCGCGCCGTGAGCCAGGCGTCGACGGTGCCGAACGCCAGCTCGCCGCGCTCGGCGCGCCGGCGCGCGCCGTCGACGTTGTCGAGCAGCCAGGCGAGCTTGGTGGCCGAGAAGTAAGGGTCGAGCAGCAGCCCGGTGCGCTCGCGCACCAGGCCCTCGGCGCCGGCGGCGCGCAGGCGCTCGACCTCGGGCGCGGTGCGGCGGTCCTGCCACACGATGGCGTTGGCCACCGGCTGCAGCGTGCGCCGGTCCCACAGCACCGTGGTCTCGCGCTGGTTGGTGATGCCCACCGCCGCCAGGTCGTCGGCGCCCAGGCCGGCACGGCTCAGCACCTCGGCCGCCACCCCGGCTTGGCTCGACCACAGGTCGAGCGGGTCGTGCTCGACCCAGCCCGGCTGCGGGTAGCTCTGCTCGAACTCCTTCTGCGCCACGCCGCGGACGTTCCCCTCGGCGTCGAAGAGGATGGCGCGCGAGCTGGTGGTGCCCTGGTCGAGCGCCAGTACGTGAGTCCTAGCCACGCGGGACCTCCTACAGGGTGACGACCGGCGCCGGCTGGATGCGCAGGCGCGCGTAGCGCCGCTCGCCCGCCAGCGCGCGCTCGAGCTCGCGCTCGTCGCGCGGCAGGTGGCGGCCGAAGGCGCGCACGCTGCTCTGGAAGCGCCCCACGGAGTAGGCCTCCAGGAAGGCCTTGGTGGTGCCGCTGAGCGACAGGTCGTGGGCGGAGAACACCTGCAGCGTCGCGGCGCGCAGCTCCGGGAAGGCGTGCAGCACGGCGGCCGTCTCGCCCCGCACCAGCGCGGCGCTCAGTCCCCCGGCAGGGTCGCGGTACACCAGCACCGCGCCCGCGGGCGCGGTGGTCTCCACGCGGCCCACGATGCCCTCGAGCGTGGCGCGCGCCACCGCCTCGTCGGCCAGCGCGGCCGGGTCGGCGTGCTCGCCGTCGAGCGAGACCTGCGTTCCGTATCCGAGGCCTACGTTCCCCCTCATGGTCGGCGAGCTTACCATCCAGGCCGCGCCCTCACCCCTTGACGCTCCCGGCGGTGAACTGCCCGGTGAGGGCGTCCTGGAACGAGTAGAAGATCGCCAGGATGGGCACGCTGCCGAGCACGGCGGATGCCGCCATGGCGCCCCACTGGGTGGCGAACTGGTTGGTGGTGAAGTTGCGGAGGCCGATGCCGACGGTCCAGCGCTCCTGGCCCACCAGCAGCGTGTTGGCGAGGATGAACTCGCTGTAGGTGCCGATGAACTGGTTCAGGAAGATGAACAGCAGCATCGGCACGCTGATGGGCAGGATCACGCGCCAGAAGGCGCCCCAGCGCGTGGCGCCGTCGACCATCGCCTGCTCCTCGAGGCTGGGCGTCAGCGAGTCGAGGTAGCCCTTGAAGATCCACGACGAGAAGGCGATGGCGCCCCCGGAGTAGGCCAGGATCAGGCCCGTGAAGGTGTTCAGCAGGTCGAGGCGGCTCATCAGGTAGAAGATCGCCACCAGCGCCATGAAGGTGGGGAACATCTGCACGAACACGAAGGTGAGCAGCGTGGTGTAGCGCCCCTGGAAGCGCATGCGCGAGAAGGCGTAGCCGGCGGTGGTGGAGAGCAGCACCGCCAGCACCCCGGTGGTGCCCGACACCAGCAGCGTGTTGCGGATGTAGAGCGGCACCATGCCGCCGATGCTGGCAGGCAGGCGCCGGCCGTCGGCGCTCACGCCGTAGAACTGGCCCGGCCCCACGCTGAGCACCAGCAGCGCGGCCGAGCCGAAGACGGTCCAGCCGGCCAGGCCGCGCACGCGCTCGAGGCGCGCGGAGCGGAAGCCGAAGCGCGGCAGCAGCGCCGTGCCCAGCACCACCAGGATGGCCGTGACCAGCACGGCGACCAGCAGCCAGTGCAGCGGCAGCAGGTGCGTCTCGCGCAGCACCTTGAGGTACTGCACCACCGAGAGGTCGGCGGGGTTCGGGAAGACGCCGGAGCGCACCAGCAGGTTGCCCTCGCGCGGCAGGGCGCCGGCCAGGGTGTCGTTGCGGTTGAACGACACCGACAGCAGGTAGACCACCGGGTAGAACACCGCCAGGATCACCAGCCAGATGAAGATGTGCGTGCTGGCCGTGACCGCGTAGCGCCAGGCGCGCAGCGGACGCGTGGCGAGGCCGTAGAGGTAGGCGCACAGCGCCAGGCCGCCCGTGACCAGCACGAACATCCCCAGGAAGCGCCACCAGGCGCCGGGGATCACCAGCATGCGGCCGCGCATCACCGGCTCGGGGGCGGTGCTCGCCAGCAGGTAGACGCCGAGCGCGGCCAGCAGCGCCACCACGGCCATGGAGAGGTAATGGACCCGCTTGCCGGCGATCATGCGCGCGCCTCCTCCTTGAGCGCCCCGGTGACCCGGAAGTTCATCAAGCTCACCCCCAGGGTGATGACGAAGATGATCAGCGAGATGGCCGAGCCGAAGCCGTAGGCGTAGCCGCCCTGGCTGCGGAAGGCCTCGTTGTACGCCCAGCTGATCAGGATGTCGGTGCCGCGGGCGGTGGCCGTGCCCCACGGCACGGGCGGCCCGCCGTCGGTGAGCAGGAAGATCACGTTGAAGTTGTTGAAGTTGAAGGCGAACGAGCTGAGCGTGATCGGCACGAGCGCCGTGCGCAGCAGCGGCCCCGTCACGCTCCAGAACGCCTGCCAGGCGCTGGCGCCGTCGATGCGCGCCGCCTCGTAGACGTCGTCGGGGATGGCCGACAGCGCCCCGAGGGTGGCCGTCATCATGAACGGCAGGCCCAGCCACAGGTTCACCAGGATCACGGCAGCGCGCGCCGCCGTCGCGTCGCCGAGCAGCCAGTTGATGGGCTCGGGGCTGATGTCGAGCAGCGCCAGCACCCGGTTGATGGCCCCGAAGTTCTGGTTGAGGAACCCCTTCCACACCTGGATGGTGATGACGCTCGGCAGCGCCCACGGGATGATCAGCAGGGTGCGGTAGAGGTTGCGGAACCTGAGGGCCTTGTTGTTCAGCAGCACCGCGATGAACACGCCCGCCGCCAGGTTCAGCAGCACCGTGAGGAAGGCGAAGCTGATGTTCCAGCCGAACACCGGCACGAGCGCGCGCGGCGCCGACGCCAGGATGCGCCGGAAGTTACGCCAGCCCACGAAGCCGAAGTCGTTGTAGCGCGCGATGCTCACGGCCTCGACGTCCTCGGGCAGCGGCGCGTCGAGCGTCAGGCGGTCGCCCTCCTCGGCCACGATGGTGCGCCGGATGGCCTGGCGGTCGAGCACCACCCCCACGCTGGTCAGGTCGGGCGGGAAGGGCGGCTGGCGCTCGAGGGTGAGCACGGGCCCGTCCTGCTCGACCACGCGCAGGGTGGCGGCGAAGCCCAGGTCGGGCATGTCGAGCTCGACGCCCACCACCGTGCGGCCGGCGGGCGGCTCCTCGCCGAGCACGAGGGTGGTGCCGTCGAGCGACTCGGCGGGCAGGGTGACCTCGCCCGAGGCGTAGACCACGGCGCGCACGCCGTTGCAGCCGTCGCGCAGGCTGCGGCAGTCGAGGGTGCCGGGGTTGGCGATCTGCAGGCGCTCGCCGTCGATGGCCACGATGGGGGTCTCGCTGCTGACGTTCAGCTCGCCGTTGCGCACCCCCGCGTAGTCGGTGAACGCCAGCCCGATGGTCAGCACCACCGGGAAGAAGGTGAAGGTCAGCAGGAAGACGATCGCCGGCAGCAGGTAGTACCACGGCATGATCCAGGCGAAGCGCCGCGCGATGTAGCGCAGGACCAGGACCAGCGCGACGGTGCCGATGGGGATGCCGACGAAGGCCGGCGCCTCGGGGGCGAGCAGGCGCACCAGGAGGTAGCCCGCGACCCCCACCGCGGTGGCGAGCAGCAGGGCCAGCGCGATGAGGCCGAGCGACCGGAAGACACCGCCGGCGGTGGTGCGGCTGCGGGGCAGGTGGTCCTTCAAGGGACGCGAGATGTCGATGGCGGCTACCCCCTCGGGTTCGGGCGCGCGGGAGGAGGGCGCGGGCGCGGTGCCGGCCTCCCGCGAGCACGCGGCCAGGGGACGGTTCCCCTGGCCGCGATCTTACTAGCTGTGGTGCGGCGAGCGCTTGGGGCTTACTGCCCCTGGATCTCCTGGACCGCCTGCTGCAGCACGGCGCTCACGTCGGCGTCGGCGTCCTCGGTGATGACGTTGAGGGCGTTGCCCATCGGCGACCACACGGCGCCCATCTCGGGGATGTTCGGCATGGGCTCGGCGTTGGCGAGCGCCGCGCCGAAGCCGGCGATGATGGGGTCGTCCTCGACCTCGGCCAGCGCCGAGAGCGAGGCCGGGATGCGGCCGGAGAGGCGCGCCAGCGACACCTGGGCGTCCTTGCGCGACAGCCACTTGGAGAAGTTGGCGGCCTCGACCTTGAGGTCGCTGAACTGGTTCACCAGGACGCCCTGCACCCCCATGAAGCCGCGGAACGGCGTGCCGTCGGCGAGCGGCGGCACCGGGTGGACGCTGACGTCGAGGCCCGCGTCCTGGTACTGGCTGATCGACCAGGGGCCGGTGTAGATCATCGCCAGGGCGCCGTCGACGAACAGGCCGTTGGCCACGTCGAAGTTGGTGCCCGAGGGGATGAGGCCCTCGGCGAAGCGCAGGTCGTGGAGCGCCTGCCCGCCCGCCACCGCGCCCTCGTTGGCGAGGCCGATGTCGGAGGGGTCGAGCGCGCCGCTGGCGTCGCGGCCGAACACGTAGCCGCCGTGGGTGAGGAACCAGGCGTAGCTGAAGTAGAAGTTGTTGATGTCGAAGAGGAAGCCGAAGGTGTCGGCGGTCGTGAGGTCGGCGGCGACCTGCAGCATCTCCTCGTAGGTGGCGGGCACCTCGGCCACCAGCTCGTCGTTCACGACCAAGGCCGGGCCTTCGACGTACATCGGCAGCCCGAACAGCTTGCCGGCGTAGGAGTAGGCCAGGCGCGCCTGCTCGCTCAGGTCATCGAGGTAGGCGCTGGTGGCGTAGGTGGACATGTCGAGGAGCACGCCCCCGACGGCCATCTCGCCGATCTGGTCGTGCGGCACGCCGGCGAAGACGTCGCCGGCCTGGCCCTGGGGCGCGGCCAGCAGCGCCTGCTGCTTGAGCTCGTTGACGTCGAGGCGGACGAGCTCGACGTCGACACCGAACGCGTCGGAGAACGAGGCGGCTTCCTCGCGGAGCCAGTCGAGCGTCTGGTCGGTCCAGGTGGTCCAAACGGTGAGGGTCTGGCCGAACGCCACGCCGAAGGTGGCTAGGGCCAGGGTCAGGGTGACGAAGATCTTCCTCAAGGCGGATCTCCCTTCGAGATACGTGTCGCGAGGGTCGTGGTCGGCGTGCGCCGCCCCAGGCCCCCGTCGGAACGTGTCACGACCATACTAACCACCCGGCGGCGCTGGTTCTCCCTCGCTTGAGCGCGCTTTCATGCACCGCGAAGACGGTAGCGGCCCCCGGGCGTGGCGCTCACCTCGCCCTCCAGCTCGAGGCGCGCCAGCAGGCCCACGAGCGCGCCGGGGGAGAGCTGCACCTCCGCCAGCAGGGCGTCGAGCGACAGCTCGCCGGCCCCCGCCAGCGCCCGCCTCACGCGCTCCACGGGCGTGAGCCCGAGGGGCAGCTCGCCTTGCGACACCGCGCTGGTCGGGCCGTGTCCGGTCCCCGCGTGCGGGTCCGGCCCGGGCGCGTCCGCCGCCGTGGCCGCGGGCCGCGGCGCCAGCTCCGCGAACTCGGCGAACAGGTCGTCCTCGGAGGCCAGCGGGCTCGCGCCCTCGCGCAGCAGCCGCACGCAGCCGGCGCCGGTGGCGCTCCAGGGCGCGGCGGGGACCGCCAGCACGGTGCGCCCCTGCTGCAGGGCGTGCGCGACGGTGTTGTGAGCGCCCGAGCGCAGCCCGGCCTCGACCACCACGACCGCGCGCGCCAGGCCGCTGATGACGCGGTTGCGGTGGAGGAACGACTTCTGCGTCGGCTGCGTGTCGGGCGGCCACTGGCTGACCACCGCGCCGCCGGCCGCCAGGATGCGCCGCGCCAGCCCCGCGTGCGCCGCGGGGTGCAGCCGCCCGTGGCCGCCGCCCAGCACCGCCACCGTGGGAGCGGGTCCTGGCGGGAACGGTTCTCGAGCCCCGTCCGCCGCGGGCGCCCAGCGGTAGCGTGGGCGCGACCACCCCGGCGCGGCGCCAGCGCCGTCAGCGGCGGCAGCGGCGTCGAGGGCGCCCTCGTGCGCCGCGCCGTCGATGCCGAGCGCCAGGCCCGACACCACCACCAGGCCCTCGCGGGCGGCCGCGCGCGCCAGGTCGCGGGCGAAGCCGCGGCCGCCGGCGCTGGCGCGCCGCGTGCCCACGACGGCGCAGCTGCGCGCCCACCTGGAGCTGCGGTCGAGCTGCGGCGGGAGCCGCCCCTCCACGAACAGCAGCAGCGCGCTGCCGCTGGGGTCGTCGCGCAGCACGCGGGGGAACGAGGCGTCCTCCCAGGCGTGCACGCTCAGCCCGCCGGCCAGCGCGGCCGCCACGGCCGCCCGCGCCCGCCGCTCCTCGCGCCGCAGGGTGGGGTGGAGCTCAGCCGCCACCGCGGCGCGCACGCCGGCGACCCGCGCCAGCCGGCTCGCGCTGGCGTTGGCGACGGCCTCGATGCCGCCGAGCGCCTCGAGCAGCCGCAGCAGCGTGGTCACCCCGAGCTGCGGGGTGGCGAGCGCGGCGAGGTAGAGCGCCGCGCGCTCGGGGGAGGGGGCGGGGCGCGTCACCCCTCGAGCATGCCGCGCCGCCAGGCGAGCGGCAGCGCCCGACGGGAGGCGCGCCTAGGGGTCCTAGGCGTGCCTCCCGCTCACCGTCGCGCGGCGCGCGGCCGCGGGCCAGGGCTCAGTCGAGCCGCCAGCGGCTCCCCTGGGGGGTGTCCTCGATGGTGACGCCCAGCTCCGCCAGGCGGTCGCGCAGCTGGTCGGCGCTGGCGAAGTCGCGGCGGTCGCGGGCGCGCTGGCGCTCCGCCAGCACCATGTCGACCAGCCCGTCGACGGTGGCGAGGGCGTCGTGCACCGCGTCCTCCGCGGGCGGCACGCCCAGCACCTCGCCCAGCAGCTCGTCGAGCAGGGCGATGGCCCCGGCGCGGTAGGCGGGGGAGGCGCCCTCCTCGACGGCGCGGTTGACGTCGCGCGCGGCGTCGAACAGCACCGCGATCGCCTGCGGGGTGTTCAGGTCGTCGTCGAGCGCCGCCGCGAAGCGCTCGCGGAACGCCGCGAACGGCTGGGCGTCGGCCTCCACGCCCTCCGGCAGGCCGTGCCGGGCGTTGCGGTACGCCTCGCGCAGGCGCTTGAGGCCGGCGGCCGACGCCTGCAGGCCCTCCTCGCTGAAGTCCGACACGCTGCGGTAGTGCGAGCGCAGCAGGTGGAAGCGCACGACCAGCGGGTCGTAGTCGGCGAACAGCTCCTCGAGGGTCACGAAGTGGTCCTTCGACTTGGCCATCTTCTCGCCGCCCAGCGTGATCATGTTCCAGTGCATCCAGTAGCGCGCGAACGGCTTGCCGGCCGCCTCGGCCTGCGCCACCTCGCACTCGTGGTGGGGGAACACCAGGTCGAGGCCGCCGCCGTGGATGTCGAACTCGTCGCCCAGGTACTTGGTGCTCATCACGGTGCACTCGATGTGCCAGCCGGGGAAGCCCTCGCCCCAGGGGCTGGGCCAGCGCATGATGTGGCCCGCCTCGGCGCGCTTCCAGAGCGCGAAGTCGCGCGGGTCGTCCTTGTCGGAGCGCACCTCCACGCGCGTGCCCTCCAGCAGCTCGTCGGGGTCGCGGCCCGACAGCTTGCCGTACGCCTCCCAGGCCGAGACGTCGAAGTACACGTTGCCGTCGCGCTCGTACGCCACGCCGCGCTCGATCAGCTCGGCGGTCAGCTGCTGCTGCTCGATGATGTGCCCCGAGGCGCGCGGCACGATGCTGGGGCGCCTGACGTTCAGGCTCGCCATGGCGTCGAAGTAGGCCCAGAAGTACTTCTCGGCCACCTCCATCGGCTCGAGCTTCTCGATCTGGGCGCGCTTGGCGAGCTTGTCCTCGCCGTCGTCGGCGTCGTCGACGAGGTGCCCCACGTCGGTGACGTTGGTGACGAAGCGCACCCGGTACCCCTCGTGCTCGAGCCAGCGCCTGAGCACGTCGAAGACGACCGGCCCGCGGGCGTGACCCAGGTGCGGGTCGGAGTAGACGGTAGGCCCGCACATGTAGATCCCGGCGTGGCCCGGCACCACCGGGCGGAACGGTTCCTTCTCGCGGGTGAGCGTGTTGTAGAGGGTGAGCGACATCGGCTCCTCCGAGCACGGGCGACGCGCGCCCGCCTGAATGGTCAAGGTCTCAGGGGTTACGGGTTCAGGGGGTACTCAACGAGCCGCGGGACATCGTGGCGCCGCACGGCGGGGCAGCGCCCGGCCGCGGCTGGAGGTGAGGTCCCGTACGCGATGCGTCACGCTGGCGAGTGTAGCACGGGCGCCCGCGGGAGCCCGCTGCCCGCCTGGTAGAGTGCCGCCGTGGCGCATCTGACGGTGGCACGCGCAGCTCGGCACGAGGAGGTCATCGAGGGCTCGCGCTTCCTGGCGCTCGTGCGCCAGGCCGACGACCCCGAGGCCGCCGCCGCGCTGCTCGCGGAAGCTCGGCGCGAGCACCCCGACGCCACCCACCACTGCTGGGCGTGGCGCATCGGCGAGCAGCAGCGCTTCTCCGACGACGGTGAGCCGGGCGGCACCGCCGGCCGGCCGATGCTCGAGGTGATCCTCAAGCGCGACCTCGACCACGTGACGGCGGTGGTGGTGCGCTACTTCGGCGGCCGCAAGCTGGGCGCGGGCGGGCTGGTGCGCGCCTACTCGGGCGCGGTGGCCAAGGCGCTCGACCTCGCCGGGGTGCGCGAGGTGCTCGACATGGTCACGCTGGAGGTGCGCGCGCCGTTCGCGCTGGTGGACGTGGTGCTGCGTCACGTCGACGAGCTCGTGACCTCGCACCCCGACGCGCGGCGCGGCGAGCCCGCCTTCGACGGCGAGGGCCTGCGCCTCGAGCTCACGCTCCCCGACTTCCTCGTGGCGGGCGCCACGGCGTCGCTGACCGAGGCCACGCGCGGCGGCGCCCGGGTGGAGCCCGTCTAGGCGCGCCTTCAGCGTTCCTTCAGGCACCGACCGTTGACCGCCGCATCGGGCCTCGGAAGTGGCACGATGGGGCCATGACCAGACGGACCTTGGCTTCCATCCTCGTGGGCGCGCTGCTGCTCCTGGCCGCCTGCGCCCCCGCGCAGGGGGAGAGGGCCGGGGAGGCGACGGCGACCATCGCCATGCTGAACGCCCCGGCGCAGTCGGCGGTGCCTGGCAGCGCCGACGCCGTGCAGGCCGAGCTCGAGGGCCGCGCCGACGCGCCCTTCGGCTTCGTCTCCGCCTTCTCCATGCGCTTCCTCGAGACCCACAACGACCTGTTCCACAGCCGCGCCGCGCCCAGCGCCGCGCGCATCGCCCGCACCCAGAACGCCGACCTGGCGGTGATGGTCGGCGCCCCGGTGCTGGAGCGCGAGGTCACCGAGGGCCGCGGCGCGAGCCGGCGCGTCGACGTGACGCTGGCGCTGGAGGCCCAGGTGGTCGACCCGCGCAACGACGCCGTCGTGCAGGTGCTGCGCACGCGCACGCTGCAGGGCTCGCGCGTCGAGTCGGTGGACCTGCCGCTCCCCGACGTCACCGCCGACCCCACGGTGTTGGCGCTGCGCGACCGCGCCGCGCCCGAGCTGGCCGCCTCGCTGCTGGCGGAGCTGCCCTACCTCATCAGCTCGCTCCTCATCGGAAGTAACGGCGGATGATCTCCTGGTAGTCGAGGGGCAGGTCGCCCTCCGAGAGGGCCTCCTCGGCCGCCCCCTGGTAGGGGGCGTAGCTCGTGCCCGGCGGCAGCTCCACCTCGTCGCGGCCGGGTAGCCGCACGCTGCCGGCGACCGTCTCGGGCCCCTCCTGCAGCACGCCGCGCAGCAGCTCGGTGTCGCCCACCTGGCCGCTGGCCTCGAACCCCTCGGCGGTGGCGTCGGAGCCGCCGCCGATGCCGGCGCTGTCCGACCCCTCGCTGCCGTCGCCCGGCTCGCCGCCGGCGCCGCTGGCGCGCGCGCCGTCGCCGCCCTCGCCCTGCCCGGGCTCCAGGCCGCCCTCCTCCAGGCTGTCGCCGGCGCCCTCCTCGCCGCCGGGCTCACCGGCGCCGGCGCCAGGCTCGCTGCCCGCCTCCTGGCCGCCGCTGCCGTCGTCGCCCTCCTGGCCCTGCGGCGACGCCGCTACGTCGCCCTCGGCGGGCGCCTGCGACGGGTCCTGGCTCGCGCCCGCGGGCTCGCCGCCATCCCCCTCGGGCCGACCCGCGCCCGCCTGCGCCGCGCCGTCGCCAGGCTGGGCCGGGCTGTCGCCGCGAGCGGCCTCCTGGGGCTGCTCCGGCCGGCTCGGCGGGCTCTGGGTCTGGCCCGGGGCGCCCCCCTCGTTGGCCGGGCGCTCGCGCAGCGAGTCGAGGTAGCGCGACAGGGGCGCCTGGTCGCCGGCGCCGCCGTCGGGCGGCTCCGCCACCGGCGGCGCCTCGGCGCGCTGCCCCTCGCTCGGCTCGACCGAGGGCGCCTCGGCGCGGCCCGGCGCCGGGGGCTCCGGCGCCGCCGGCTCGGGCGCCTCGCCGGCCTCGGGGGCCGACGGCTCGGAGACCGCGCCGCCGGCCGCCTGGCCGCCGCCGCGCGCGCTCGGCCCGCCCGCGAGCGGCCCCAGCACCGGCAGCGCCACCAGCACGGCCGCCACGAGCAGCGCCGGCAGCCACCACGGCGGGCTCGCCTCGCTGCGGTAAGCCTTCACCGCCTGCTGCGCGCGCTCCACCACCGCCCGCTCCAGCCCGTAGGGGTCGGCCTCGGCCGGGCGCGCCCCGGTGCCGGCGCGCTCGAGCACCGTGAGCGCCGTCTCGTAGCTCAGGCCCGTCTGCTCGCGGATGCTGCGCAGGGCGGCCGGCTCGCGGCTCCGCAGCGGCCAGGCCAGCCCCGCCACGGCGCCGAGCGCCACCAGGCCTACGCGGCCCGCCAGGTCCAGCGGCAGGAACAGGGTCACGGCGGCGACCGCCAGCGCCGCCAGCGAGGCGTGCAGCAGCCGCCGCTGCCAGGCCGCCCGGCGCGACAGGCGCTGGTGCAGCCGGAACGGCTCCGTCGCGGCGGGGGCGGAGCGCCGGCGGCTGGCGCCGATCATGCCGGCTCCGCCCGGCGGGGGCGGCGTTCGAGGGTGAGGCCCATCGCGGTCAGGATAGCGCCGCCGCCCATCACCGCCAGGTACGCGGGCGAGGGGTCGAGGGGCGCCGTCCAGGGGTTGAGGAGCGTGGCGCCGAGCTGCAGGTCGACCCAGGCCAGCAGCACCAGGCTGCCGGGGACGAGCAGGGGCAGCGCCCAGGCGGCGCGCAGCGCGCGGGCGCCCCGCGCCAGCAGCGCGCCGAGCCCGTAGTAGGCGACCACCGTCAGCGGCGCCGTCAGCAGGCCCCAGGCGAGGCTCACCGCCGGGTAGCTGGCGGCGTGGGCGATCACCTCGAACGGCAGCGTGACCAGCGCCCACACCAGCAGGGCCGCCAGCGTGACGCGCGCCTCGTGGCGCCAGGCGACGCCCGCTCCGGCCGTAGCGGGCGCCAGCGAGGCCCCGAACGCCGCGGCCGCCAGCGCCAGCAGCGCGTGGCGGATGGGCGCCAGCGAGAACCACGCCTCGTTCACCAGGGCGTTGCCGCCCGGCCAGGAGAACGCCAGCACCACCAGCAGCACGGCCAGCAGCAGCGTCAGCGCCTGCAGCATGTCGGAGCGGGCGAGGCGGGCGGCCAGGGCGTCGAGGAACCTCACTCGGCCCTCCCGGCGTCCTGCAGGCTGGCGGCGGGCGCCCCGCCCTGGCTAGACAGACCGGTCTGAACGAAGGGCGAGGGCGCCGTCAGCAACGGGGTCGCGGCGCGCGCCGGCGGCGCCTCGCCGGCGCCGTCCGCGGCGTCGACCGCCGCCGGCGGGTACAGCACCCACACGGTGCAGGCGTCGTCGCAGGCCGAGCGCCCCACCACCGTGCCGTCCGGCAGCAGCGGCAGCAGCGCCGCGTAACGCGGCCAGTCGCCCGCCTCCGTGGGCGTCGGGGCGCTGGCGCCTGGCGCCAGGTCGCCGAGCGGCCCCGCGCCCACCCGGACCAGGTCGCGCACGGGCTCGCGACCCACGTTGCGCAGCGCCTCGCCGTCCCACAGCAGCGGCGCGTCGGCCAGCCGCGGGGCGAGCTCGAGCATGGCGGCGCGCCAGCGCTCGAGCGTGAGGTGGGTGCCCGCGTCGTCGACGCGGTAGGGCTGCGGGCGCAGCGGGCGGGCGCGGCCGCCGTAGCTCAGGGCGCTGCGGGGCAGCGTGAGCACCTCGCGCGCCCGGACCTCGAGCGCCAGCCCGTCGCCGGCCAGCGCCAGCGTCAGGTCGCGCTCCAGCTGCGGCGTGGCGGGCCGCAGCGCGCGCCACCCGACCACCGACACGAGCGCCACGAGCGCCAGCACGCCCACGAGCCCGGGCGCCCCGGCCCAGCGCACCAGCAGCAGGGCCAGCAGCGCGAAGGCCGCCAGCGCCAGCGCCACCAGCGACTGCTTGGCGGGGGTGGGCGGCGCTACCAGCGGCTCCTCGAGCAGGGCCGCGAGCAGCGTGTCGCGCGCGGGGGTGGCGAGCGCCGCGGCGGCCGTCAGGGCCGTCTCGGGGCCCGCGCCCGAGGCCACCACGGCGCCGGCGCCCAGCCGCGCGTGCGCGCCGCCGGCGAGCAGGAGCTCGAGCTCGGCGTGGCTGGGCGGCAGCGGGCCCAGCAGCACCACGGTGGCGCCGCCGGCCGCGGCGGCGGCCACGCTCTCGAGGCGCGGGGCGGCGGCCGAGCCGTCGATCAGCAGCGTGCGCACGCCGTCGTAGGCGGCCGGCTCGCTCGGCAGGTCGCTGGCCACCACGTCGGCCAGGCGCGCGCCGGGCCCGTAGGCCGTGGCGTAGGCGGCGCGGTAGCTGCCGGGGAGGTTGCTCAGCAGCAGGTCGAGCGGCCGGGCGTCGGCCTCGCGGCCCTCGACGCTGCCGCTGGCCAGCACGCGGTCGGGGGTGGCCAGGCGCCACGCCAGGCGCGCGAAGCGCGGCAGGTAGACCGTGGTCTCGAAGACGGAGATGCCGGCGCCGCCGCGCACCGCGTGCGACACGGTCAGGGGCAGCTCGCCCGAGCGCAGCGTGCCCTGGTCGATCTGCAACGTGAGGGTGGCGGGCGGCGCGTCGCGCAGCTCGAGGCGTAGCGGGTTCCACGCGTCGGCCACGGGCTGGCCGGCCACCCCCAAGCTGAAGCGCGCCGACGGCGCCTGGCCGAGCGCGACCGTGGACGCCAGGAGCGCCCACAGCAGAGCGAGGCAGCGGGCCGAGGAGCACATACCGGTACCGGAGTATACGGGCCGCGGGGCGCCCGCAGGTGGCGCGCCGGGTACCGGCGGCTCAGCGGTCGGCGCGCTGCGGCACCAGCACGATGGCGCTGACCACGCGCCGCTCGCCGCTGCGGTTCACGACCTGCCCGTCCACCACCAGCGTGGTGCTGCTGCCGCTGTCGAGGCGCATGGCGCGGTCGGCGCCGAGCGCGATGAACAGCGGCACGAGCTCGGCGGCGCGCATGGTCTCGGCGACCAGCATGAGGGTGGTGCCGTCGCGCGTCACGCCCACGGCCGCCTGCTGCGTGAGGCCGTCCAGGATGCGCTGGCCGAGCGCGAAGCTCTCGACGGTCGGCTCGTAGGCCGGCAGCCCGTCCTTGACCAGCAGCGGCCCCGCCTCGACCGCGTAGCGCACGCGCTCGAAGTCGGGCGGCTCCACGCGCAGGTCGAGCGTCACCGTGTCGCCCTCGTCGAGGAGCGCCAGCGCCCGGTTCTGCGGCGGGTAGACCAGCGCGAAGCCCCCCTCCGGCACGCGCCGCGGGCCGATCTTGTTCTCCAGCACGCGGCCGCCGCGCACCAGCAGCACCCCCTGGGTGCCGTTGCCGGCGAACGCGCCCGGGGTGCGCACCACGTCGACGCTGCCGTCGGAGGTGGAGCCGACCTCGACTAGGCCCCCGCGGGTGCGCAGGCGCACGCTCACGTCGAGGCGGTCGATCAGCGGCGCCTGCCCGCTCGCGAAGCCGATGCTGGCGCGGTTGCGGCTCGGCAGCGACAGCAGGCCGTGGTCGACGAGCAGGTAGCCGATGGCGGCGAAGCTCGTGGTGTCGAAGTAGCCGGCGTTGAGGCCCACCAGCGCGCCGGAGGCGAGCTCGCGCACGGTGCGCGGCACCTGGCTCTCGCCCACCACCCGCAGCTCGCCGCTGCCGGGGGCGATCGACACCAGGTGCACCACGCTGCCGCCCGAGGGGGTGGGCACGGTGAAGCGGCGGTAGCTGACGCCGGGCGCCAGCTGGCGCTCGGACTGCACCACCGGGGTGAGGTCGCGCTCGGGCATCAGGTCGAGCACCAGGCGCGTGGGGTCGGCCAGGGGGAAGACCTGGTAGCTCATGGCGGGGCCGGAGACGCGCACGCGCGTGCCGTTCGCGTCGCTGGAGAGGTCGAGGGCCACGCCGCCCACGTCCTCGGGGGTGAGCTCCGGCAGCAGCAGGGGCGGCAGGCGCAGCTCCAGGTCCTCGGCGGCACCGACGCTGCCGCTGAGGCGCAAGGCCGCCAGCTGCGCCGCGTCGAGCCCGGGCAGGTCGAGGACCACCCGCACCTCGGCGGCCCCGCTGGTGCGCACCCCCTCCAGGCGCGGGGCGTCGACCCCCAGGGCGTCGAGCACCGAGGCGTTCACCAGCACCTCGCCGCCCCGCACCACCGGCGGGTCGGCGTCGATGCCCGAGAGCCAGCCCAGGCCCGAGACGTAGGTCTCGTGGAAGGCGCCGAAGCGCACCGTGACGGCGTCGTCGGTGACGGTGCTTGAGGCGCCCGGCAGGCGGTAGTAGAGCTCGGAGGCCGCCTGCGTGCGGGCGGCCGGCCCGGCCAGGAGCGCGGCCAGGGTCACGAGGAGGGCGGCGAGGCGGCGACGAGGCGGCATGCTGGCGAGTCTTCCAGTCGGGGCGCTTAGCAACGTGAGACCTGGGGGCGGCCTTGCTGGTCCGAGGGCACGGCGCTCAGATGGCCTGGAACAGCGCCCGGATCGGCTCCAGGCCCACCGGCCCGCCCAGCACCTGGCTGAGGGCGTGCTCGAAGCGGTACGCCTCCACGTCGTGGCGGCCGAAGGTGAGCGAGCCGAGCTCCATGGCGCGGCGCCGCAGCTCCGAGACGCCGGGCTCGAAGTCGATCACGGTGAGGTGCGGCCCCAGCACGGCCTCGTCGACGCGGCTGGCGGGGTCGATGCGCACCAGCAGGTCGGCGCGCTCGAGGAACGCCTGCGCCAGCGGGTCGTGGCGCGAGCGGGCGGTGACGGCGGTGCCCGCCGCGGCCGACAGCGCCTGCTCGGCGGCCACGCGGTCGTCGGCCAGCAGCGTGAGCGACGCCACCCCCAGGCGCGCGAGCTCGCGGGCGATGGCGCGCGCCGCCGGGGTGGCGCCCAGGACGACGGCGTGCGCGCCCTCGGCGTGCCAGCGGCGGCTGGCCAGCATGCTGGCCACGGCGCGGCCGAAGGTGTGGTCGGCGATGATGCCGGCGGGGGTGACGGTCAGCACGTCGGCGGCGCCCAGGTCCTGGGCCTCGAGCGAGCTGCGGTCGGCGAGGCGCTGCGCCTCGGCCTGCGCGCGGTCGGCCACGACGAGGGCGCCGGCGAAGTCCAGGCGCTGCATGGCCCTGAGCAGGTCGGCCATCTCGCCCGTGGGCACGGGGTGGAGGTGGAAGCGTCCGGCGCCGTCCCGGAAAGCGCGAAGGGCGTGCTTCAAGCCAGGGTCGTCGGAGAGCAGCGCCACGAGATGCATGGCCCTAAGCTTACCAACCGGGGGCTGTGATACCATCCGAGGATGTTCGTACCGCGCCCCGCACGAGAACGCGCCCTGTACCGCGTGGCGGCTGCGCACGCCGGCTGGCGAACGCGTCGCTGACGCGTCCCCCTGGCTGTCCCGAACCCGACCCACAGAACAACCCGTCCGAACCCGCGTCTCTACGAAGAGGTGTCCCCATGCACGTACTGTTGCCAGACGGCAAGCAGCTAGAGCTCCCCGAGCACGCCACCGGCCGCCAGGTGGCGGAGGCCATCGGCCCCGGCCTCGCGCGCGCCGCGCTGGGCGTGCGCGTCGACGGCCGGCTCTCCGACCTCCAGAGCGAGGTGCCCGCCGGCGCCCGCGTCGAGGTCGTCACCAAGAAGGACGACGACGCCATGTTCCTCGCGCGCCACACCCTGGCGCACGTGATGGCGCAGGCGGTGCAGGAGCTGTTCGAGGCCGAGGGCTATGGCCGCAGCCAGGTGCACATGGGCATCGGGCCCGTCATCGAGAACGGCTTCTACTACGACTTCGACCTGCCGCGCACCCTCAACCCCGACGACCTCGAGAAGATCGAGGCGCGCATGCGCGAGCTCGTCAAGGCCGACCTGCCGCTGCAGAAGTACGCCTTGCCGCGCGACGAGGCGCTGGCGCGCTACCGCGAGCTCGGCGACCCCTACAAGGTCGAGCTGATCCAGGACCTGCCCGAGGGCGAGACCATCACCTTCTACGAGCAGGGCGGGGAAGAGGGCTTCACCGATCTGTGCCGCGGCCCGCACCTGCCGCGCACCGGCGCCGTGCCGCCGCACTTCAAGCTCATGAGCGTGGCGGGCGCCTACTGGCGCGGCGACGAGAGCCGCCCCATGCTGCAGCGCGTCTACGGCGTGGCCTTCGCCACCAAGGAGGAGCTCGAGCATCACCTGTGGCAGCTGGAGGAGGCGAAGAAGCGCGACCACCGCAAGCTCGGCCGCGAGCTCAAGCTCTTCACCTTCGCCGACGAGATCGGCGCCGGCCTGCCCCTGTTCCTGCCGCGCGGCGAGATCGTGCGCCACGAGATGGAGCGCTTCGTGCGCGAGAAGCAGACCGAGCACGGCTACCAGCACGTGTGGACCGGCCACCTGGTGAAGGAGGAGCTGTACGTCAGGAGCGGGCACATCGCCAACTACGCCGACGACATGTTCCCGCCCATGGTCGACGGCGACGTGACCTACCGCCTCAAGCCGATGAACTGCCCGTCGCACATGACCCTGTTCAACAGCCAGTTCTACTCCTACCGCGACCTGCCGCTGCGCATGGCCGAGTTCGCCACCCTCTACCGCAACGAGCGCTCGGGGCAGCTCTCGGGCCTCACCCGCGTGCGCTCGCTGACCCAAGACGACGCCCACATCTTCTGCACCGAGGAGCAGATCCAGGAGGAGTTCGCCCTGGCGCTGCGCATCGTCCGCGAGACCCTCGACACCTACGGCCTCAAGGACTACTACGTGCAGCTGAGCCTGCGCGGCGACGAGGGCAAGTACGTCGCCGACGACGAGAAGTGGGAGCGCGCCACCCAGGCGCTGCGCGCGGCGCTCGACTCCGAGGGGGTCGACTACGTCGAGGCGCGCGGCGAGGCCGCCTTCTACGGCCCCAAGGCCGACTTCATGGCGTCGGACGCCCTGGGCCGCGAGTGGCAGCTGTCGACCATCCAGGTCGACTTCATCCAGCCCTCGCGCCTGGGCTGCGAGTACGTCGCCGAGGACGGCAGCAAGCGCACCCCGGTGGTGCTGCACCGCGCCGTCACCGGCTCCACCGAGCGCTTCCTGGGCGTGATCCTCGAGCACTTCGCCGGCGACCTGCCCCTGTGGCTCGCGCCCGAGCAGGTGCGCGTCGTGCCCATCACCGACAAGCACCGCGACGGCGCCATGCGCCTGGTCGAGCGCTTCGAGGCCGCCGGCCTGCGCGCCGGGGTGGCCGACGAGGGCGAGCGCATGAACGCCGCCGTGCGCGAGGCGGAGCTGCTCAAGATCCCCTACATCGTCATCCTCGGCGACAAGGAGCTGGAGCAGGGCACCGTGAGCTTCCGCAGCCGCAAGGAGCCGAACCGGAACGGCGTGCCGGTCGAGGCGTTCGTCGAGCACCTGAGCCGCAACGCCGCCGGGCGCGTGCTGGAGATCTCGCCGTTGGGCTGAGCGGCGCTCGCGTTCGGGCCCGCGCTGCCTGGCGGTCCTCCGTGTGGGTGGGGCGGCAGGGCGAGGCAGGGGTCGTGGCGGTGCTCGGCGGAGCGACCGTGAGCTAGGCGAGGTAGCTGCCACGAGCGACACGTGGCGCGGGCCTGCCCGAAGGCGTGCGCGCGCTTCGTGGCGGCCGCCCCCGGCGTCTCCCCTCGAGGCGCAGGCCCGCTCTCGCGCTCTGCCGGTAGCGCTGGCCGGCACCGCACCGTCACCGCTGAGGCACCGGCGGGCGGTGTGGCCGCACCTGCGGCTGCTGCCTAACGAGGCGAGCCCGGGACACCTCGCGATGCCCCGGGCTCGGCGGTTCGGTTGCCTCCGGTGGCAGCTGCGCCTGGTCCGATCCGCCCTTGGGTCGAGCCGAGGGCGAACCCCTAGCTGCTAGCTCGTCACCTTGCTCCTCGCTCGAGCCGAGCGCTCGTAGCGCTCCGCCTCGGCGCCGTCAGCTCTGGCACCGGCCCTGCCTCGCCGTGCCGCCCCGGAACGCAGGCCCTAGCGCACGACCGCTCACCGAGCGTAGATCGTCACGCTCTCCATGCGGTCGGGCTCGACCCCCGCCATCGGTCGCATCGGGTCGATGCGCTGGAGGCGGTCCAGCACGTCGGCGCCGTCCACCACCCTCCCGAACACCGAGTGGCGCCCGTCGAGCCACGGCGTGTCGACGAACGTGATGAAGAACTGCGAGCCGTTGGTGCCGGGGCCGGCGTTGGCCATGCTCAGCACGCCCTTGCCCTCGTGGCGCAGGCTGGGGTCGAACTCGTCGCCGAACTCGTAGCCGGGGCCGCCCGTGCCGGTGCCGGTGGGGTCGCCGGTCTGCGCCATGAAGTCCTCGAGCACGCGGTGGAACACGATGCCGTCGTAGTACCGGTTGCGCGCCAGGAACACGAAGCTGTTGACCGTCACCGGCGCCTTGTCGGCGTAGAGCTCGAGCACCAGGCGGCCCTTGTTGGTGTCGACCACGGCGCGGTACTCCTTGCCGGGCTCGAGCACCTGCTCGGCGCGGGGGAAGCTGGTACGGCGCTCGTCGGAGAGCGGCTGTAGCGGTTCGAAGCCTGCGAGTGCGTCCATGCTGACTACCTTCCTTGCCCGTCCACCGGGCGGGGTGAGGGCGCCCTCACTTGGGGCGCGTGGCGATCACGACCTCGACCAGCACGTCGGGGTTGAGGAAGAACCCGAACGCCGGTTGGGGCCCGAGCTGGCCCAGCACGCCACGGTAACCCGCCACGCTGAACGACTGGCCCATGCTGGGCAGCGCGCCCAGCAGCTCCTCGATGGCCTCCGCCACGCTGGTGCCGGGCTCTCCGGGCAGCTCGACGCCCTGCTCGGCGAGGTCCGAGAGCGTCTGCTCGAAGGTGACGACGGCGCTGGGCCGGGTGGGGTCGATGCGGGTGATCTCGGGCAGCACCTCGAGGCCGTCGGTGACGTGCCCGAAGATGGTGTGGGCCCCCGTGAGCCACGGCGTCGCCTCGAAGGTGATGAAGAACTGCGAGCCGTTGGTGCCGGGGCCGGCGTTGGCCATGGCCACGATGCCGGCGTCGTCGAACTCGAGGCCCTCGACGATCTCGTCGTCGAACTGGTAGCCGGGGCCGCCCGTGCCGGTGCCGGTGGGGTCGCCGGTCTGCGCCATGAAGCCGTCGATCACGCGGTGGAACGGCACGTTCTCGTAGTAGCGGTTCAGCGCGAGGAACACGAAGCTGTTGACCGTCACCGGCGTGCGCTCCTCGTAGAGGTCGACGGTGATGTCGCCGCGGTTGGTGCGGATCACCGCCACGTAGTCGAGCGCGGGGTCGAGCACCTCGTCGGGGGCGTCGAACGCCTGCCGCGGGACGTCGCTCAGGTACTCCACCTGCGTGTAGCCCTCGGGCAGCGGCGTCGCGTCGCTCTCGGCCGCGGCCTCGCCGGCCGCGCCGTCGGCCCCGTCCTGGCCCGCGCCCGTCTCCGCGCCGCCCGCTTCGGCCGGCGGCGCCTGCGTGTCCGCCACGTTCTGCAGCGAGGGGCCTCCTGGCGTACCGCGGTCGCGGGCCAGCCAGATGCCGCCCCCCACCACGATCGCCGCCAACAGCGCCACTGCGACTATGCGCATGGTTCACTCTCCGTTCCGGTCGTCATGCCGCGCCAAGTCTACCGGCTGGGGCACGCGCGGCGCGTACGGTGGCGGATGAAAGAATCCTGTCAGGCCGGTTGCCTAGACTCTACGCATGCACTTCAACGAACTCCTGCAGCGCATCGTGGAGCAGGGCGCCTCCGACGTCCACCTGCACGTCGGGCTGCCTGCCATGGCCCGCGTGAGCGGCCGGCTCGCCCCCGTGACCGAGGCGAAGATCTCGCCCCGCTTCACCGAGGCGCTGGTCGACCTGATGTGCGACGCGCGCCAGCGCGCCGTCTTCGAGGAGAAGCACCAGGTCGACCTGGCCTACAGCGTGGCGGGCCTGGGGCGCTTCCGCGTCAACCTGTTCCGCCAGCGCGGCAGCGTCAGCGCGGTGCTGCGCGTGATCAACGCCGACGACGAGGCGTTGAAGGTCGTGAACCTGCCGCAGGAGACCATCGAGTTCTTCCGTGACCAGGAGAAGGGGCTGGTGCTGGTCACGGGCCCCACCGGCTCGGGCAAGTCCACCACCCTGGCGCGCATCGTCGACGAGATCAACAAGACCCACGCGCGCATGATCGTCACGGTCGAGGACCCCATCGAGTTCCTGCACCGCTCGAAGCGCTCGATCGTGGTGCAGCGCGAGCTCGGCGTCGACGCGCCGTCGTTCTCCGAGGCCCTCACCGCCGCCATGCGCCAGGACCCCGACGTGATCCTCATCGGCGAGATCCGCGACCACGCCACGGCCGCCGCCGCGCTGTCGGCGGCGCAGACGGGTCACCTGGTGTTCAGCACCCTGCACACCCAGGACTCGGTGCGCACCATCAACCGCATGATCGAGCTGTTCCCGCCCCACGAGCGCGAGACGGCGCGCGTGCTGTTCGCCGAGTCGCTGGTCGGCATCGTGTCGCAGCGCCTGCTGCCGCGCAAGGGCAAGGGGCGCGTGGCCGCCACCGAGATCCTCAAGGGCACCCTGCGCGTCAAGGACCTGGTGCGCGACGAGGAGCGCACCCCGGAGCTCTACGACGTGCTGCGCGAGGCGCGCCTCGACGGCATGCGCTCGTTCGACGACCACCTCGCGGAGCTGTACGCCGAGGGCATCATCGACTACGACACGGGCTACCACGCCGCCACCAGCAGCCAGGCGTTCAAGATGGCCGCCACCCAGGTCGACGTGCTGCGCCAGACGCAGGCGGGCTAGAACGGCACCTCCACGCTCGGCGCCGGGGCGCGCCCGCCGAACGCCGGCCGGGCGCGCTCGGCCAGCAGCGCCTGACGGTCGATGGTGAGGCGCGAGTCGAGCCAGGGGCAGCTGCGCTCCAGCTCCTCGAGCGCCTCGGGGTCGACGCGCACGCCGTCGACCTGGTAGAAGGTGCGCCCGCCGGGCCCGTCGAACTCGAGGCGCACGGGGGTGCGGCCGGCGTGCTCGTCGAGCAGCGAGCGCAGCTCCAGCAGCTGGTGCTGCGCCACCTCGGTGATGTCGAAGGTAAGAAGCGCCACCTCGGGCACGCCGCCCTCGGAGCCCTGGCGCGTGTCCCAGCGGATCAGGCGCTCGACCACCAGGCGCAGGCCCTCGCCCTCGTCGGTGGCCTCCACCACCGCCACCACCGGCACGTCCTCCTCGAGCAGCGGCGCCACCGAGTCGTAGGTGCGCCCGAAGGCCAGCACCTCGCGTGCGCCCGACTCGTCGGCCACCTCGAAGCGCGCCATCATGCCGCCCTTGCGCGTGGGGCGCTTGACGACGTTCTGCAGCAGGCCGGCCAGCGCCACGCGCAGCCGCGAGGTGCCGGGCAGCAGGTGCTCGCGGAAGTAGCGCTCCACGTCGTCGACGCTGCAGGAGGCGGCGTCGGCCAGGCCCGGGTAGCTGTTCATCGGGTGGGCGCTGATGTAGAGCCCCAGCGCCTCCTTCTCGAAGCGCAGCAGCTCCAGCTCGGTGAGGGGTGGCGCCTCCTCGAGGCTCGGGGGCGCCACCTCCTCGGCGCCGAACAGCGAGAACTGCCCGGCGGCCGCCTGCTCGCGCTGCGCGGCGCCCCAGCGCATGGCCGTCTCGAGGTTGGCCAGCAGCAGGTGGCGCCCGTGGCCCACCTCGGTGGCCTCCGCGGCGCCGTCCACCAGCGGGTCGAAGGCGCCGGCCTTGATCAGGTGCTCGATGGCGCGCCGGTTGACCGCGGTGGTGTCGACGCGGCTGCAGAAGTCGAACAGGTCCTTGAACGGCCCGCCGCGCTGGCGCTCGGCGAGGATCACGTCGACGGCGCCCTCGCCCACGTTCTTGATGCCGTAGAGCCCGAAGCGCACCACGTCGCCCACCGGCGTGAAGTCGCCGCGCGAGAGGTTGATGTCGGGCGGCAGCACCGGCACGCCCAGGTGCTGAGCGTCGGCGACGTACTGCGCCACCTTCTCGGAGTCGCCGCGCTCCACCGTGAGCAGCGCCGCCACGAACTCGACCGGGTAGTGCGCCTTGAGGTAGGCGGTCTGGAACGAGAGCACGCCGTAGGCGGCCGAGTGCGACTTGTTGAAGCCGTAGTTCGCGAAGCGCTCGAGCAGGTCGAAGATGCGCCCCGACTCGTCCTTCTCGATGCCCTGCTTGGCGGCGCCCGCCTGGAAGATGGCGCGGTGGCGCACCATCTCCGCGACGTTCTTCTTGCCCATGGCGCGCCGCAAGAGGTCGGCCTCGCCGAGGCTGTAGCCCGCC
This sequence comes from Deinococcales bacterium, assembly GCA_012515535.1. Classification (GTDB taxonomy): domain Bacteria; phylum Deinococcota; class Deinococci; order Deinococcales; family Trueperaceae; genus JAAYYF01. The sequence goes on from JAAYYF010000147.1 coordinate 72,419, forward strand.
ACCGCCTGGGCGATCTGCATGATCTGCTCCTGGTAGACGGGGATGCCGTAGGTCTCGGCCAGGATGGGGGCGAGCAGCGGCTCGGCCTTGGGGAAGTCGGAGTAGTCGACGGGCTCGAGGCCGTGGTGGCGCCGGATGTAGGTGGGGATGTTCTCCATCGGGCCGGGGCGGAACAGGGCCGACACGGCGATGAGGTCGTGGATGCGCCGCGGCTTCAGGCGCTTGAGGGTGTCGATCATCCCCGAGCCTTCGAACTGGAACACGCCGGCGGCGTCGCCGCGCGACAGCAGCTCGAAGGTGGCCCTGTCGTCCTGCGGGAACTCGTCGGGCACCAGCTCGATGCCGCGCGACTCCTTGACGATGCGCACCGCCGCCTCGATGAACGACAGCGTGCGCAGGCCCAGGAAGTCCATCTTGATGAAGCCCAGGTCCTCGACCGAGCCCATGTCGTACTGGCACACCACGGGGCCGTCGCCGGTGCGGAACACCGGCGCCAGCTCCTGCACCGGGTCGCGCGCGATGATCACCCCGGCGGCGTGGACCGAGGCGTGGCGGTGCAGCCCCTCGAGCTGGCGCGCCACGTCGACGTAGCGGCTGGCGCCGCCCTCGTACAGCTCGCGCAGCTCGGGGATCTCCTTGAGCGCCTCGTCGATGGGCACGCTGCGGCCGTACTTGAGCGGCACCAGCTTGCTGACCTTGTCGGCCTCGGCGTAGGGCGCCTCCATCACGCGCGCGGCGTCCTTGATGGCGGCGCGCGACGCGAGCGTCCCGAAGGTGGCGATGTGCGCCACGCGGTCCTCGCCGTACTTCTCGCGCACGTAGTCGATCACCTCGCCGCGGCGCACGTCCGAGAAGTCGATGTCGAAGTCGGGCATGCTGACGCGCTCGGGGTTGAGGAAGCGCTCGAACAGCAGGTCGAACGCCAGCGGGTCGATGTTGGTGATGCCCAGCGCGTACGCCACGATCGAGCCGGCGCCCGAGCCGCGCCCGGGCCCCACGGCGATGCCTTGCTGCTTGGCCCAGTTGATGAAGTCGGCGACGATCAGGAAGTAGTCGGGGAAGCCCATGGCGATGATCACGCCGAGCTCGTACTCCACCCGCTCCAGCACCACGCGCGCGCGCTCCTCCTCCACCTGCGCCGCGTAGGCCTCCAGGTGCGGGTAGAGGTAGCGGCCGTACGTCTCGCCCTCGCGCTTCTCCTGCTTGCCGCGCTCCGCGAAGCGCGCCAGCTCGAGGAGCACGCCCTCGAGGTCGGGCTCGGCGGCGGGGGCGGGGGCGCCGTACGCCTCGCGGCCGGCGGCCAGGTAGCCGCGCAGCAGCGCCTCGTCGACCTCGGGGTAGCGCTGCATCACGCCGCGGTAGGCGTCCATGCGCAGCTGCTCGGCGAGCGTCACGCCCGGCGGCAGCTGCAGCTCGGGCATCTGGTAGACGCGCTTCGAGCCCACCGGCAGGTCGACGTTGCACAGGTCGGCGACGTGGTTCGTGTTGTCGAAGGCGCCCGGGAACTCCGACTCGGGCAGCGCCCGCAGCATCTCGTCGGGGGTCTTGACGTAGAACTCGTCGCACGGGAAGCGCATGCGGTTCTCGTCGCTGACGAGCGCCTTGGTGCCGATGGCGAGGAGCACGTCGTGGGCGTGGGCGTCCTCCTTGCGCACGTAGTGGCCGTCGTTGGTGGCCACCATGCCGATGCCGTAGCGCTGCGCGAGCTCCTTGAGCACGCGGTTGAGGCGGCGCTGCTCCTCGAGGCCGTGGTCCTGCAGCTCGATGAAGAAGTCGTCGCCGAAGATGCTCAGGTAGCGGTTGAGGACGCGCTCGCCCTCCTCCTCGCCGAGGTCGAGGATGGTGCGGGGGATCTGCGCGCCCAGGCAGCCCGACAAGGCGATGACGCCCTGGTGGTGCTCCTCGAGCAGCTCCAGGTCGATGCGCGGCTTCATGTAGAAGCCCTCGAGGTAGGCGCGGCTGGAGAGCTTGCAGAGGTTCTTGTAGCCCTCGAAGTCCTTGGCCAGCAGGGTGAGGTGGAAGTAGCCGCCGTCGATCTTGGAGGAGCCGCGGCGCTTCTCGAAGCGCGAGCCCGGCGCCACGTACGCCTCGAAGCCGATGATCGGCTTGACGCCCGCGGCGGTGGCGGTCTTGTAGAACTCCACCGCCCCGTGCATGTTGCCGTGGTCGGTCATGGCCACGGCGGGGCGGTCGGGGGAGACCTCCTTGACCCATTCCACGAGGTCCTTGATGCGGGCCGCGCCGTCCAGCAGGGAGTAGGCGGTGTGTTGGTGGAGGTGTGCGAAGCGAGCCGGCGCCTGGTGTCCCATGGCCCCAAGCTTACCGCCTGGGGCGCGCCCGCCAGGCCCTGCGCGCCGCGCGCGAGCGTGCCTCGGCGCGTTGACCCGGGCACCCCGAGCGTGGTAAGTTCCCGAAGCTTGGCGCCGTAGCCAAGGGGTAAGGCAGAGGTCTGCAAAACCTCGATTCACCGGTTCGAATCCGGTCGGCGCCTCCAACCACCCTCGTTCGCCGACTGCTTGACAGAAGGGGTCCGCGGCGGGTGTAATGCCGTTCCGGGAACCGCGCCAAGGCCTGAGGGCCGAGCGGGACCCACGATCCGGCGCTCAGGCGCGTAGCTCAGTGGGAGAGCGCTACACTGACACTGTAGAGGTCGCCAGTTCAATCCTGGCCGCGCCTACCAAGCGAGAGCCCCCTTCCTCACGGGAGGGGGCTCTTCTCATGCCTGCCCGGGACCGGCCCGGGCGCGCAGCGCCTAGACCGACCGGTCAGTCGAGGGTGATCTCGGTCAGGTAGCCGGGCAGCTCCACGGGCTCGAGGCGCAGCGCCTCGAAGAGGCCGGCCGGCAGGCTCAGGTCGCCGACGAACAGCCGGCCCACGTTGCCGCCGGGCCTCACGCCCACCTTGGGCAGGCCGATGCTCATGGTGATGTCGGCGCGCACCACGTCGCCGGGCGTCTCGCCGGTGTCGGCCACCAGCCCGGTGGGGGTGTCGAGCGAGATCACGACGCTCTCGGAGGCCTGGTTCAGGACCGTGATCACGTCGAGCGTGCGCCCGCGCGGCGGCCCCTCGAGGTTGGTGCCGATGGCGGCGTCGATGACGCAGCCGAACTTCATCTTGGGCAGGCTCGTGCGCACCCGCACCTTGTCGAAGTGCTTGAGGTGCTCGAGCTGCTCCTTGGGCGTGCCCGAGTAGTTCTCGGCCTCGTGGGTGGGCACCACCCACACGCGGCGCCCGCGCGCCGCTAACAGGCGCGCCGCCGCCAGGCCGCCGCTGCCGTTGTTGCCGCGCCCGGCGACCACCAGGACGGGGCCCGTGTCGCAGAACTCCTCCACGAGCGTGACGAGGTTACGGGCCGTGTGCTCCACCAGCACGCGGTTGTCGAGGCCGAACTTGCCGGTGGCCAGCATGATCAGCTGCTGCATCTGGTGGGCGTTGATGGCGGGAACGTCGTCCCAACGTAGGAGCGGGAAGCTCATTCTCAACCTCTCTACGGCTCAGCCGACGCTCTCGGGGGCGTTCTCGAGGTCGGCGGTGGTGTAGACGCTCTGCACGTCGTCGAGGTCCTCGAGGCTCTCCAGGAAGCCGATGACCTTCTCGGCCTCGGTGCCGGAGAGCGGCGAGAGGGTCTGGGGCAGCTTCGTGAGCTGCACCACCTCGGCCTCGATGCCGCGCGCCTGCAGCCCCTCGACGACCTGGTAGAGCTCGGTGGGGTCGGTGTAGATGACGGTGGAGCCGTCGTCGACCTCGATGTCGTCGGCGCCCAGCTCGATGGCCGCCTCCTCGAGCTCCTCGCCGACGCGCTCGACGACGATCATGCCCTTCGAGTCGAACTGCCAGGCGGTGGAGCCGGACAGGTTGCCCCCGTGCTTGCTGAAGACGTGCCGGACCTCGCCGGCGGTGCGGTTCTTGTTGTCGGTGAGCGCCTCGACCAGCACCGCCACGCCCGCGGGGCCGTAGCCCTCGTACACGGCCGGCTCGAAGTTGCCGCCCTCGCCGCCGCCCAGCGCGCGCTCGATGGCGCGCTCGACGTTGTCGATGGGCACGTTGTCGCTCTTCGCGGCCGACAGGGCGTTCTTCAGGGCCAGGTTGGTGGCCGGGTCGCCGCTGCCGCCGGAGCGCACCGCGGCCTGGATGGCGCGGATGTGCTTGCTGATGATCTTGCCGCGCTTCTGGTCGAGCGCGCCCTTCTTACGTTTGATCTGTGACCACTTGTTATGGCCTGCCAAGACTGGGTTCCTCCTGGATGGCGTAGGGCGCCGCCACGTCGCATGCAGCACGCCACGATGCCTCCATTCTACTCCACGAGGGCGCCGCCACGACCCGGAGGCCGTGGCGGCGTGACGATCTGCCCCTCGACCGCGCTCTGGTTCAGCGGATGTACAGGGTGGTCTCGGCCACGTCGCGCACCGGGAAGCCGCGGATCTCGAGGTTGATGGCGCTGTTCCACTCGCTGCCGCCGCGGCGCCCGCGGTAGGTGACCGTGGCGTCGGTGCGCCCCGAGGTGAACGAGGCGCGCACGTAGTGCAGCCCGCGCGGCGCGCCCGCCGAGTACACCACGCGGTCGGAGGCGCGCGGCAGGTAGTTGACGCCGCGCTCGACGCGCAGGTTGCGCGCGAACACGTAGATGCTGCCGTCGGGGTCGATGGCCGACAGCGTGACGTACCCGGGCTGGCTGGTGACGATCATGAAGTCGATGTTCTCGCCCACGCGGTAGGTGGCGCCGGCCCCACGCGTGGGGCGGAACTCCTCGATCACGTAGCTGAGCGGGTACTCGGCGGTGCCCACGCCGCGCGGGCGCACGGTGATGGTGCACGCCGACAGCAGCGCGGCGAGGACCAGGGATCCTACTGCCAGGCGACGGACGCTCTTGGGGGTCATCGGAGGCCTCCTTGTCGGGGGCGAGTCTAGCAGCGAGCCGCGTGTAACGCGTGGGCGAGGGCCTTAACCGTCCCTTAGCGATCGGTGGACTGGGGCAGCTGGCCGCGGGCGTAGGTGGTGACCAGGTAGGGGAGGTCGGTCTGGTGGTAGCGCCCACGCTCGTCGTACCAGAACACGTACTCGCCGAGCGCCGCGCTGCCCTGGCCGCCCTCGGAGGCGTTGCCGGAGCGCGTGACCTTGCCGTCGACGATGCCCTCGAAGATCGGCTTGCCGTCGTACGAGTAGACGGTGATGTACATGCGTTGCGCGGTGTACTCCTGGATGCTGCGGCGGATGCGGTTCTGGGTCTCGTTGCGGCACGCGGACAGCAGCAACGCCACGAGCAGCAGTAGCGCCAGCGTTAGAGCGCGCTTGGTGCCTCTGGACACGGTTCTACCTCCGGTGGCCGGCGGTCTCCCTGGGCCGACCCTGACGCCCCGAGGATAGCATCGCGCGCCAGCGCGGCCCACGCTGGGGTCGCGCGGGGCCGCGTAAAGTATCCTCGGGGCGGTGGCAACGACGATGCGCGACCCCTACGAGGTGCTGGGCGTCCCCCGCGACGCGGACGCCGACGAGCTGAAGGCGGCGTACCGCCGCCAGGCCATGCGCTACCACCCCGACCGCAACCCCGGGGACAAGGAGGCGGAGGAGCGCTTCAAGGAGGTCTCGGAGGCGTACGCCGTCCTGCGCGACCCCGAGGCACGCGCCCGCTACGACCGCTACGGCGCCAGCGACCCGGGCGCCTTCCGCCCCGACGTCAGCAGCGTCGACTGGCAGACCATCTTCCGCGAGGCCGACATCAAGATCGACTGGGACGCCCGCGGCGGCATGCCCAGCAGCGGCAGCGCCATCTTCGACGCCCTGTTCGGCATCATGACCGGCATGCTGCGCGGCGCCGGGCTGTTCCCGGGCCAGAGCTACCAGGTGCCGCTGCCGCTCACGCTCGGCGAGCTCCGGAGCGGCACCGTCAAGCGCCTGCAGGTGCCCGGCCCCAGCGTCTGCCCGACCTGCCAGGGCACGGGCCGCGCTCCCGACGGCGGCGGGGCCAGCGCACCGGGCCCCTTCGAGGTGGCGCCCCAGGGCGCCCAGCCGGCCGCGGTCGCCTGCCCCGCCTGCGGCGGGCGCGGCGTGCGCCGCGGCGGCGCGCGCCTCGACGTGCGGGTGCCGGCGGGCGCCGCCCCCGGCACCAAGCTGCGCCTCAAGGGCGCGGGCGGGCCCGGCAACCCCCCGGGCGACGTCTACGCCGAGCTGACGCTGCAGCTGCCGCCCACCGCCCGCGTGGTGGGCCAGGACGTGCACGACACCCTCACGCTCACGCCGCTCGAGGCGCGCCGTGGCACCACCGCCGACTACCAGGGGGTGGCGGTGCGGGTGCCGCCCGGCAGCCGCGCCGGCACCACCCTGACGCTGCCCGGCCAGGG
>JAAYYF010000148.1 GCA_012515535.1 Deinococcales bacterium
CCAGGGCGGCGTCGACGAGCGTGCGGGCGAGGGCGTAGGGGGTGTTGAAGTTGCCCGGGGTCGCGCGCGCCCCCAGGGTGGCGGCGAGCATCGCCTTGGTGGTGGTCTTGCCGGCCGAGCCGGTAACGCCGATCACGGCGCCCTGCAGGCGCGCGCGCGCCTGACGCCCGAGCTCCAGCAGCGCGGCGCCGGCGTCCTCGACGCGCAGGCCGTGCGGGTGCGGGCGGTCGGAGACCAGGTAGGCCGCGCCGCGCCCCAGCGCCTCGTCGGCGAACTCGATGCCGTGGCGCCTAGCCCCCTGCAGGGCGAAGAAGACGTCGCCCTCGCGGACCCGCTGGCTGTCGAACGCTACGCCCGTGCCGGTCGGCAGGGCGGCCGCCGGGGCGGTGGCGCCCAGCAGGGGCGCCAGCGTGGCGGGGTCCAGGAGCGTCAAGAGCGTAACCTCCACATGATGAACATCTTACACAACGTGCGTTAACCCCTCGCCTGGCTCCCGCGGCCGCGCGAGCGCGGCCGCGGCGCCCCCGACCCGCGCGGGCAGGGCGCGGGGCCGAGCGTCACTCGGCGCTCGCCACCACCGGCGCCTGCGGCCGCCGCTCCCAGTAGGCCACGGTCTCGGAGCCGATGGCGCGGAACACGGGCGCCGCCACGTAGGTGGAGGTGCTGCTCGCCTCGGGCTTCATCAGCATCACCACCACGACCACCTCGGGCGCCTCGGCCGGGAACATGCCGGCGAACGTCAGGGCGTAGTCGTCGGCCGGGTAGGTGCCGCTCACGGGGTCGAACACGTCGGCGGTGCCGGTCTTGCCGGCCACGCGCACGCCCGGGATCACCGACGAGCGCAGGCCGCCCCGCTCCATCACGTGCTCCATCATGCCGCGCACGCTCCGCGCCACCTCGGGGCTAAGGACGCGGTGTGGCGGCGGCACCTCCTCGCCCTCCACCAGCACCGGCGGCACGTAGAGGCCGTCGTTGGCGAACACGGCGTAGGCGGCCGCCAGCTGCAGCGGCGTCAGCGACAGGTTCTGGCCGATGGTGTTGGCCGCCTGGTCCTGCGGCACCCAGCGGTGCCAGTCGTTGAGGATGCCCGAGCGCGTGAAGGCGCTCGTGAGGTCGAGGTCGCGGCCGACGCCGAAGCGGTAGAGCCAGTCGTGGAGCCGGGCGGGCTCGAAGCGCTCGCCGAGGTGGATCATGGCGGAGTTGCTCGAGTACGCCAGCACGTCGGGCACGGTGAGGAGCGGCTCGTGCCACGCCACGTCGCGGAACGTCTTCTGGCCCACGCGCAGGGTCATGGGCGCCTCGATCGTCTCGTCGGGCGCCAACAGGCCGTCGTCGAGGGCGGCCGCCACCACCAGCGGCTTGATGACCGAGCCCGGCTCGTAGACCTGCTGGAACGGCCGGTTGAGCATCTGCTCGCGGCCGGCCTGCTGCCAGGCGTTGGGGTCGAAGCTGGGGTAGCTGGCGGCGGCCAGCACGCGGCCGGTGCCGGCCTCGAGGACCACGGCGGCGCCGCTCTCGGCGGCGTGCTGCTCGGCGGCGGCGGCGAGGTGGCGCTCGGCGGCGCTCTGCAGCACCGGGTCGATGGTGAGCGTGACGTCGGCGCCGGTCTGCAGCGCCCCGTCGAAGCGGTACTCCAGCCCCTCGAGCCCGAAGCGGCCGTCGGCCTGCAGCGCGCCCGTGAAGCCGAGCACCGGCGCGGCCAGGGCGCCCTGCGGGTAGAAGCGCGCCTCGTTGGCGCCCTCGGCCAGCACGGTGCCGTCGGCGGCCAGGATGCGGCCGCGCGCCACCGCCTCCACCGGCGCCGGCGGCAGCGGCGCCACGGCCGGGCGCTCGAGCGCGAAGCCGGCGAGCGCCGCCAGCAGCGGCAGCAGCACGGCCGGGAGCACGAGCCAGCGGCGGCGCAGGCGCAGCTCCTGCGGTGCGGCCGCCTCGCCCGGCGTCGGCAGCCCGGCGTCGGCGTGCGGGCGGTAGCCGCCGTGGGTGCGCGTGAAGGTGACGTGGCCCGAGTTCGAAGGGGTTGTCAGCGCCATACCGTTCGGATCTCCAAGCTGGGAAGGGGAAGGTCTTCGAGGTCGACGGGCTCGGGCGCGACCAGCACCGTGTCGCGCGCTTCGGGGACGGGGACCATGCCGCGCTCGGCCGCCCAGGTGGCCACCGCCGAGGGGCCGGCCACCTGGGCGGCCAGCCGCCGCGTGGCGGCGAGCTCGGTGGCGAGCTCCTCCTTGGCGTCCATCAGGCGCAGCTGGGTGCGGTAGAGGCCCTGGTTGGTGGCGCCGAGCGCCGCCAGCACCAGCAGCAGCGCGAGGTAGGCGGGCACGGCGAGACGCGCGACGGGGAGAGGACGTGAGGTCAAGCCGCGCTCCTCTCGGCCACGCGCAGCTTGGCGCTGCGGGCGCGCGGGTTGGCGGCGGTCTCGTCGGCGCTCGCCTCCAGCGGCTTCTTGGTGAGCGGCGTCAGGCGCGGCGACTCGCGGAAGTACTGCTTGACGATGCGGTCCTCGAGCGAGTGGTAGGCGAGAACCGCCAGGCGGCCGCCGGCGCCCAGCAGGCGCGTGGCGCCCTCGAGCCCCTCCTGCAGCGCGCCGAGCTCGTCGTTGACGTGGATGCGCAGCGCCTGGAAGGTGCGGCGCGCCGGGTGCTCGCGGCGCGGGCCCGGCGGGTAGGCGCTGGCCACCACCTCGGCCAGGCGGCCGGTGGTGGTGATGGGCGCCTTGGCGCGCGCCTCGACGATGCGCCGCGCCACGCGGCGGCTGTGCCGCTCCTCGCCGTAGCGGTAGATGATGGCCGCCAGGTCGTCCACGGCGTAGCCGTTCACCACGTCGGCGGCCGACTCGCCCTCGGCGCCCATGCGCATGTCGAGGGGGCCGTCCTGGCGGAAGGCGAAGCCGCGCTCGCCCTCGTCGAGCTGCATGGAGGAGACCCCGAGGTCGAGCAGCACGCCGTCGGCGCGCTCCACGCCGGCGCTGGCGGCGAGGCGCTCCATCTCGCGGAAGTTGCCGGCCACGAAGCGCACCTCGCCGGGATGCCCCTCGGCGGCCAGGGCGGCGGCGTACTCGGCGGCGCCGGGGTCCTGGTCGATGGCCAGCACGTTGGCGCCGCGCTCGAGGAACGCGCGGCTGTGGCCGCCGGCGCCGAAGGTGCCGTCGACGACCCAGGCGCCGGGCCGCGGCGCGAGCGCCTCGACGATCTCGGCGAGCATCACGGGCAGGTGGGGGAGGTCGCTCATCCGACCAGCTCCCGCAGCAGCTCGGGGGCGGGCGGCTGGTCCTGGACCGCGCCCAGGTTCGCCAGCCACAGCTCCTCGTTCCAGATCTCGAGGCGGTTGGGGGCGCCGACCACCACCACGTTGCCCTCCGCCTTGGCGAAGGTGCGCAGGGGCGGCGGCAGGGTGATGCGCCCGGCCGAGTCGAGCTTCGCCTTGGCGGCGCCCGAGTAGAAGAAGCGCACGAAGTTGCGCGAGTCGGGGTCGGTGAGGGGCAGCGCCGTGAGGTGCTGCTCGATGCGCTCCCAGGCGGTCATGGGGAAGACGAACAGGCAGTTGTCGAGGCCGCGGGTGACCACCATGCCGCCGTCCACGAAGTCGCGGAAGGCGGGCGGGATGATGACCCGACCCTTGTCGTCGACGCTGTACTGGTACTCCCCGAACGGCATCGTCAGCCAAGCTCCTGGCGGTGGGGTCGGCGGGGGCGGGCGGGACGCGGGGCATGGTGATGTTTTTCACGTCCTGCACGCAACTGGAGCCCCCCTCGAGGCGGAATGCGCGAGTCTACCACAGATCCCCACGGATTCCCACATTCGCCTCGGTTCCACCCCCGGAATGTGACTAGCCTCCCACCGGGGCCGCTGGCCCGCGGGCGCGGGCCCACCCGCCACCCACCCGGACGCCGATCCGGGGCGCTCGGAGGCCGCGCTGCGAGGGGGTCGTTCGGGGAGCAATAGGAACGGCCCCCTCGAGAGGGGGCCGTCGTCGGCAGGTGGGCTTGTAAGCCGGGTTCTGTCACGTGTCCCGAGGGACACGCGTCTGGCCATCTGTCTGCGAGGCGCGTCGCCGCGCCCCTGTAGCGGTCAACCCGGAGATGCTGGCGAGCCGGGCAGGCTCTCTCTCCATATCGGACCTTGCACCGGGTGGGGTTTACCTAGCTGCCCCTGTTACCAGGGGCACTGGTGCGCTCTTACCGCACCCTTTCACCCTTACGGCGCGCCCGCTCGCGGGCGCGTTCGCGGTCTGCTCTCTGTTGCACTTGCCGTCGCCTTACGCGCCCAGTCGTTAACTGGCACCCTGCCCTACGGTGCCCGGACTTTCCTCGCCGCGCGTGCGCGCCGCTGCCCGGATGGAAGGACGTTACCGCCCCTCCGAGGCTGGCGGCGCCGTGCGCGCGTCGCGGCCAGACCGCCCACACTGCGACCTGTGATTCTAGCACGCGGGCCCGAGGCGAAGGCGTTCACGGCATGCGTGCCGGGCCGCCTAGGGGCGGCTGACGAGCTCGTCGGGCTCGAACCAGCGGGCCTCGGGCTCGACCTCCTCGGCGGGCGCCGGGCCCGTGTCGGGCCAGCCCTCGCTCTGCAACGTCATCAGCGGCCGCACCTCCATGTCGTGCTCGCACACGATCTGGCACGCCAGCCGCACCTGGCCCAGCAGGCCCTTCTCCTCGAGCTTGCTGCGTTCGGCGGCGGTCATGGCGGTGGGCTCGCCGCTCACGAACTCCACGCGGCAGGTGGTGCAGCGCGCCTTGCCGCCGCAGCGGTGGCCGATCTCCACGCCCAGGTCCTGGATGGCCAGCACGAGCCGCCTGCCGGCGGGCACCTCGGCGCTGCGGCCGTCGATGGTCACGGTTGGCACGTCTCTCTCCTCCTCGTCCGGGCGGGCCGGGCGTGGCGCCGCGGCCCTAACCCAGAGCGCGTGGACCCGAGGGGCCCACGCGCTCGATCTCGTTGCTGAGCGCCGGCGGCACGCGCCGCCGGCGACCGCCTAGCTCAGAGCTGGCGGTAGTCGGTGACGACGATCTCGCCGTCGATGATCTGCTGGCGGATCTGCTCGACCTCTTCGAGGAGCTCGGCGGGGATGAGCGCCTCGTTGTACTCGTCGAGGGCGAAGTCGACGCCGTCCTCGGCGAGGCCGAGGTTCAGCAGGCCACCCTCGAAGGTGCCGTTCACGACGTCCATGACGGCGTTGTACGAGGCCACGCCGATGCTCTTGAGCATGCTGGTGAGGCCGAAGTTGAGGGTGGTGGGGTCGCCGTCGGTGTCACCGAACGGGTTCTGGTTGCTGTCGACGCCGATGAAGAAGATCGGCTTGGCGTTCTCGCCGCACTTGGCGTCCCAGCCGGCCGGCTTGGCGATGTTCTCGAGCTGCGCGTCGATGGGGGTCTCGCGGGTCGGGACGCTCGGCACGAAGCACATCTTGTCGTTGACGAAGTTGATCACGCCGTTGCCGGAGGCGCCCGCGGCGGCGTAGATGATGTCAGCGCCCTGGGCGTTCTGGGTGGAGGCGAGCTCCATGGCGCGCGCCGGGTCGTTCCAGGCGGCGTCGGTCACGCCCACGTAGTTGCTGATGATGGTGCAGTCGGCGCAGGCGGCCTTGACGCCTTCCTGGTAGCCGAGGTCGAAGGCGCGGATGAGGGGCACGTCCATGCCGCCCACGAAGCCGACGACGCCGGTGCGGGTGAGCTTGCCGGCGATGTAGCCGACGAGGAAGCTGCCTTCCTGCTCCTTGAAGAGCACGCTGCGGACGTTGTCGCCTTCGGCGACGGCGTCGAGGATCACGAACGCGGTGCGCGGGAACTCGGCGGCCACGGCCGTGACGGCGTCGGCCTGGAGGAAGCCCGGCGCGACGATGAGCTCGGCGCCCTCGAGGGCGATGCGGCGCTGGCCCTCGGCGGCGGTGTCGGGCGAGCCTTCGAACTCGACGACCTCGACCTCGTAGCCCTCGGCCTGCAGGTCCTGCTGCGCGCGCTCGACGCCGCGCCAGGTGCCTTCGTTGAACGAGCCGTCGAACTTGCCGCCCGCGTCGTAGACGATGCCCAGGACGTAGTCCTGCGCCATGCCGACGGTGAAGAGGGCTGCTGCCAGAAGGATGATCAGTTTGCGCATAAGGTAACGACTTCCTCTCGTGCGGGGCTTGACTCTCACCAGGAGCGGTGACGGGCCGATGATAGCACTCGCGAACCCAGGCCGGAGCCGCTGGGGACGGTGGTTGTTAACCCAGCGCTAACCCAGCGGGGCGGCGGGCCTGGGCGTCAGAACAGGATGCGGCTCCAGTCGAGCTCGTCGAGGTTCTGGAACACGTCGACGTGCTCGAGCAGCGTGCCCGCCGACTGGTTGCGGAACATGGCGCACTCGACGTGCTTGCCGTAGCGCTTGAGAGCCTCGACCAGCTCCACGTAGTCGCCGTCGCCGGACACCAGCAGCGCGGTGTCGTAGGCGTCCTGGAACGCCAGCGACAGCGCCTCGACGGCGATGGCGACGTCGATGCCCTTCTCGACGGTCGAGCCGTCGGGGCGGCGGTGCAGCTTGCCGAGCCGCACCGTGACGTAGGGGATGCGCCTGAGCGACTCGAAGAAGCGCGACTGGCCGTCGCGGAGCTCCTCGTCGTAGTCGTCGGTGAGCGGGGCGTTGTAGTAGTACGTGCGGTAGAGGGGCCGCTCGCGCAGGAGCTGCTGGATGAGCTCGGCGAGGTTCACGCGCGTGTTGCGCAGGTTCTCGCGCATGCCGTTGTAGAGGTTGCTGCCGTCGATGAAGATAGCGACGCGCTCGTTGGCCCCGTAGCCCCGCGGCAGCGTGAACCGCCGGGGGTGGGGGGCGGCGTCCGGTTTGCCGCGCGGCTTGCCCGAGCGGCCGTTCTGATCGTTCTTGTCCATATAGCCTCTTCGTGCGATGCCTTCCCTGGTCCGAGAGTTGCCGTCCTACTCTAACCGTGTCGCGCCCCTCGGGGCACGGGGGCCGGCGGGCGCAGGTACCCGCGCGGCGGGCGCCACCCTCATATACTCCTCACAACTCAATCAAGACTCTCATGAGAGCAGGTGGCATCATGCGCGTCATGGAGCGTAAACCGCTGATCTTGATCGTCGAGGACGAGAAGGAGATCGCCAAGTTCATCGACCTGGAGCTCCAGGCCGAGAGCTACGAGACGGTCGTCAGCTACGACGGCGTCACGGGCCTCTCCAAGTTCCGCGAGCTGAACCCCGACCTGGTGGTGCTCGACCTGATGCTGCCCGTGCTCGACGGCCTCGAGGTCGCGCGCCGCATCCGCAAGACGAGCAACACGCCGATCATCATCCTGACCGCCAAGGACTCCGTCGACGACAAGGTCACGGGCCTCGACTCGGGCGCCGACGACTACCTCGTGAAGCCGTTCTCGATCGAGGAGCTGCTGGCGCGCGTGCGCGCCCACCTGCGGCGCGTGAACCCCGCCGTCACCGGCGAGGTGCGCGTCGCCGACCTGGTCATGAACCTCGACGGGCGCGAGGTGTTCCGCGACGGGCGCCGCATCGAGCTGTCGGCCAAGGAGTTCGAGCTGCTCGAGCTGTTCGCCCGCAACCCCGGCAAGGTGTTCAACCGCTTCGAGATCGAGGAGAAGGTGTGGCCCGAGTACACGGGGGGCAGCAACGTCGTCGACGTCTACGTGGGCTACCTCAGGCGTAAGCTGGAGCAGGAGGGCGAGCGGCGCCTGATCCACACGGTTCGCGGCGTGGGTTACGTCCTGCGCGAGGAGTAGCACGGGAGTGAGGCTGCGGCTCCAGCTCACGCTGGTCTTCGGGGCGTTCATCGCGGTGATCCTCTCGGCCGTGGCCGCATCGGTCTACCTGCTCACGGAGCGCTCCCTCAGCGCCGGGGTCGCGGACCGCGCCGAGAGCGCGCTGGCCGAGATCACGAGCGGCGAGAGCACCATCGCCGAGGGCCTGCAGAAGCTGCCGAGCAACACCTACTACCAGATCCTCATCGTGGGCGCCGAGCGCCGCCCCGAGACGGTGGCGCAGATCCGCTCGGGCGTCTCGTACTCGAACTTCTCCAACAGCAACCTCGTCACCACCCTGAGCGACAGCGCCCTCCAGACGCTGCTCGAGGAGGGCGAGGTGGCGGCCTCGGTGACGCTAAACGACGAGTCCGTGCGCCTGATGGCCCGCCTGGGGCGCATCGACTTCCCGGCGCAGGGGCGGGCGTTCCAGGCGGCGTTCCTGGTGGGCATCCCGGTGAGCCTCATGAACGCCACCCTCGACCAGCTGCAGCGCGACCTGATGCTGACGGTGCTGGTGGCGTTCCTGTTCTTCGCCCTGGGCGTGTGGCTGCTCTCCGAGCGCGTGCTGGGGCCGCTCAAGAACGTCACTGAGGCGGCCGGGCACGTGTCGGGCTCCGACCTGTCGCGCCGCGTGCCGGTGCCGCACAACCGTGACGAGATCCGCGACCTGGCGGTGAGCATCAACCACATGCTCGACCGCCTGCAGGAGTCGTTCGAGACGCAGCGCCGCTTCACGGCCGACGCCAGCCACGAGCTGCGCACCCCGGTCACGGCCATCGGCGGCCACGTCAGCTACCTGCTCAGGCGCACCCACCCCACCGCCGACCAGCTCGACTCGCTCGAGGTGATCCAGCGCGAGGCCGAGCGCATGGCCAAGCTGGTCAACGACCTGCTCGAGCTGGCGCGCGCCGACGCCGGCTTCACCGTCGACCTCGAGCCCATGAACCTGGTGGAGGTGGCCGAGACCGTGCGCAAGGAGGTGGCGCCGGTGGCGAAGGGCGCCAACGTCACGGTCAGCTCGCGCACGCCGCTGGCGGAGGTCCATGGCGACCCCACGCGCCTCAAGCAGGTGGTGCTGAACCTGGTGCAGAACGCCATCAACGCCGGCGCCGAGAACGTCAACATCACCATCAGCGTCGAGCGCCATCAGGTGCGCCTCGAGGTGCTCGACGACGGCTCGGGCATCCCGCCCGAGGCGCTGCCGCACCTGTTCGACCGCTTCTTCCGCGTCGACGGCGCCCGCAGCGGGCGCGGCAACGGCTCCGGCCTCGGCCTTGCGATCGTCAAGTGGCTGGTGCAGCAGCACGGCGGCACCGTCGAGGTCGAGTCGCGCCTCGGCGAGGGCTCGGTGTTCACGGTGCTGCTGCCGGCCGCCGACACGCGCCTCCCGGGCGAGCCGGGCGCGCGCGCCACGCTGGTGGAGGGCCTCAAGACCTGGACGCGCGGCTGAGCCAGCGCCTCGTGGCGGTGGGCCGCGCCGGGGCGCGAGGGCTAGACTGACGCGTGCCCCTCGCCCTCGACGTGCTGCTGCCGCTGCCGCTGCCCGCGCTCACCTACCTGCCGCCGCTGCAGGGCGCCGAGGCGCGCCCCGGCCAGCGCGTGGTGGTGCCGTGGCAGGGCGGCGTGCGCGTGGGCGTGGTGGCGGGGCAGCGCATGGTCGACGCCGGGCGCGGCCTCGAGCTGCGCCACGTGCTCCACGTCTTCGACGGCACCGAGTGGCTCACGCCCGCGGCCCTGCAGGCGCTGGGGCGCATGGCGCGCGCCGTCGGCGTGCCGCCGGGCCTGGTGCTGGCCACCCTGAACCCGCCCGGCCTGCACCCCGAGCTGGCGCACGGCGTCAGGCTGCGCGCCGAGGCCGCGGGGGTGCTCGAGGAGGTCGCGCCGGGGGAGAGCCTGCCGCTCGAGCGCTGGCTCGACGCCGCCGCGGTGCCCGGCAAGGCGCTCGAGTTCCTGCGCCAGCAGGGGCTCGTCGACGAGCGCGGCGTGGAGCGCCCGCGCGTCAGGCGCGCGCTCGTGCCCCTGGGCGAGCCCGACGAGGGGCTGGAGGGCGCGCGGCGCGAGCCGCAGCGGCGCGCCCTCGAGCGGCTGCTGGAGCTGGGCAGCGTCGAGAGCGGCGCCGAGCTGGCGCGCGAGGCGGGCGTGTCCGACAGCAGCGTGCGCAGCCTGGTGGCGCGCGGCTACGCCGGCTACGCGGAGCTGCCGGTCGAGGAGCCGCCCCTGCCCGCCCCGCCCCTCACCGAGGAGAGCCTCCCCGAGCCCGCGCCCGAGCACGTGCCGCCGGAAGGCGACGGCGCCCTGGTGGGCGGCTCGCGCCGCGAGCGGCTGGCGGCGCTGGCGCCGCGCCTCGCGGCCGACCTGGCGGCGGGCCGCTCGGTGCTGCTGCTGGCCCCCGAGCAGGCGCAGGCCACCGCCACCGCCTCGCTGCTGGCCACGCGCTTCCCGGTGGCGCTGCTGACCGGCGACGCCAGCGAGGCGCAGCGCGCGCGCCTGTGGCGCGAGCTCGCGCGCGGGGGCCCGCAGCTGCTGGTGGGCACCTACCTGGCGCTGCTCGCGCCCCTGCCGGCGCTGGGGCGCGTGGTGCTGCTCGACGCCGGCAGCCCGGCCTACAAGCTGCAGGCCGGCGCGCGCCTGCTGCTTCCCAAGGCGGCGCGCCAGCTCGCCGGCGCCGCAGGCGCCGCCGTCACCTACCTCGACCTCGCCGCCGGCCCCGAGCTGGCGGCCTGGGTGCCGCCCGGCGCGCGCCGCGCGCTGCCGCTGCCGCGCCTGCGCCTCCACCTGGCCGACCTGAACGACGGCGGCAACTGGCCGGTGCACCCCGACCTGCAGCGCACCCTGGCGCAGGTGCGCGAGCGCGGGCGCCAGGCGGTGCTGCTCGCGCCGCGCCGCGGCTTCTCCGGCGCCTTCGGCTGCCCCGACTGCGGCTGGCAGGCGCCGTGCCCCAACTGCGACCTCACGCTGCGCTACCACCGCGAGCGCTCGCGGCTGCTCTGCCACCAGTGCGGCCACGAGGAGCGCCCGCCCGACCGCTGCCCCGACTGCGGCGGCACCGAGCTCGGGCCGCTGCGCGGCGCCGGCACCCAGTGGATCGCCTCGCAGCTCGCGCGCTCGCTGCAGGGCTTCCCGGTCTACCGCTACGACAAGGACCAGCGCGACGACCTGGCCCCGCTCCTCGCCGGCGAGCCCGGGGTGGTGGTGGGCACGCTGGCGCTGCTGTCGCTGCCGCCGCTGCCGCTGCTGTCGCTGGTGGGCGTCACCCACTTCGACACCCACCTGGCCGCCGCCGACTTCCGCGCCGAGGAGGAGGCCACCCGCACGCTGCTGCGCCTGGTGGAGCTGGGCGGCGAGCGCCGCCCGCTGGTGGTGGTGCAGACGCACGCCCCCGAGCACGAGCTCCTCGCCGCCCTGACGGCGCCCGAGCCCGAGGCGGCGCTGGAGGGGCTGCTGGGGCGCCAGCTCGAGCGCCGCCAGCGCTTCGGCTACCCGCCCTTCAGCACGCTGGCGAAGCTGCAGTTCACCGCCCGCGACCGCGGCAGCGCCCTGGCCGCGGCGCAGCGCGCCGCCGACGCGCTCGTCACGGCCGGCGCGTTCGAGAGCGAGCTGCTGGGCCCCGCCAGCGCCCCGGTGGAGCGCCTTAGGGGCCGCTTCGTGTTCAACGTGCTGCTGCGCGCCGCCGACGAGGCGCGCCTCGAGGCGCTGCTGGCGGAGCTGCCCCGCGGCTACCCGGGCGCCAAGCTGCTGATCGACGTCGACCCGCAGGACGTGGGCGCGCTGCTCGACTGACCGCGCTCGTGGCGGGCGCGGCCCCGCTCGCGCGGCGCTCGGGGCCGGCGCGGCGCCCTGGGCGTGCTCGGCGGGAGGCGCCTCCCGGCGGCGGGCGCCGGCCCGCTGACGGGGGCTAAGATGGCGGCCGGAGATGACCATGCTACGCAACAGACGGGCCTCACACGACTACGAGCTGCTCGACCGCTACGAGGCCGGGCTGGAGCTGACCGGCAGCGAGGTGAAGGCGCTGCGCCAGGGGGGAGGCTCGATCGCCGAGGCGTACGCCAAGGTCGACGGCGGGCAGGTGTTCATCGAGAACATGACCATCCCCGTCTACCGCGAGGCGAGCTACAACAACCACGAGCCCACGCGCCGAAGGCGCCTGCTCCTGAACCGCCGCGAGATCGAAGAGATCGAGCGCGCGCTCGAGCGCCGGGGCCTCACCCTGGTGCCGCTGAGCCTCTACTTCAAGGACGGCTGGGCCAAGCTCGAGCTGGCGCTGGCGCGCGGCAAGAAGCTCCACGACAAGCGCGAGAGCGCCGCCAAGCAGGACGCCAAGCGCGAGATCGAGCGCGCCCTGGCGCGCGAGAGGAAGGGTTCGTGAGGCCCGCCCGGTACCTGGTGGCGCTGCTGCTGCTCCTGGCCGGCGCCGCCCTCGCGCAGTCGGGCCTGGTCGTGAACGGGCGGCCGATCAGCGGCAACGACACCACCCTGGTGCCCGGCACCAGCTACGCCCCGGCGGCGGCGCTGGCCCAGGCGCTCGGCGCCACCCTGGCCTACGACGGCAGCGCCGAGGTGGCCACCCTCGTCGTCGGCGGGCGCGTGCTGCAGGTGCGCGTGGTCGCCGACCCGGCCGACGCCGTCGGCGGCGGCGACGCGCTGTGGCTCGACGGGCGCCCGGTGCCCGGCGGGGCCGCGGTGCACCGCGACGGCGAGCTGTTCGTGCCGGTGAAGCCGGTGTCGGAGGCGCTCGGCGCCAGCGTGACGTACATGAGCGCCAACGACACCGTGGTGGTGGTGCAGCCGCGCGGCCGCCTCACGGCCATGCGCCACGGCGACGGCCACGCCGAGCGCCTGGAGCTGGCCATCAGCGCCCCGGTGCGCTACACCACCTACCTCAACGAGCCGCTCGGCACCCTGCACGTCTACCTGGAGCGCACCGACGTGGAGGTGCGCCTGCCGCCCGTGGAGGGGGAGAGCTTCACCCTCGCCACCGTCGCCGCGAGCGGCGGCGCCACCGAGGTGCGCGTGCAGCTGGAGCCGGGCGTGGGGTACGACGTCTACGCCGTGCCCGACGGCCGCGGCTTCCGCCTCAACGTCACGTTCACCGCCCCCGGCGCGCGCCGCGGCCCGGAGGTGCGCGTGGTGCTCGACCCCGGCCACGGCGGCGCCGACAGCGGCGTGGTCACGGCGGCGTTCGGCTCGGAGGCGACGCTCACCCTCGGCTTCGCCGAGCGCCTGGCGGCGGCGCTGCGGGCGCGCGGCATGTCGGTCACGCTCACGCGCGACAGCGGCCACGCCCTCGGGGTCGACGAGCGCTCCCGCGCCGGCGTCGGCGCCGACCTGTTCCTCTCGCTCCACGCCGCCGACCTGCCCCTCGGCGAGTACCGCGCCTACTACCTGGGCGACGCCGCCAACGTGCAGAGCCTGGAGATGGCGGTGCGCGAGAACGCCGGCGCGGCGCTCCGGCAGCCGGGCACCGACGAGCTGCGCCGGCGCCTGCTGCTGGGGCTGGTGCCCGACCTCGACGTGGGGCGCCGCACCGCCGAGGGCTTGGCGGCGCGCCTCAGCGCCATCGCCGGCTACCGCGCCGGCGTGGTGGCCGGGGCGCCGCTGCAGGTGCTCGGCGGCGCGGCCGGGCGCGGGCTGCTGCTCGAGTTCTCCGCCGCCGACCTCGCCTCCGACGGGCTGCCCGAGCGCCTCGCCGACGCCCTGGCGCAGCTCGTCGACGCCGGCAGCCTCGGGCTGGAGGGCCGTTGAAGGAGCGTCTCCTCGTCGCCCTCGCCCGCCCCCAGGTGCTCGTCGCGCTGTTGCTGCTGATCGCCGCGCTCGGCCTCGCGCTGTCGGTGCCGCGGCGCGAGCCGCCCCCGCGCGCGGTCATCGACCTGGAGGTGCCGAGCCCCACGCTGCGCGAGCAGCAGGTCACGGTGGTGGTGGTCGACGAGCTCGGCCTCGAGCGCGAGCGCAGCGTGACGCTGCCGCTGCCCGAGGGCGACACCGCGCGGCTGACGGCGGTCTTCGCCGAGCTGCGCCAGCTCTCGTTCGAGCAAGGGGTGTGGCCGGCGGCGCTGCCGGTGCCGCGCCTGTTCGTCAGCGGCACCACGCTGGTGGTCGACGTGCGCGTGCCCGAGCCGGTGGGCGTGAGCGTCGAGCAGGAGAGCGCGCTGCTGCGCTCGCTGGTCGGCACCGCCCAGCGCAACGGCATGGCGCAGGTGGTGTTCCTGCGCGACGGGCGCCCGACCGACACACTGCTGGGGCACGTGGCGGTGGCGTCCGAGCTCGGCGCGGGGCGCTAGGCGGCGCCCCGCTGCGTCTCAGCCGCTCGGCTCAGGGGTACATGCGCGTGAGCATGCGCGGGAACGGGATGACCTGGCGGATGTGCTGCACGCCGGTGACCCAGGCGAGGAAGCGCTCGAGGCCCATGCCGTAGCCCGAGTGCGGCACCGTGCCGTAGCGCCTCAGGTCGAGGTACCACTCGAACGCCTCGCGCGGCAGGCCGTGCTGGTCGATGCGCTCCTCCAGCAGCTTCAGGTCGTGGATGCGCTGCGAGCCGCCGATCAGCTCGCCGTAGCCCTCGGGGGCGATCATGTCGGAGGCCAGCACGCGCGTGGGGTCGCCGGGCACGGGCTCCATGTAGAACGCCTTGGCCTCGGTGGGCCACTTCTCGACGAACACGGGACGGTCGTAGCGCTCGCCGAGCATCGTCTCGTGCGGCGCGCCGAAGTCGTCGCCGAACGTCAGCGCCTCGCCGCGCGCGTTGAGGTACTCGATGGCCTCGTCGTAGCTGATGCGCGGGAAGCCCCCCTCGGCGGTGGGCTCGAGCTTCTTCGGGTCGCGGCCCAGGGACTCCAGCTCGGCGGCGCGCCGCTCCAGCACGCGCCCCACCAGGTAGGCGACCATCTCCTCCTGCAGCGCCATGTTGCCCTCGTGGTCCAGGTAGGCGACCTCGGGCTCGAGCATCCAGAACTCGAGCAGGTGGCGGCGCGTCTTGCTCTTCTCGGCGCGGAAGGTGGGCCCGAAGGTGTACACCTTGCCGAGCGCCATCGCGCCGGCCTCGGCGTACAGCTGGCCGGTCTGGGCCAGGTAGGCCTTGTCCTCCTCGAACAGGTCGATCTCGAACAGGTTGGTGGTGCCCTCGGCGGCCGACGGGGTGAACACCGGCGAGTCGAAGCGCACGAAGCCGCGCTCGCCGAAGAACTCGTGCACCCCGCGCTCCACCTCGTCGCGCACGCGCAGGATCGCCCACGGCGCCCGGTGGCGCAGGTAGAGGTGGCGGTGCTCGAACAGGAAGTCGACGCCGTGCTCCTTGGGCGTGATGGGGTAGTCGGTGCTCTCGCCGACCACCTCGACCCCGGTCACGGCCAGCTCCACCCCGCTGGGGGCGCGCTCGTCGGCGCGCACGCTGCCCGTGACGAGCACGCTGCACTCCTGGGTCAGGTGGCGCGCGCGCTCGAAGACCTCCTCGGCGACGTCGTTCTTGGCGACC
Source organism: Deinococcales bacterium (assembly GCA_012515535.1). Taxonomy (GTDB): domain Bacteria; phylum Deinococcota; class Deinococci; order Deinococcales; family Trueperaceae; genus JAAYYF01. The sequence continues at coordinate 15,203 of JAAYYF010000148.1, forward strand.
ACCCCCTGCACGAAGCCGCTGCCGTCGCGCAGCTGCAGGAAGGCGATCTTGCCGCTCGAGCGGAGGTTGGTGAGCCAGCCGGCGACCGTGACGGTGTCGCCGACGTGCTGCGGGAGCCGGGCGATGGGGGTGTAGCTCATGGACGCGAGTGTATCAGTCCGCCGGCGGCGGCGATCGCCTCTTCCAGGGCCTCCACCGCGCCGCACGCCTCGACGTGGCCGACGCTGGGGAACTCCGCCAGCAGCTCCGGGGTGGCGTTCGCCATCACCCGCGGGTGGCCCACCACGCGCAGCATCGGCAGGTCGCCGTCGGTGTCGCCCACGGCCATCACCTGGGCGAGGTCGAGGCGCAGCTGCTCGGCCAGCAGCGCCACGGCGCTGGCCTTCGACACCCCCTCGCGCGTGAGGCTCACGAAGGCGATGTCGGGCAGCGCGGGGCTGACGGCGTGCGACAGCTGCAGGTCGGCCGGAGCCTCCTCGACGATGGCGGCCTCCTCGCCCAGCGGCACCACCCACTGGGCGCGCACCACCGGCTCGGTGGCGGCCACCTGCTCCAGGTCGCGCACGATGGCGGTGACGCCGATGGTGGCGGCGTGGCGTTGCGACAGGGGCGTGGAGCGCTCGACGTAGAGCGAGTCGGGGGTGTAGAGCTCCAGCACCACGCCGTGGCGGCGCGACGCCTCGATCAGCTGGCGCGTGTCGCTCTCCTTGAGCGACACCACCTTGACGGTGCGGCCGTCGGTGTAGCCCACGTGCGCGCCGCTCTGGAACACGTGCGGGTTGCCGGCGCCCAGGCGCTGGGCGATCCTCTGCGCCGCCCCGAAGCCGGGGCGGCCGGTGCACACCGCGAGCTTGACGCCCGCCTCCACCGCCGCCTCGGCGGCGTCCCACACGCACTGGTCGACCTGCCCGCTGGCACCGATGATGGTGCCGTCGAGGTCCAGGACGACGAGCGGGATCATCGGGAGCCCGGCTCGGCGGGCTTCAGGGCCAGGCCGAGCTCGGCGAGCTGCTCCGCGTCGACGGGCCCCGGCGCCCCGGTGAGCGGGTCGGCGCCGCGCTGGTTCTTCGGGAACGCGATGGTGTCGCGGATGCTGCCGGTGCCGGCCAGCAGCATCACGAGCCGATCGAGGCCCCAGGCGATGCCGCCGTGCGGCGGGGCGCCGTACGCCAGCGCCTCCAGGAAGAAGCCGAAGCGGCGCCGCGCCTCCTCGCGCGAGAAGCCGAGCGCGGCGAACATGCGCTCCTGCACGTCGAGGCGGTGGATGCGCAGGCTGCCCCCGCCCACCTCGGAGCCGTTCAGCACCAGGTCGTAGGCGTGGGCGCGCACGCTGCCCGGGTCGCTCTCCATCAGCTCCAGGTCGCTGTCGCGGGGGCGCGTGAACGGGTGGTGCATGTAGGTGTAGGCGCCCGAGTCGTCGTCGAGCTCGAGCAGCGGGAAGTCGACCACCCACAGGAACGCCAGCTGGGCGTCGTCGAGCTCGAGGCCCAGCAGCCCCGGCAGGCGCAGGCGCACGGCGCCGAGCGCGGTGCTGGCGCGCTTCCACTCGTCGGCCACCAGCAGCAGCGTGGCGCCCTCGCCGCCGGCCAGCTCGGCCAGCGCGGCGGTCTCGGCGTCGGAGAGGAACTTGGCGGCGGGGCCGCTGAAGCCCTCGGCGGTGCGCTTGAGCCACGCCAGCCCCTTGGCGCCGTGGCGCTTGGCGTGCTCCTCGAGCTCGCTGAGCGCCTTCCGCGTGAGCGGCGCGGCCTGCTCGGCCGGTACCAGCAGCGCCTTGACCACCCCGCCCGCCTCGAGCGCGGCGGAGAAGCCGCGGAAGCCGCTGTTCGCCAGCGTGGCGGAGACGTCGAGCAGCTCGAAGCCGAAGCGCACGTCGGGCTTGTCGGAGCCGTAGCGCTCCATGGCCTCGCGGTAGCTCAGGCGCGGGAACGGCGTGGCCACCTCGGCGCCGATGGCTTCGCGCACCACGTGTGCCATCAGCTCCTCGTTGAGCGCCAGCACGTCGTCCTCGTCCACGAACGACATCTCCAGGTCGAGCTGGGTGAAGTCGGGCTGGCGGTCGGCGCGCAGGTCCTCGTCGCGGAAGCAGCGCGCGACCTGGAAGTAGCGGTCCAGGCCCGCGATCATCAGCAGCTGCTTGAAGAGCTGCGGCGACTGGGGAAGGGCGTAGAACGAGCCCGGCGCCTGGCGGGCGGGCACCAGGAAGTCGCGCGCCCCTTCGGGGGTGCTCAGCGTCAGCAGCGGCGTCTCGACCTGGGTGAAGCCGCGCGCGTCGAGGAAGTCCCAGATGGCCTTGACGACGCGGTGGCGGACCAGCAGCGGGCGCAGCGCCTCGGGGCGCCGCAGGTCGAGGTAGCGGTACCTCAGGCGCAGGTCCTCGCTGACCTCGGAGGCGTCGACGGAGCCGTCGACCAGGAACGGCGGCGTGCGGGCGGGGGAGAGCACGGTGAGGGCGCTCGCCACTACCTCCACCTCGCCGGTGGCCAGGCGCTGCGAGCGCTGCCCCTCGGGACGCAGCCGCACCGTGCCCTCCACCTCCACCACGTACTCGCTGCGCACGCCCTCGGCGGCGGCGAAGGCAGCGGCGTCGTCGGGCTCGACGACCACCTGGGTCATGCCGTGGCGGTCGCGCAGGTCGACGAACACCAGACCGCCGAGGTCGCGGCGGCGGTTCACCCAGCCCTGCAGCCGCACCTGCTTGCCGACGTCGCTCGCGCGGAGCGCCCCGCAGTCGTGGGTCCTCATGCTCACGAGCGTATCAGAGCTCCTTCGTGGCGCCGGGGGCGCCCGCCTGCAGCAGGGGGGCGAGCTCGTCCTCGCGCACCTCGCGCTGCTCGCCGCTGGCGAGCTCCTTGAGCTGCCACACGCCGCGCTCGCGCTCGCTGCCACCGCGCAGAGCGGCGTAGCGCGCGCCGGCGCGGTCGGCGTCCTTCAGGCCCTTGCCGGGGTTGCGGCGCTGGTAGGCGAACTCGACGCGCAGGCCCGCCTCGCGCAGGCGGCGCGCCAGCGCGGCGCCCTCGCCCACGGCCGCGTCGTCGAGCGGCACGAGGAAGAGCACCGGGCCCTCCACGGCGGCCTCGCCGCGCCCCTCCTGCTCGAGCGCGTCGAGCACGCGCTCGATGCCGAACGCCCAGCCGATGCCAGGCAGCTGCGGGCCGCCCAGCAGCTCCACCAGGCCGTCGTAGCGGCCGCCGCCGCCCAGCGCCGACTGGGCGCCGATGCCCACGTAGTGCACCTCGAAGGCGGTGCGGCGGTAGTAGTCGAGGCCGCGCACGATGCTGTCGTCGACCTCGAACGGCACGCCCCACGCGGTGAGGTAGCCGGCCACCGCGTCGAAGTGGCGGCGCGCCTCGTCGCCCAGCAGCTCGAGGGGGCGCTTGAGGCCCGCGATCAGCTCCTGGTCGCGGGCGTCCTTGCTGTCGAGCACGCGCATGGGGTTGAGGCGCAGGCGCTCGCGGCTCGCCTCCGAGAGCTCGGCGGCGTGCGGCGCGAGCGCCTCGCGCAGGTAGGCGTTGTAGGCGGCGCGGTCCTCGGGGTCGCCGACCGAGCCCAGCTGGATGCGGTGGCGCGTGAGGCCGGCGCGCGCCAGCGTGCGGTAGAGGAGCTCGATGGCCTCGGCGTCGGCCAGGGGCGTGGCGTTGCCGATGGTCTCGAGGTTCACCTGGTGGAACTGGCGGTAGCGCCCGCGCTGCACGTTCTCGGCGCGGAAGGCGGGGCCGGCGCTCCACAGCTTCACGGGCAGCGGGCGCGTGTGCATGCCGTGCTGGATGAAGGCGCGCACCACGGCGGCGGTGAACTCGGGGCGCAGGCTGAGGCGCCGGCCGCCGCGGTCCTCGAAGGTGTACATCTCCTTCTGCACCACCAGGTCGGCGGAGTCGCCGACCGACTTCTCGAACACCTCGGCGTGCTCGAAGATCGGCGTGGTGAGGCGCCCGGCGCTGGCGGTGCCCAGCACCTCGGCGGCGGCGTCGACCACCGAGCGCCACCGAGCGTCCTGCTCGGGGAGGATGTCGTTCGTGCCTTTGACGGCCTGCAGCTTCATAGTGGCCGAGTGTACACCCGGTGGCTGGGGCCCACAAAGGCGCGGGGCCGCGCGGACGCGGCCCCGGTGGCGGTCGGTTCTCTTCGGGTCCGTTACGGCAGGCTGATGGGGAACGCCTCGCCGCGCACGCCGTTGGCGACCACGATGAGCCAGCCGGTGCCGGCCTCGTCCGGGGAGACGAACTCGATGCGGTTCGGGGTCCAGGAGAGCACCTGCACGCGCTGGCCGTCGCGGGCGTCGGGCGTGCGGGCGAAGAGGACGTAGTTGGCTCTCTCGCCACCCGTGCGGCCATCGCCGAGGTTGCGGCCTTGCACGACGACGGTGTCGCCCATGGTCTGGGGCACGGTCACGGCCAGGACCTGGACCGGCACGCGCATGGTGATGTCGGTCGACGGGGCGCAGGCGCCGAGCAGCACGGCGAGGGCGCCGGTGAGGATGAGGGCGAGACGCTTCACGTGAGTCCTCCTACGGGGTGAGCCTACGTACGGGCGGGGTCCGCGTCAATGGATTGTTTCATAACCTACAGAGCGGCTTTGCGGCCTTTCCCACGCGGGGCGCGGCGCGCGCGTCGGCGCGGGGCGCGCTTCGGTACGATGACGTGGTGACCAGCCACTTCTTCGCCTACCTCGCCCGCATGAAGTTCATCCAGCGGTGGGGCCTGATGCGCAACACCCGCCCGGAGAACACCCAGGAGCACAGCCTGCAGGTCGCGATGATCGCGCACGGCCTGGCGGTGATCGGCAACCGCAGGTACGGCGGGAACGTCGACCCCGACCGCACCGCGCTCCTGGCGGTCTTCCACGACGCCGAGGAGGTCATCACCGGCGACGTGCCCACGCCCATCAAGTACTTCAACCCTAGCATCAAGGAGGCGCTGTTCGACATCGAGACGGTGGCCAGGAAGCGCCTGCTGGCGATGCTGCCGGAGGAGCTGCGCGAGGACTACAACGACCTGTTCTTCCACCAGGAGCGGGACGAGGCGGCGTGGCGCGTGGTCAAGCAGGCCGACAAGATCTGCGCCTACCTGAAGTGCCTCGAGGAGGCGAAGGCCGGCAACGAGGAGTTCCAGAAGGCGGAGCAGTCGATCCTCAAGGAGCTGCAGCAGGACCCCGACCCGGCGCTCCGCTACTTCCTCGAGACGTTCGTGCCGTCGTTCCGGCTCACGCTCGACGAGCTGAACTAGGCGGACGGGATGCGGCCGGCGGCGGGTTCCCAGGTCGAGGCACCGTTCGGCGGTGGCGGTGGCGACCGTCCGGCGGGCGCCGGCTCCGGGCTGGTGGCGGCGGCCGTTCGGGGCACGTCGCGGGGCGCGTGGGGCGCGGGCGCGTGGGCCGGCGCTGGCGTAAGGGTCGCGCGGAGGGGCGCGCGCGGTCCGGTCGTGCCTGGGGTCACGAAGACGTTGCTAGTGCGAGCTGGCACGAGCATGACGATAGTGCCAGAAGGTACAAGCGGAACGTTCGTGCGGGCTGGCACAAGCGGTATGCTCGTGCGTTCGTGCTCGACCGAGCCGGCACGGCCGACGCGCCCGACCGGTCTCGTGGGTGAGGAGGGAGCAGCATGCCCGAGGTAGACGTCGACATCGGGTCGCTGGTCGACGAGCTGCAGGCGCTCCTGGCCGCGCGCCGCTTCGAGGCGCTGCACGCGCGGCTCCACGAGCTGCCGGTCCCCGACGTGGCCGAGGTGCTCGAGCGCGCCCCCGACGAGGTCGAGGCCGTGCTCTTCCGGCTGCTGGACCAGGAGCGGGCGCGCGACACCTTCGAGTACTTCAGCGTCGCCGCCCAGGAGCGGCTGCTGCGCGGCCTGGGCGACCGCGAGGTGGCCGCCATCATGAACGAGATGTCGGCCGACGACCGCACGGCGCTGCTCGAGGAGCTGCCCGGCAAGGTCACGCGCCGCCTGCTTAACCTGCTGGACCCCGAGGAGCGCCGGGTGGCGGTCGAGCTCCTCAACTACCCCGAGGAGTCGATCGGGCGCCTGATGACCCCCGACTACGTGGCGGTGAAGCCCGACTGGACCGTCACCGACGCCCTGGAGCACATCCGCAAGTTCGGCCGCGACTCCGAGACCCTCAACGTGGTGTACGTCACCGGCCCCGGCGGCGTGCTGATCGACGACCTGCGCATGCGCGAGCTGCTGCTGGTGGAGCCCACCACGCGCATGCGCGACATGATGGACGAGCAGTTCGTGGCGCTCAGGGCCACCGACGACCAGGAGGAGGCGGTCGCGCTCTTCCGCAAGCACGACCGCTCGGCGCTGCCGGTGGTCGACGGCAAGGGCGTGCTGGTCGGCATCGTCACCGTCGACGACGTGCTCGACGTGGCCGAGGAGGAGGCCACCGAGGACATCCACCTGCTGGGCGGCGTCGAGGCGCTCGAGGAGCCGTACCTGTCGAGCTCGCTGGCCACCGTCGTGCGCAAGCGCGCGGTGTGGCTCGTGCTGCTGTTCCTGGGCCAGACGCTCACGACCTCGGTGATGGGCTTCTTCGAGGGGGAGATCGCCAACGCCGTGGTGCTGGCGCTGTTCCTGCCCCTGATCATCTCCTCGGGCGGCAACTCCGGCTCGCAGGCGGCGGCGCTGGTCACGCGCGCCATGGCGCTGGGCGAGGTCACCATCGAGCGCTGGTGGCTGGTGGTGCGGCGCGAGCTCGTGGCCGGCCTCACGCTCGGGCTGATCCTCGGCGTGCTCGGCTTCCTGCGGGTGGCCCTGGTGGGGGCGTTCGGCGGCGCCTACGGCGAGCACTGGCTGCCGATCGCGGTCACGATCGCGCTGGCGCTGGTGGGCGTGGTGGCGTGGGGCTCGCTGGTGGGCTCGGTGCTGCCCCTGGTGCTAAAGCGCCTGGGTGCCGACCCGGCGGCGTCGTCGACGCCGTTCGTGGCCACGGTCGTCGACGTCACCGGCATCGTGATCTTCTTCGGCCTGGCGAAGCTGGTCCTC
>JAAYYF010000149.1 GCA_012515535.1 Deinococcales bacterium
ACGCCGGCGGCGGCGCCCAACTGACTCAGCGCGCGGCCGCCAGCGCCTCCTCGGTGGTGGCGAACATGCGCACCCCGTCGTCGACGAGCTCCTGGTAGACGCCCATGCGCTCCAGGAGCTCCTTCGGTTGCGGCTGCAGCCCGGAGACGAACAGCGCGATGCCCAGGCGCTTGAGGCGGTCGTGGATGGCCTGCAGCGCCGTCACGCCGGTGGCGTCCATCACCGGCACGCGCCTCAGGCGCAGCACCACCACCTCGATGCTGGTGTCGACCTTGAGCAGCTGGTCGATGAAGCGCTCGGCGGCGCCGAAGAAGATGGGGCCGTCGACGCGGTAGGCCACGACCTTGCGGTCCAGCGGCTGCTCCTCGGCCTCGGGCGCGGCGGTCTCGCCCAGCGGCTCGCCGCTGAGCGAGACCGGGTCGACGGTGAACATCTTGCTGATGCGCACGATGAACAGCACCGCAGCGGCCACCAGCCCCACCTCGATGGCGAGGATCAGGTCGAACAGGATCGTCACGACCATCGTCAGCAGCAGCACGAAGGCGTCGGACTTGGTGCTGCGCATGATCAGGGAGGCCGCCTCGCGCTCGACCATGCGCACCGCCACCACCATCAGGATGCCGCCCAGCACCGCCAGCGGCACGCGCGCCGCCAGGGGCGCCAGGAACAGGATCACCACCAGCAGCGTGAGGCCGTGGACGATGGCCGACAGGCGCGTGCGCCCGCCCGAGCGCACGTTGACCGCCGTGCGCGCCAGGGCGGCGGTGGAGGGGAGACCGCCGAAGAGCCCGGCGGCGATGTTGCCGAGCCCCTGGCCGAACAGCTCGCGGTCGGGGTCGTGGCGCTTGCCCACGGTCATGCCGTCCGCCACCACGGCGCAGAGCAGGCTCTCGAGGGCGGCCAGCACGGCGATGGCCAGCGCGGCGCGCGCCATGTCCACCACCCCGTCGCTCAGCAGCGACAGGTCGGGCAGCATCGGCGCCGGCAGGCTGCGCGGCACGGCGCCGATGCGCGGCACGGCGTCGAACGCCGGCAGCAGCGACACCAGCGTCACGAGCACCAGGGCCGCCATGCTGCCCGGCACCGCCGCCAGCTGCTTGACCTTGCCCCAGGCGAGCATCACCGCCACCGTCAGCAGCGCCAGCAGGATCGTGAGGAAGCCGGGGGCGGCCAGCCAGGTCGCCACGGTCTCGAACGAGATCTGCACGATGCGCTCGCCGCGCGGCGCCGCCACCCCCAGCACCGCCGGCAGCTGCTGCAGGAAGATGATCACGGCGATGCCGTTGGTGAAGCCCGTGACCACCGGCCAGGGGATGAAGCGCACGTAGCGCCCCACCCCGGCTAGTCCTAGCACCATCAGGATCAGGCCGGCGCCCACCCCCAGCAGGGGCAGCGCGGCCGGCCCGTGCTCGGCCACGATCGGCAGCAGCACCGCCGTCATGGCGCCGGTGGGGCCGGTGATCTGGTAGTTGGAGCCGCCGAAGATGGCGGCCACGATGCCCGCCACGATGGCGGTGACGATGCCGGCCGTGGCGCCGGCGCCGGACGTGACGCCGAAGCCGAGCGCCAGCGGCAGCGCCACGAAGGCGACGGTGATGCCCGCCAGCACGTCGAAGCGCACGCTGCGCCGGTCGTAGTCGGAGGCGCGGGGTAGGAACCTACGGACGTCGAAGCTGGGCGACGCGGTCTGCGTGTCGGTCTGCAACTAGGGAGCCTCTCTCTCGTGGGCCGCCGTGGTCGCGTGCTTGTCCAGGTTCAGGATCGGGTGGGTAGAGGGTGCGCGGCGCGAAGGCGCCGACGCCTTGCCCATCGCGATACCGCGACCGGCCCGCTCTCGATCATCGCTCCAAAGCGCGCGGAAGGCAAGTGGGGCGCCGCCCGACCCTGCTCGCGGCGGGGCGAGCGGCGTTACCCTGGCCCCATGACCGACCTCCTCCTCATCGTGCCCCACCCCGACGACGAAGCCTTCGGCGCCGGCGCGCTGCTGGCGCGCGTGGCGACGGGCGGCGGGCGCACCGCCGTCCTCACCCTCACGCGCGGCGCCGCCGGCCGCACCCTGGGCCTGTGCAGCCGCGAGGAGCTCCCGGCCGTGCGCGAGCGCGAGCTGCGCAGCGCGCTCGAGGTGCTGGGGGTGGCCGACGTCACCGTGCTCGACCACCAGGACTACGTGCCCGACGACGACCGCGGCCTGCCCGCCCACCCCGGGCTCGCCGCCGTGCCCGAGGCGGAGCTGCTCGACGCGATCGTCGGGACGCTCGAGCGCACGCGGCCGCGGGTGGTGCTGACCTTCCCGCCCAACGGCTCCAACGGCCACCCCGACCACGTCACCACCAGCCGGCTCGTGCGCGCGGCCGTGGAGCGGGTCACGCAGCGCGACGGCCACGGCCTCGAGGCGCTCTACTACTACGCGGCCCCGGCGTCGTTCGTCGGGCCGCAACGCCCCGGCTTCCTCGAGGAGGCCGAGATGCACGCGCGCTACCTGCCGCCCACGCACTTCGTCGACGCCGGCGAGTTCCTCGCCCTCAAGCTGCAGGCGCTCGGCCACCACGCCACCCAGGCTCTCTCGGTGCTGACCTTCATGCGCCGCATGCCCGAGCGGCTGCTGGTCGAGTCGTTCCACCGTGCCTGGCCGCCGGTGGCGCCCGGCGAGGCGCCGCGCACCGTCGAGCGCCTGTGAGCGCCGGCGCGCCCCGGGGTCGGCGCCCGGGCGCCGGGCCGGCGTCCGCGGGGCCGGGCGGCGTCCGTCCGAGAGCCGGCGGCAGGGCGGCGAGGCCCGTGCAGCACGGCCCCCGCGGCTGTGGCGGCAGGCTCGTGCAGCACGCGAGCGCGTGGTAGCGTAGCGCCATGCTGTTCCGGCGTCAGCGCCAGGTCGACCTCGAATCGGCCAGACAGGCTTTGGCCGAGGGCCAGTACGACGTGGCCTTCGCCATGCTCGAGAGCGCGTTGCGGCGCGTGCCGAACCGTTACGCCCTCGGCACCACCTGGCTGCACCTGGCCGCGCTGTACGCCCTGTACGGCGAGGACGGCCTCGAGAACGGCCAGCCCGCCCTGCGCAACGCCGTCACCGCCGACCCCAACCTCGCCGAGCACCCCCTCTACCGCGCCCTCTACTGGGAGTTCGCCGCCTACCGCGGCGCCAGCGTCGGCGAGGTGAAGCGCGGCCTCAAGGGCACCGAGCTCGCGGCGCCCAAGATCGAGGGCGTGCCCGAGCCCGACCTCGAGCTCTACGCCGTGGCCTCGTACCACGCGGCGGCCGCGCTGTTCGCCGTCGACGCCGCCAAGAGCGCGGCGCGGCGCCTGGCCGGCATCGAGGAGGGGGCGCTGCCCGCCTACCTCGAGTGGCGCCGCTGGTCGCTGCTGGGCCAGTGCGCCGAGCTGATGGGCGACTGGGAGGAGGCCGCCGAGGCGTTCGAGCGCGCCGTCGAGCTGGCCCCGCCCCTCGAGCAGGGGGCCGAGCGCCTCAGCCTCGCCGGGGCGCTGGTCGAGCTGCTGCGCACCGAGGACGCCCTCGAGGAGCTCGAGCTCATCGACGACGCGCTGCTGAGCGACGGCGAGCGCGCCGTGCACCGCTACCTGCTGGGGCGCGTCCACCTCGAGCTCGACAACCCCAACCTGGCGCTCGAGCTGCTCAGCGCGGCCGCCGCCCTCGACGACCACGAGGACGGCCCCTCCTACAGCGTCGTCTTCGCCAGCGCCCAGGCGCTCGCCGCCCTCGGGCGCAGCGCCGAGGCCGCCGAGGCGTTCGAGAGCGCGCTGGCGCTGGCGCCGGCCGAGCACCGCGCCTTCACGCAGCACGAGGCGGCCTTCGCCCTCATCGAGGCCGACCGCCTGGTCGAGGCCGAGGCGCTGCTGGCCGAGGTGGTCTCCGACCCCTCGTACTCGCACCGCGGCGAGGCGCTCGCCGACCTCGCCGACGTCTACCTGCGCCGCGGCGAGCTCGACGCCGCCGCCGAGCTGGCGCAGCAGGCCCTCGAGCTGGGCGCCACCGCCCCCGCCTGCATCACCCTCGGCAGCGTGGCGTTCGAGTACTACCGCCTGGAGGAGGCCACCAGCTGGTACGAGCAGGCGGTCAGCGCCAGCCAGCCCGGCGACCCCTTCTGGGTGGCGGCGCAGCAGATGCTCGCCGACGTCTACGCCCAGCTGGGCGACGGCTACGTGGCGCGCCTCCTGCAGCACGCCAAGGCCGCCCTCGACTACACCGAGGTGGCCAGCGAGTGGTACCTGCCCCTGAAGCAGTACGTCGAGGGCGCCAAGCAGCGGCTCGGCGGCTTCGAGCGCGTCCTCAACTGAGAGCCCTGACGCCGTGGAAGGCCTCCTGATCGCGGAGCAGCTGCGCCTGCTCGCCCCCCACCTGCCGGCCGAGCGCCTCCCGTGGCGCTTCCCCGACGACCGCACCGCCGTGCTGCCGCTCGTGGGCGAGCGTTCGCTGCTCATCGCCAGCCGGCCGCCGAACCCCGCCGTGCAGCTGCTGGACGGCGCCCCCGAGGCCGCGCGGCCTCGCTCGCCGTTCCAGGAGCAGCTGCGGGCGCGCGCCGGCGGGCGGCTGGTGGCGGCCCGGCAGCCGCAGCTCGACCGCGTGCTGCGCCTGCGCTTCGAGGGCGAGGAGGGCTTCGTGCCCACGCCGCCCGTGGAGCTCGTCGTCGAGCTCACGGGCCGCAACGCCAACCTGGTCCTGCTCGACGAGGCGGGGGTGATCCTGGGGGTGGAGCGCCAGGTGACCGCCGAGCGCAACCGCTACCGCGAGCTGCGCGTGGGACTGCCCTACGTGCCGCCCCCGCCGTACGCCAAGCTCGACCCGCGCACCGCCGACGCCGCCGTGCTGCGTGAGGCGCTGGCGGGCGCGCGCCTGGCGCAGGTGGGTCGGCGCGTCGACGGCGTAGGGCCGCTGCTGGGCGCCGCCCTGGCGCGCGCGGTTGTCGAGGCGCTGAGCGCTCAGCCGGCGGCGCAGGCGGCGCTCGAGACGGCGCCGCTGGAAGGAGCCGCGCTCGACGCCACCGTGGACCAGCTACGCCGCCTGGTCGACGCCCCCGCCGCCTTCCTCGAGCGGTACGGCGGCGGGGAGGGCCCGCTCGAGCTGCGCGCCAGCGAGCGGCGCGCGCAGCGGCTGCAGCGCCTCGAGACGCGCGCGCGCAAGGCGCTGGAGCTGGCGCGCCGGCGCCTGGCCGACGCCGAGCGCGCGGTGGCGGCGGCGGACGAGGCCGCCGCGCTGCGCGCCGAGGGCGACCTGCTGCTGGCCTACGCCCACCAGGTGCCGAGCGGGGCGCCCGAGGCGCGCCTCGCGGGCTTCGACGGCCAGCCGGTGACGCTGAAGCTCGACCCCAAGCTGGACGCGGCCGGCAACGCGCGGCAGCGCTACGACCAGGCGAAGCGCCGCGAGGGCCGCGCCGAGCGCGCGTTGGCGCAGCTCGACGAGCTGGCGGCGGCGGTGGCGGCGGCGGAGCGCGAGCTCGAGCGGCTGCCGCGGCTGGACGACGCGGAGCTCGCGCGCCTGGTGGCCGAGGCCGACGCGGAGCGGCGCCAGCCGGGCGGCGGCAGCCACCGCCCCGGCATCTGGTTCCGTGGCCCGCACGGCTTCGACGTGGTTGTGGGCCGCAACGCCCGCGACAACGACCGCGTCACCTTCGAGGTGGGGCGCTCGCGCGACCTGTGGTTCCACGCCCAGGGCTACCGCGGCTCGCACGTGATCGTGCGCTCGGGCGGGGCCGAGGTGCCGTTCGACACGGTGCTGTTCGCCGCGCGCCTGGCGGCCGGCTACTCGGAAGCGTTCCGCTCCAGCAACGTGCCGGTCGACTACACGCAGCGCAAGAACGTGTGGAAGGTGAAGGGCGGGGCGCCGGGCGCGGTGCACTTCACGCAGCACCGCACCGTCTACGTCGAGCCGGCGCGCGACGACGCCGGCGCCCTGGGCGGCTGAGCGCGGCTCAGGCCTTGCCGGCTGAGC
>JAAYYF010000150.1 GCA_012515535.1 Deinococcales bacterium
GGGGGGCCTACGGGTCGGCGTCCGGGGCGATGCTAGAATCGCCTGTCGTTACGCGGACGGTGACGGTTGGGCGGCCGGTGGGCCGGCCGCCGGCCGGCCGGCGGCAGCGAGGTTCCCTTGAAGAAGTTCTACCTGATCGACGGTCACGCGCAGCTCTTCCGCGCCTACTACGCCCCCTTCCGGGACCTCACCAGCCCCAGCGGTGAGCCGGTCAAGGCGGTCTACGTCTTCACCCAGATGCTGCTCAACGTCCTGCGCGCCGAGCAGCCCGACTACCTGGCGATCGCCTTCGACGTCAGCGACTCCACCACCCACCGCAAGGGCTGGTACCCCGAGTACAAGGCCCACCGCGACAAGAGCCCCGAGGACATGCAGGTGCAGTTCGAGCGCATCCGCCAGGTCATCGCGGCGCTCGGCATCCCCACCTTCGAGCTCGAGGGCTACGAAGCCGACGACATCATCGCCACCATCGCCGAGCGCCTGAAGGGCGAGCCGATCGAGCTGCGCATCGCCAGCAAGGACAAGGACCTCCACCAGATCCTCAGCCCCAAGGTGAAGCTCTGGGACCCGAGCAAGGGCGACCTGCTCGACGACGAGCTCCTGCGCCTCGAGAAGGGGTACGGCCCCGAGCAGGCGGTGGAGATCCAGACGCTGGTCGGCGACTCCACCGACAACATCCCCGGCGCCGTCGGCGTGGGCGTCAAGACCGCCGTGAAGCTCATCGAGCGGTACGGCACCGCCGACGCGGTGGTCGCCAACGCCGACGCCCTCACGCCCAAGATGCGCCAGAACATCCTGGCGCACGCCGAGCAGATGGACCTCACGCGCCGCCTCGTGACCCTCGACCGCGACGTGCCGATGGAGTTCGAGCTCAGCGGCTGCCTCACCGCCAAGCCCGACCTCGAGAGGCTCACCGCGCTGTTCGGCGAGCTGGGCTTCCGCTCCTTCGCCGAGCAGTTCGCCGAGCTGTTCGGGGAGGGCGCGGGCGGCGCGCCCCAGCCGAGCGAGGCCGCCGACGCCGGCACCGAGGCGCGCGTGGTGGTCACCGAGGCGGAGCTGGACGAGCTCGTGGCCGAGCTCGCCGAGCGGAGCGTCTACGCCCTCGACACCGAGACCACCAGCCTGCTGGCGGTCGACGCCGAGGTGGTCGGCTACGCCTTCTCCTGGGAGGCGGGCGTGGGCTACTACGTGCCGGTGCGCGGCGACGACCCCGGCGAGCCCCTCGAGGACGGGCGCCAGCTCGCCTACCTCGACCCCGGGCTGGTGGCCGCCAAGCTCAAGCCGGTGCTCGAGGACCCCAGCAGCCTCAAGGTGGGGCAGAACCTCAAGTACGACATCAACGTGCTGCACGGCGCCGGCATCGAGCTGGCGGGGCCGCTGTTCGACACCATGGTGGCCGCCGCGCTGCTGCACCCCGAGCGCCGTACCAACAACATGGACGACCTGGCGCGCGACATGCTGGGCCTCAAGACCACCCCCATCACCGAGCTGATCGGCAAGGGCAAGAACCAGGTCACGATGCTCGATGTGCCGCTGCCGCAGGTGGCCGCCTACGCCGCCGAGGACGCCGACGTCACCTGGCGCCTCTACGAGAAGCTGAAGGCGCGCCTCGAGGGGGAGCACGAGGCGATGCAGCACCTCTTCGCCGACGTCGAGATGCCGCTCGTGCGCGTGCTCGCCGCCATGGAGCGCGAGGGCGTCGAGCTCGACGCCGGCATGCTCGGCGAGTACTCCCAGGCGCTGACGGTGCGCCTCGAGGAGCTCAAGCAGAACCTGTTCAAGGCCGCCGGCATGGAGTTCAACCCCGACTCGCCCAAGCAGCTCGGCGAGGTGCTGTTCGACAAGCTCGGCCTGCCGGTGATCAAGAAGACCAAGACCGGGCGCTCCACCGACGCCGAGGTGCTCGAGCGCCTCGCCTCCGAGAGCGACCACCCGCTGCCGCAGCTGCTGCTCGAGTACCGCGAGCTCAGCAAGCTGCTCGGCACCTACGTGCAGCCGCTGCCGTCGTACCTGGCGAGCCGCACCGGCCGCCTGCACGCCTCGTTCCATCAGACGGGCGCCGCCACCGGCCGCCTCTCCAGCTCCGACCCGAACATCCAGAACATCCCCATCCGCACCGACGCCGGCCGCGAGATCCGCCGCGCCTTCCGCGCCGGCTCGGGCAAGAGCCTCATCACCGCCGACTACTCGCAGGTCGAGCTGCGCATGCTGGCGCACTTCAGCCAGGACCCCGAGCTGGCGCGCGCCTTCCGGGAGGGCCTCGACATCCACGCCTACGTGGCGCACCAGATCTTCGACGTGCCCATCGAGGAGGTGAACGCCGAGCAGCGGCGCGTGGCCAAGACCGTCAACTTCGGCATCGTCTTCGGGCAGTCGGCGTTCGGGCTGGCGCGCACCCTGCGCATCCCGCAACGCGACGCGGGTGCCTTCATCGAGGCGTACAAGGAGCGCTACACGGGCCTCGACCGCTTCCTGCAGGAGTGCATCCAGGAGGCGGAGGAGAAGGGGTACGTCACCACCATCCTGGGCCGGCGCCGCGCCATCGACGAGATCCGCTCGCGCAACCGCAACCTGCGGCTGCTGGGCGAGCGCCTGGCGATCAACACCGTGATCCAGGGCAGCGCCGCCGACCTCATCAAGGTGGCGATGGTGCGCCTCGCCGAGCGCCTGGCGCGCGAGTACGCCGAGGCGCGCCTGCTGATCCAGGTGCACGACGAGCTGGTGCTCGAGGCGCCCACCGAGATGGCCGAGGCGGTGCGCGACGCCACGGTCGAGGTGATGGTCAACGCCCTGCCGCTCGACGTGCCGCTGAAGGTGGACTCCGCCGTGGGCCCCAACTGGCTCGAGGGCAAGAGCTGAGCCGCGCGTAGCGCGCGGCCCTGGCCCGTTCCCGGGCCCAACGGCGCCGCCCGCCGGCCACGCCCCACGGGGCGGGCCGGCGGGCGGCGCGCTCCGTTCAGTCGTCCTGGGCGGCGCCGGGGTCGGTGGCCGGCGGCGTCACGCCGATGCCGTCGGTGGGGCTGCCCTCGTCGGCGCCGTCGTCCGTGCCGTCGGCGTCGTCCGCGTCGTCGCTCGCGGGGGTGGCGCCCCCGCCCGCGAGGCGCTGCGACTCCTGGCGGAACCAGGCGTAGGTGGTGTTGCTCGGCTCCAGCTCCGACGCGCGCGTGTAGGCCGTGAGGGCGTCCTGGTAGTCGCCGCGCTCGAACGCCACGCGGCCGAGCCACGCCCACGCCTCGGCGTAGTCGGCGTTGCGCGCGGTGGCGACCGCGAACGCGTTGCGGGCCTGCGTCATGTCGCCGGCCTCGTACGCGGCCACGCCCTCGAAGAAGGCGGTGGCGGCCTCGGTGCCCCAGCGCGCCTGAGCGCGCGCCAGGTCGAGGAAGTACCGCGCGCCGCGGTCGGCGGGGTCGAGCTCGACCACCGTCTGCCACGCCGCGACCGCCTGCTCCGGCCGGCCCGCCTCGAGCAGGATGCGGCCGAGCCAGCGGTGCGCCTCGAGGTTCGTGGGCACGTTCTGCGTCACGCGCAGGTACATCTCGGCGGCGAGCTGCAGGTTGCCCTGCTCGTACGCCGCGTAGGCGTTGGCGTTGGCGGCGGTGACGTAGAGCTCCTCGGCCTCGTCGTCGAGCTCACCGCCGGCAGCGATGAACTGCTCCCAGGTGCGCACCGCGGGGCCGGGCCAGTTGGCGCGGCTGTACGCCTCGGCGAGGAAGCGCAGCGGCTCGGGGCGCCCGGGCGCCAGGTCCACGGCGTTGCGCCCCTCACGGAACGCCTGCTGCCAGAGGGGGCGGTCGGGGTACTGGGCGTCGTAGGTCGCGAGCGCCTCCTCCATGAGGCGCTCGCCGCGTTCGATCGCCTCGGCGGCGTTGCTGGGCAGCGCCCCCTGGGCGAACAGCGCCGGGGCCCACAGCGTCAGGAGCGCCAACAGGGTCACGGTGCCGCGCACCGCGCGGCGGAGCGGCCCGTCGGTCGTGCGCAGGTCGTCGAGCATGTCTACCTCCACTGTCTGAGCGCCGGCCGCCGCGGACGGCGGCCGGGTGGCTCGCTGCTCGGGTCCGTTCTAACCGCCGAAGATGACCACATCATGAACAGGGGTCACATTCGTGGAGGCGCGACGTGGACGCCTCCCGTGCGCCGGGGCGCCGCGCCGAACGCCCTCGATGCGTCCTGATGATAGGGGCGCGCCGCCCGCTACCCGTATGATGGCCGTCATCTTCGTCGGCGCCCTTCCCATCTATCCGCCGACCTCGATATGGAGACGGTAGTGAGAATCCTAGTCAGCAACGACGACGGCGTCTTCAGCCCTGGCATCAAGGCGCTGGCGCAGGTCGCCAGCGAGTTCGGGCAGGTACGCGTGGTCGCGCCCGACGTGGAGCAGTCGGCCATGAGCCACGCCATCACGGTGCGGCGACCCCTCCATTACACGAAGACGAACATCGACGGCCTGGAGGCGTACCGGGTCGACGGCACACCCGCGGACTGCGTCGCCCTCGGCGCCTTCCATTGGGACGAGGTCGACCTGGTCCTCAGCGGCATCAACCTCGGCTACAACATCGGGCACAACATCTGGCACTCGGGCACGGTCGCGGCCGCGAAGCAGGCCGCGTTCCTGCGCATCCCGGCCATCGCATTCAGCGCCCCGTACTCCGACGAGCCCGTGGACTACGAGGTCATGAGGCCCTACCTGCGGCAGGTCATCGAGACGTTCGTGGCCGAGCCCGACATGCTGCTGCTCAACGTCAACGTCCCGGCCCGGCCGCGCGGCATCGTCTGGACGCGCCAGTCGGTGCGTCACTACGAGGGCTACGTGGTCGCCGGCGAGGACCCGCTAGGGCGCATGCACTACTGGTTCGCCGAGGAGCCCACCGAGGAGGTGGAGGAGGGCACCGACCGCTGGGCCGTCGAACAGGGCCTGGTGTCGCTCACGCCCATCCGCCTCGACCTGACCGACGACGTGCTGCTGCAGCGCGCCAGGGCGGAGACCGCCGAGACGCCCGTCGGCTAGGCCCGTCGCGGGCGGGCGCCGCGCTCACCCCGAGAGCGCGGCGCGCTAGTCGAGCTCGAACCCTAACCGCGGCTGGTACACGGAGCCGGCGGGCAGCAGCTGCGACAGCGTGACGCCCAGCAGGCGCACGGGCTCGTCGGGGCGGTCCGACTCGAACGCCAGCCGCCGCGCCACCGCCAGCACCTCCTCCAGCTCGCTCACGGGCGTGAGGCTCGTGTGGCTGCGGGTGATGGTGCGGAAGTCGGCGAAGCGCAGCTTCACCGTGACGGTGCGCGCGACGGCGGCGTGGCGTGACAGGCGCCCCACCACCTCCTCGCTGAGCTCCACCAGGGTCGGGTCCAGCTGGCCGCGCCCGTAGCGGTCGCTCTCGAAGGTCGTCTCGGCGCCGATCGACTTGCGCTCGCGGTCGGGGGTCACCGGCCGCTCGTCGCGGCCGCACGCCATCTCGTAGAAGAAGCGCCCGGTCTTGCCGAAGCGCCGCTCCAGCTCCTCGGGCCCGCGCGCCCGCAGGTCGGCGCCGGTCCGGATCCCGAGGGCGTGCATCTTCTCGCGCGTGGCCGGCCCCACCCCGAAGAACTCGCTGACCGGCAGGGCGGCCAGGAACGCCTCCTCCTCGTGCGGCAGGATGACCGTGAGGCCGTCGGGCTTCTGCATGCCCGACGCGACCTTGGCGAGGAACTTGCCGGTGGCGACCCCAGCCGAGGCCGTGAGGCCCGTCTCCCGCAGCACGTCCGCCTTGATGGCCCTGGCGATCAGCGTGCCGGACGGCGGGCCGCGCTTGGGGGTCGTCACGTCGAGGTACGCCTCGTCGAGCGCCAGCGGCTCGACCAGGTCGGTGTAGCGGTGGAAGATGGCGCGCACCTGCTCGGAGACCTGGCGGTAGACGTCGAAGCGGGCGGGCACGACCACGAGCTCGGGGCAGAGGCGCAGGGCGTGGCGCATCGGCAGCGCCGAGCGCACCCCGAAGCGGCGCGCCTCGTAGCTGGCGGCGGCCACCACGGCGCGCTCGCCGCGCCCGCCCACCGCCACGGGCCGGCCACGCAGCTCGGGCCGGTCGCGCTGCTCGACGGACGCGAAGAAGGCGTCCATGTCGACGTGGACGATCTTCCGCTGCGGGTTCATAGCCGGCGCGCCGGCGGCCGCCCTACGCGGCGCGGCGGCGCTCGCCCACCCTCCCTAAGGCGCCCGCTGGTCAGGCGCGGGCCGTGCCCTCCTCGACGACGCGCCTCAGCACGGCGAGCGTCAGGCGCGCGTCGCCGAGGCTGCGGTGCTCCTGCTGCCCGGTCAGCACCCGCTCGACGAGCGCGGCGCGCTCGAGGCGGAAGCTGCCGCTACCGATGCCGCGCGCGTAGGCGTAGCCGCGCATGGCGCACTCGAAGGGCGGCAGCCGCGGCACCAGGCTCCAGGCGCGGCTCGACTGGCGCGCCATGCGCTCGTCGAACGGCGCGTTCCAGGCCAGCACGCGCCGGCCCTCGAGCTCGCGCTCCAGCTGCAGCAGCACCTCGGGCCAGGTGGGGGCGCCCTCGAGGTCCTCGAGGCGCAGGCCGTGCACCCGGGTGGCGGCCGCCGGCACGCGCCCCGAGCGCGGCCACACCTTGCTGTCGAGGAGCACCTCGCCGCCCGAGCCGATGGCGGCGACCTCGATGATCTCGTCGCGCGCGCCCAGGCCGGTGGTCTCGGTGTCGAGGACCACGAAGCCCTCGCGGAACAGCTCCGCGAACCAGCCGCGCGGGTCGCCACGGTGGGCGGCGCGGCGGGGCTCGAGCTCCTCGAGGGGGACGTGCTGGCGGAAGCGCGGGGAGCCGGCGGGCGGGCGCGAGGTGGGCCCTGGGTTCGCCAGGCGCCGCTCAGCGCCCAGCGGCAGCTCGGGCTGCTCTGCCGCCGCTCCGGCCTCCGAGCGCGGCGAGCGCATGCGCGGCCCGCGCGGCCACAGGTCGAACCTCAGGCGGCGCGCCTCGCTCGTGCTGTACAGCGCTACGACCTCGCCGTCGGGGGTGACCAGCTCGGCCGCCGGCGCCCCCAGGCGCTCGTAGCCGTGCGCGGCGAGCTCCTGGCCGGTGCGCAGGTCGCGCGGGACCTGGCTGCGGTCCGCGTACCTGGGGAGGGAGCCGGCGACGGCGGCGTCATCGGGATGGCTCACGGCCCCAGTCTACCGAGGCGCGCCCGCGGTGGCCGTCACCCCTAGGCCGGAGCCGGCCGCGGCCGGGCTCAGTCCAGGTGAGCGGTGACGGCGAACGCGGTCACGCGCCCGCCTTCGCTCTCGAGCAGCAGCGTGTAGGGCGCGGCGTCGTCCCGGGTCACCAGGTAGGCCTCGTACGCGGCCGTCGGCAGGCGCTCGGCGTCGGCCAGCAGGGCGCGTGCGGCCTCCACATCGAGCCCCACGTGCAGGCCGCGGTACACGACGTCGTCGCGCTCGACGCGCACGCTGAACGGCAGCAGCGCCGGCGGGCGGCTCGCCTCGTAGACCTCGAGCGTCACGCCCGGGTAGCGCAGGGTGTGGACCAGGTCGACCTGGCTCGGCCGGTGCCGGTTGACGACCTCCACGGCCTCTGCGCTCGGGGCAGGGGGGAGGGCGGCCATGAGGTCGGCCGTGGCGGTGGGGCCGCTGGGCGCCACCATCACCTCGATCAGGGCGGCGGCGTCGAAGCCGAGCGCCTGGCGCTCGAGGCTCGCGCTGGTCACGCTTCCGCCGTCCATCTGCCCGCAAGCCACCAGGGCCAGCGCCAGCAGGGAGCCTAGGAAGGCGCGGACGGACGGAGCGCGGCGGGTGGGATCGGGGCGCGACGACGCCGGGTGCGGGAGGTGGTCGGACGTGAAGGGTCGCATCAGGCCTCCTCGGTAGCCGCTGCTAAGGAGCGGAGGCGGGACGTGGGGTCGGCGCCTCGGAGCTCTCCGCGAGGGAGATGCGGTCACGTTATGCCGGGCTCGGCGCCGGACCGGGGGTGACGGTCACACGCACCCTCACCCCGCTTTCATCTTACACTTTCACAAGGCAGGGCTTGGAAAAGCCCTAGCCGTCGTGATAGGTTGCGGAAGGTGAGAGCGTGGACACGCGGTACCTGATCATCGGTGGCGGCATGGCCGCTGACGCGGCCGTCAAGGCCATCCGCCGCGCCGACCCCGAGGGCAGCATCGTCCTCGTGAGCGAGGAGCGCCACCCGCCGTACAAGCGCCCGCCCCTGTCGAAGGGCCTGTGGAAGGGCGACGACGAGGCCAAGATCGACCTCAAGACCGCCGCTGCCGCCACGCGCCTGCTCCTCGGCAAGCGCGCCACGCGCCTCGACCTCGCGGATCGCCGCGTCGCGCTCGACGACGGTACCAGCATCGCCTTCGAGCGGCTCCTGCTCGCCACCGGCGCCCGCGCCCGGCCGCTGCCCGGCCTGCCCGACAGCCCCCGCGTGGTCGCCTACCGCACCCTGGACGACTACCGCCACGTGCGCGAACTCGCCAGGCCCGGCGCCAAGGCCGTGGTCATCGGCGGCGGCTTCATCGGCTCCGAGATCGCCGCCGCGCTGCGGCTCGCGGGCATCGAGGTCGCCATGGTCTTCCCGGAAGCCGCCATCGGCAGCGGCCGCTTCCCCGACGGGCTCGCGCGCGCCGTCACCCAGGACTACCAGGGGCGTGGCGTGCGGGTCCTCGCCGGCCGCACCGTGGCCAGCGCCGAGGAGCGCGACGACTCGTCGGTGGTGCTCACGCTCGACGACGGCAGCGAGCTGGTGGCCGACCTCGTGGTGGTGGGCGTCGGCACCGTCCCCAACGACGAGCTGGCGCGCGACGCCGGCCTGGCCACCGACCGCGGCGTCCTCGTCGACGCCACGCTGCGCGCCCAGCGGCTGGGCGGCGGCGAGGCCGTGCCCGTCTACGCCGCCGGCGACGTGGCGAGCTTCGCCTGGCCCGGCCTCGAGCGCCGCATGCGCATCGAGCACGAGGACAACGCCTACAGCATGGGCGCCGCCGCCGGGCGCGCCATGGCGCTCTCGCTGGCCCAGGAACGCGGCCTCGCCGGCGCCGCCGGACCGCGCCACCACGACCACCTGCCGTTCTTCTACTCGGACCTGTTCGACGCCGGCTACGAAGCCGTCGGGCTCCTCGACACGCGCCTCGACCTGGTCGAGGACTGGAGGGTGCCCGGGCGGGAGGGCGTCGTCTACTACCTCGAGGACGGCCGCGTGCGCGGCGTCCTCCTGTGGAACACCTGGGGGCAGGTCGACGCCGCCCGCGAGCTCGTGCTCGGCGGCCAGGCCCACGCCCCCGAAGACCTGCTGGGGAGGTTACCCACCGATGATCACCACGATCCGTGAGCCGGACGCCCCGCGGCGCCCCGGCCGACGGCCGGCGAGCGCCGCGGGCGCGGGCCGCGCCGCCCGTCCGCAGGCGGGCGCAGGCCTGGTGCTCACCGCCACCCTCGAGCTGCAGAAGGGCGACCGGCTCTACCTGGAAGGGGAGCGGCCGGTCGCGCCGTACCTGGTGCTGGAGGGCGCGCTGCGCCTGCTGGTCCACACCTCCACGGGGCGCGAGCGCCTCGCCGACATCGCCGGCCCGGGCGACGTGCTCGCCACCTCGGTGTTCGACGGCGCGCCGCACGCCGAGACCGTCGTGGCCGCCGACCGTGCCGCGGTGGCCATCGTCGACGTCGAGGCGAGCCTCGCGCGCCCCCAGGGCCGCGACGCCCTCAGCGCCGCGCTAGTCCGGCAGCTGACGCGCAGCCGCGAGCTGACCGACGACCTCGGCCTCCCGATGGGGGCGCGCATCTGCCGCATCCTGGCGCGCCTGGCCACGCGACTGGGGCAGCCGCTCGACCGCTCCGTCCGCCCCGACGGCCCCGAATGGCGCCACCTGCCGTTCAGCCTCACGCACGACGACGTGGCGCTGCTCGCGGGCTGCGCCCGCGTCACGGCCACCCGCATCCTCGGCGAGCTCAAGGAGGCCCAGGTGCTCGACGGCCACCGCGGCGACTACGCGCTGGTGCCGGCCGCGCTGGAGGAGGCCGCCGACGCCTACGTCTACGAGGTGCTCTGACGCGCCCTCCATGGGCGAAGAGGCTTTGTTCGCAGCCCGCCCGCCTGCCACCCGCCTAGCATCGGAGCAGGAGGGGAGGGGTGGCGATTCCCAGGCGGCCCGATCCCTCTCGGGGACTCCCATCGGGTCGTCGCTTCTCCCTCCTCTCTCCTTCCCGTCCCACCAGGGCTCGGTAGCCCGTGCAGCACGCGCGTGGCTGAGTCGGTCGTGTGTAGGGCAGGGTTAAGGCCCTGAAAGTGCAACATCTCCCACTTCAGGCGTGGTAGAACCTAGGCCATGAACAAAACCGAGCTCGCGGAAAAGTTGGCCAAGAAGGTCGACCTGAGCGTCGCCAAGGCCAAGGAAGTCGTCGACGCCATCTTCTCCACCGCCGATGGCAAGGGGATCATCGCCGTCGAACTGGACGCGGGGCGCAAGGTCCAGATCACCGGCTTCGGCACGTTCGAGACGCGCCGCCGCCCGGCGCGCAAGGGCGTGAACCCCGGCACCGGCAAGGAGATCTCCATCCCGGCCAAGAACTACGCCGCCTTCCGGGTCGGCAAGGGCCTCAAGGAGCGCGTCGAGAAGTAGCCTCTGCAGCACGCCGAACCGCGGGCGCGAGCGCCGGCCGTGACGCCGGGCTCGCGCCCTTCACGTTCCGCTGGTGACACGGACCCGGGAGGCTCAGTCGGCGGCGCTGCGGCCGCTCTTGGGCGTGGCGGGCTGGCCCGCGGCCTCGGCGCGCGCCTCCTGCTCCTGGCAGCGGCGCATGTGGCGCCGCGCCCAGGCGTCGATGGCGTCGATGATCGTCTGCAGCTCGCGACCGGCGGGCGTGAGCTCGTAGCGCGTCTTGGGCGGCATGGTCGACTCGATCGTCTTCTCCACCAGCGCGAGGCGCTCGAGGTGCTCGAGGCGCTGCGACAGGGTGGTGGTGTTGGCGCCCCCCACGGCGCGGCTCAGCTCGTTGAAGCCGTGCGGACCCCCCAGCAGCGCGCGCACGATGTGGAGCACCCACTTCTCCTGCAGGAGCTCGATCGAGTCGTAGACCGGGCAGTAGGGGGCGTCCTTGCTCATGCCGCCATCCTATCACCCCAAGTACCCCATGCGATGTAGTGCTTGACTTTCTAGAGCGCTTGGTGATACGGTCCATGGGTGTCACGGGCTCACCGCCCGACATCCCCTCCAGGAGACGTGAACATGAGCCTGAACCTCGACAAGACCCACAGCAGCGTAGAGTTCTCCGTCAAGCACATGGGCCTCGCCACCGTGCGCGGCCGCTTCGAGGAGTTCGACGTCGACGTCACCGTCGACGAGCGCGGCGTCCCCACCCGCATCACCGCCGAGATCGACGCCGCCAGCATCACGACCGGCAACGACGGCCGTGACCAGCACCTGCGCAGCGCCGACTTCTTCGACGTCGAGAACCACCCCAAGGTGCGCTTCGAGTCCACCGCCATCACCCCGAAGGGCGACGGCCACGAGGTCCAGGGCCAGCTGACCATCCGCGGCGTCACCAAGC
The DNA here is from genome assembly GCA_012515535.1 of Deinococcales bacterium. Lineage (GTDB taxonomy): Bacteria > Deinococcota > Deinococci > Deinococcales > Trueperaceae > JAAYYF01. The sequence goes on from JAAYYF010000150.1 coordinate 11,523, forward strand.
CCGTCACCTTCCAGGCCGAGCTCAGCGAGTTCATCACCGACCCCTGGGGCAACCCCCGCATCGCCGCCGAAGCCAGCGGCAAGCTCGACCGCACCGACTGGGGCCTCACCTGGAACCAGGTGCTCGAGGCCGGCAGCTTCCTGGTGAGCGAAGAGGTGCGCTTCACCATCGCCGTCCAGATGGTGCGCCAGGCCGAGGTCGCCGCCTGACCTGAGCCGCCCCGGCCCCGCGCCCGCCTACCCGGGGCGCGCCGCAAGGAAGAGAAGCATGTCATCGGTGAGCACCCGGGTCGACGTGCTAGACTCCGACGCGGTCAGGCCGATGCCGACCGCCAGACCTTTCGTGCGCCCCGACCGGCCCCCCACGGTTGGGGCGCTTCTCCGTGGCTACGCCGGGCCCCGATCTGCCTGGGCGGCGGCGAGCAGCGTGGCCGCCGCGGCCCGTGCCGCCGCGGCCGCGCGTGCCCCCGCCTCCACCACCGCCACGGCCGCCGCCCCCTCCATCAGCAGCTGCAGCTGCGCCGCCAGCTCCTCGGGCCGTGCCAGGCCGGCCTCCGCCAGGCGCTCGCGGAAGAACGTCCTGACCGTCTCCTGGTGAGCGCGGGCGTAGGGGCTGGCGGCGTTCAGCTGCCCGCCGAGCTCGAAGGTGGCGGCCAGCAGCGGGCAGCCGCGGTAGTCGGGGGCCTGGAACCACTCCTCGAGCAGGTCGAACACCGCCAGCACGCGCCCGAGCGGCGCCTCGGCGGCCGCGTCGGCGCGTGCCAGCCACGCGGCGCGCTCCTCGCGCCGCCGTTCCAGCACCGCCTTCACGAGGTCGTCCTTGCTGGGGAAGTGGTGGTAGAGCGTCATGCGCGCCACCCCGGCGCGCGCGATGATCTCGTTGATGCCGACGTTGGGGACGCCGCGCGTGTAGAAGAGGCGAGCGGCCGCGTCGAGCAGCCGCTCCGACGCCGAGGGGGCAGGGTCAGAGGCCATGCCGGCATCATACGTACCGGTCGGTCTGGTGGGCCGACGTGCGTCACAGATAGGTCCCGCGACGTCAGCTCCCGCGTCCTGACGGGGCCGTCCGCTACATGAGGGTCGCCTGAACCCGCTCTCACTCCTTGCGCTCAGGCCGGGCGCATGGTGGAGCCATGTCACGGTCGTACGAGCCCGCCCGCGCCACGCCGCCCGCTCCCAGCGCCCCCGGCCGCGCCCGGGGGACGCTGGGCCAGGCCAGCCTCGGCACGGTCGTGGCCGCCCTGCTGCTGACGGTCGGCCTGGTCGTGGCCGCGCAGATCGTGGTGCGCGGCATCGAGTACGTGAAGACCTTCCAGGCCTCGCGTCTGGAGGTCACCGGCTCCGCCGACCGCGTCGTCACCTCCGACCAGGTCAAGTGGTCGGGCTCCTTCAGCCGCGCCGTGGGCGCGCTCGAGCTCGGGCGCGGCTACCAGCTCATGGCGCGCGACCTCGACGCCGTCCTGAGCGTCCTGGCCGAGGCGGGCTTCGAGCGCGACGACCTCACCATCGCCCCGGTGTCGGTCTCGACGGTCTACCGCGAGTGCTACAACGCCGGCCCCGACTGCGTGCGCGAGGTCACGGGCTACGAGCTCTACCAGTGGTTCTCCCTCTCCAGCGACAGGGTGGAGGACGTGACGCGCCTCGCGCAGGACGCCCAGCCGTTCGTCGACGCCGGCCTGGCGTACCAGACCACCAGCCTCGAGTACTACTACTCGGGCCTGGCCGCCGCCCGCCCCGAGCTGCTGGCCGAAGCGATCCGCGACGCCCAGGCGCGGGCCGAGGCCATCGCCGCCGCTACCGGCGCGCGCGTCGGTCCGCTGCAGTCGGCGGACAGCGGCGTCTTCCAGGTCACGCAGCTGAACTCCACCGAGGTGTCGGCGTACGGCATGTACGACACCAGCACCATCGAGAAGCGCATCACGGCGGTGGTGCACGCGAGCTTCTCGCTGCGCTGAGGAGGCGCCCCGCTGAGGTGGGTCAGCGGGCCGCGGCCCGCTCCAGCATGCCGGCCACCAGCAGGTGCAGGTAGACGAAGCCCGCGAACGGCTGCCACGGCGCCACCGCGCGCGCGACCCACTCGTAGTCGGGCTTCCCCTCGGCCCCGAGGAAGCGCGCCAGGCCGTTGCGCGCCCCCGAGTCGCCGTGAGGGAACACGTCGAGCCGGCCGAGACCGCGCAGCAGCACGTAGTCGGAGGTCCAGCGGCCGACCCCGTGGAGCGAGCGGAGCGTCCCGGCGACCGCCTCGTTGGCCTCCTGCGGTAAGACAGACAGGTCTACCTCCCCGCTGGACGCCCGCTGTGACAGCTCGATCAGCGCGCGCGCCTTCGTGCCGCTGAAGCCCAGGGCGCCGAGGTCGGCGGGGTCGGCGGCGGCCAGGCTGGCCGCGCTCGGCAGCGGCAGCGGCCCCGTGGCGTGGTCCAGCGGCGCGAACGGCACCTCCGGCCCGTAGGCGCGCGCCAGGCGCCCGAGCAGCGTGAGGCCGAGCACCAGCGTCACCTGCTGGCAGGGCACGGCGTTCAGCAGCGCCTCGAAGACGCTCGGGTAGCGTGGCGGCCTCAGGCCCCGTAACCGCTCGGCCACCGGGGCCAGGCGCTCGTCGGCCGCCGCGACCACGTAGAAGCCCGACAGGTCCGCGTCGAGGCCCAGCAGCCGCGTCGCGGCGCGTTCGCCGGCGCGCGCCAGCTCGGCCTCCGACCAGCGCCCCGTGACGCTCACGTGCAGGCGCTCGTCGAAGGGGGTGCCGTCGAGCTTGCCGGCCGAGCGCACCTCGAGCAGCACGGGCTCGGCCTCGGGCGCGGCCGGCCCCGGCTCGCCGAGCGGCACCACGCGCCGGTAGGCGCCCGCCTCCCAGACGTCGATCAGGTTGGAGGGCCGCCTCACCAGCGCGAGGGCGGTGAGGTCCAGGCGGAACGGCTGCGACGGCTCGAGCGCGAGCTCGACGCGGTTCGTGACGGTCTCCATCGCGGCGAGGTTACCGCGGCGGCGCTTCCCGCCGCGGCGCGGTGCGGCCTGCGGTAACATCGGCGCCACAGGTCTTAACGTGACGGCCGCCCGCGGGCCCTGGCCCGGTGAGCGCCCAGCGCTAAGTCGCCCCCGCTCCCACGAGCATGGAGGAAGCATGCAGGACCCGTTCACCAGCCGCCTCGCGACGCGGATGCAGGGGGTAAAGTCCTCCGCCATCCGGGAGCTCCTCAAGATGGCCAACCAGCCGAACGTCATCTCGTTCGCTGGCGGCCTGCCAGCCCCCGAGCTCTTCCCGCTCGACGCCATGCGCGCCGCCGCCGACCGCGTGCTCGAGCGCGACGGGCGCAAGGCCCTCCAGTACGGCCCCACCGAGGGGATCGCGCCCCTGCGCGAGCTCATCGCGGCGCGCGCCAACGCCGCCGACCCCCACGCCGAGCCCGTCAGGCCCGAGCAGGTGCTCGTGACCACCGGCTCGCAGCAGGCGCTCGACCTGCTCGCCAAGGTGTTCCTCGATCCCGGCGACCCGATCGTCACCGAGAACCCCAGCTACCTGGGGGCGCTGCAGTCGTTCCGCCTCTTCCAGGCCAGCTACTGGACGGTCGACATGGACGACGAGGGCGCCATGCCGCAGGCGCTCGACCCGCTCCTGGCGCGCGGCCCGAAGTTCGCCTACCTGCTGCCCTCGTACCAGAACCCCACCGGCCGCAGCATGGGCCCCGAGCGCCGCGAGCAGGTCGTGGAGCTGTTCCGCCGCCACCAGGTGCCGCTCGTGGAGGACGACCCCTACGGCGCGCTCTGCTTCGGCGAGCCGGCCGGCGCCACCCTGCGCTCGCTGGCGCCCGAGCTCACGCTGCACCTGGGCACCTTCTCCAAGACGCTGGCGCCCGGGCTGCGCCTCGGCTGGGTCATCGGCCCCGAGGAGTGGGTGGCGCGCCTGGCGCAGGTCAAGCAGTCGTCGGACCTGCACACCTCCACGCTGTCGCAGCACGTGGCGCTGGAGGTCATGGGCGCCGGCATCATCGACGACCACATCGGCAAGATCTGCGCCGCCTACGGCGAGCGCTGCCAGGCGATGCTCGAGTCGATCGCCTCGTGCTTCCCGGCCGGCACGAAGTGGACCGTGCCCACGGGCGGCATGTTCGTGTGGGTCGAGCTGCCCCAGGGGGTCGACACCGCCGCGCTGCTGCCTGCCATCGTGGCGGAGGAGGGCGTGGCGTACGTGTCGGGCGCGCCGTTCCACCCGAACGGCGGGGGCGAGAACACCATGCGCCTCAACTTCACGCACGCCAGCGCCGACGTGGTGCGCGACGGCATCGCGCGCCTCGGCAAGGCGCTCACGCGCGCCCTGGAGGCCACCACGGCCTGAACCGCCGTCGCCGGCGGCGCTTCAGGCCCCAACGGAGCCGACCGGTCACTCCCAGCTCTCGAGGCTCGCCCTCAGCCTCCGCCGGTCGGCCTTGGCGTAGTGCCGCGCCATGTCGAGCGTCGAGTGGCGCAGGTGGTCCTGCACCTGCCCGAGGTCGCCGGTCTGGCGGTAGAGGCGCGTGCCGGCCGCGTGCCTGAGGGCGTGGACGCCCTTGAAGTCGACCTCGGCGCGCTCGCACACCTTGCGCAGGCGGTTGAAGACCCCGAACTGCGAGCGCAGCTCCAGCACGTGCTCGCGCTGGTCGCCGCTGAGCTCCATGGCGCGGCGGTAGGTGAGCAGCGCCTCGGCCAGCTTGGGGCTCAGGGTCACCCGCGCCGTCTTGCTGCCCTTGCCCTCGACCACGCGCAGCTCGCCGCCGCGCAGGTCGACGTCGGCCCAGGTCAGGCGCAGCATCTCGCTCACGCGCAGGCCGCCGTGGCTGCCGAGCAGCAGGATCACGCGCTCCTGCTGGTCGCGGGCGGCCGCCATCAGCTCGATCAGCTCGAACTCGGTGTAGACGCGCGTGCTCTCGTTGTCCTCCGGGCGCGTGACGGCGCGGCCGATGCGCACGTCGCGGAACGGGTCGGCGTCGGTGGCGCCCGCCCAGGCGAGCGCGTCGTAGAGCGCCCGGCCCGCGGCCACGCGCAGGCTGACGGTGGCGTGCGACAGCGGCCCCTTCTTGACGCGGCGGCCGCGGCGGGCGCCCTGCGGCTCGCTCTCGAGCACCTCGGCGCGGTCGCCGGCGCGCAGGCGCTGCACGTAGAGCGGGCCCGCGTCGCGGCTGGGGCGCAGCAGGTTCTCGCCCTGCCACATCACCAGGAGCTCGTGCAGCCCGCGGCGGTAGGCGCGCAGCGTGTGCTGGCTCGTGGCCACGCCCGCCAGGCCCCGCAGCGTGAGGTGCGCCTCCATCAGCTCCCACAGCGCCTCCTCGTCGCGCTCGTGCGCGGCGCGCACGGCGTGGCGCTTGAGCGCCTCCTCGGAGAGGCGCTGCAGGCGGGCGACGCGCTGCAGGCGCGTGGCGCTCGACAGCTCGAGGGAGGTCACGGTGCCGGTGTCGCTCATGACCCGAGCGTACGGGGCGGGGGAGAGGCGCGCAGTGAAGCTCATCGCATTATCAAATGCAGCGAAGGGGTCGAGGACGCTGACCGCATCCGCCCCGCGCCCACGCGGGCGACCCACTACTATGTGAGCGTGCCGACCGTCTTCCTCCTGATGGGGTTCGTCGCTGGAGCTCTCGTCACCATCCTCGCGACCTGGGCGGTCGCTCGGAACGTGATGAGGCGGGAAGAGGCCATCGTACGGCTGCTCTCCTCGCTGCAGGCAGGCTTCACCGAAGCAGCGGCGAGCGGCGTGTGGCCGCTCACCTTGGAGCCGTTGCCCCCGAGCGAGGCGGGCAGCGGCGAGCTCGTCGTGTGGGACCTGCTCGGCTCCGACCCCGTCCCCGTCACGCGCACGCCCGGCGCCGACCTCGATCTGCACCAGCGCCTGCTGCAGGCCGCCCTCGACGTGGACCGCGACCTCGTCATCAGGCGCGTGAGGACCGCCGCCGGGCGACGGCTGAACGGGCTGGCGGTGCTGGTGCGCCAGCAAGGCGAGCTCGCCATCGTCAACACCTTCTGCCGCGAGCGGCCGTTCTCCGAGCGCGAGCTCAACTGGGCGACGGCGCTCGGCCGCCTCATGGGCAACTCCGTCGAGATCGTGCTGGCCCAGCGCCGCAGCACCGTCCTCGCCGACCTCGTCGACTCGATCGACGCCGCCGACGACGCCCGCGAGGTCATCGAGCTCGTGACGCGCACGCTCTCGCGCGAGATGGGCGGCATGGCCTCCGTGCTGCTCAGGTACGAGCGTGGGCGCTTCATGCCGTACGCCATGGCCGGCGACGTCACCGACGAGCTCCGCAGCTTCCTGAGCGACGGCATGGCCCCCGACACGGGCCTCGCCTGGGAGGCCTACCGTCGGGGCGGCGCGATCTACCTCGAGCAGTACGGGCGGCACCCCAGGGCCGCTCCGGAGCTCGTCGCGCTCGGCATCGGGCCGGTGGCGATCGTGCCGCTCGAGCCGGGCCCCGGGAGCCGCACCATCCTGGCGCTCGCGGGCCTCGACCCCCGGCGCTGGCGCGCCCACGACCGCGAGCTCATCGAGCGCGTGCGGCAGATCCTCCGCGTCGTGCTCGACCTGCGCTACACCGAGGAGCGCCTCGACGCCGTCGTGAAGCTGGAGCGCGAGCTCGTCGTGACCGAGGCCGGCGACATGCCGGGACGCCTGCTCGAGGCGGCGGTGTCGATGGTGCCGGGCGCCGATGGCGGCAGCCTGCTGCTGCGCGACGGCGACGTGTTCAGGTTCGTGGCGCTGTACGGCACCGCCAGGCGCGCCTCCGTGCACGCCTCCCTGAGCGAGCGCGACGCGCTCCGGTGGTACGCCAGCGACCGGTCGAGCTTCCAGCGCGGCGAGCCGCGCCTGGCGGTGGCGGCCGGCGCCGACACCCTCTTCGACACGTTCGGCGGCCGCCCGGTCGCGGAGTTCGTCCACGAGGAGGGTTGGCCGGTGGCGAACCTCAACCTGCCGGTGGTCGACGAGGGCGACGTGATCGCCCTCCTCAACCTCGACTCGCTCCACGACCGCCACGCCTTCGGGCCCGACTCGCTCGAGGTGCTGCGCGCCTTCCAGCCGCTGATCGCCTTCGTGCTGCGCGACGCCGAACGGCGCCAGCGCCTGACGGCCAACGCCACCACCGACGCCCTCACGGGCCTGCCGAACCGGCGCGCCTTCGACGACCAGGTCGCCCGCGCCCTGGCGGCCGCGGAGCGGTACGGGACCACGCTCGCGCTGCTGGTGATGGACATGCGCGGCTTCAAGGCCATCAACGACACCTACGGCCACCGCAAGGGCGACGAGGTCCTCAAGCAGGTGGCCGCCGCCCTCGCCACCGTGCCGCGCGCTGGCGACATCGTCTACCGCTGGGGCGGCGACGAGTTCGCCGCGCTGCTGCGCAACGTCGACACGGAGGAGGCGGTGCGCGTCGGCGAGCGCTTCGCTGAGCAGGTGCGCGGGGTCGAGGTCCTCGACATGCCCCTGGGCATCAACGTGGGCGTGGCGCTGTACCCGACCGACGCCCGCGACCTCACGTCGCTCCTGGAGCTCGCCGACGCCCGCATGTACCTCGCCAAGGACGCCGAGCTGCCGGTGGTCGCGACCGACGGCCCGGCGGAACGGGACCCGGAGGCGGAGGCCCCCGACGGCCCCAGCGCTTAGTACGCTGGGGCATGGACCCGTTCTTGCAAGGAGACGTTCAGGGCGTCGACGCTCAGCGCTCCGCCTGGCTGCGGGGGCTCGAGCACCTCGAGCAGGTGCTGGCGAGGTGGACCGACGGTCTCGACGCCGACGGCTACTGGTGGACGCCCGCGGACGAGCTGAACCCCATCGCCTCCCTGGTGCGCCACATCGGCGGTTCGAGCCTTCGGCTGCTGCGCTACGCGCAGGGCACCATGCCGACCGACGCGCTCAGGCAGGAAGGCGCCCACGACTTCGACCGCACAGGTACGGACGGCGCCGCCGTATACGCGCTGTGCCGCGACCGCCTCCGGGAGGTGCGCCAGGGCCTGCTGGCGCTAGGCCCCGCCGACTACGGCCTCGTGCGCGAGGTCGGCCGGAAGCGCGTCCCCGTCAGGACCACGATCATCGTGCAGCACCTGCTGGAGCACGCCCACGCCCACGCGGGCCAGGTGGTGGTGATGCGCAAGCTCTACGACGTGCTGGAAGGCGAGGCGGGGGTCAGTCGCCCAGCGCAGCGAGGATGACGCGTGCGTTGCTGAGCAGCAGCTCCTCGTAGGTCTCGGGGCCGGGGGCGCCGCCGATCGGGTCCAGCACGGCCAGGGCCACGCCGGCGCTCTCCGCCACCACCTCCGCCGAGCGCGTGCCCAGCTGTCGCTCCGCGAAGATCGCCCGCGCTCCCGCCTGGCGCACCGCGCGCACCGCCTCTGCCAGGTAGCGCGGGCTGGGCTCGCGCCCCGGGAACGGCTCTAGCGTCACCACGACGTCGAGGCCGTAGCGCGTCGCGAAGTAGACCCAGGCGTCGTGGAACGGCACGAACGGCGCGCCGGCCACGGGGGCCAGCAGCTCGGCGACCTCGGCGTCCACGGCCGCGAGCGCGGCGCGCGTCCTCTCGGCGTTGGCCTGGTAGGTGTCGGCGCCGGCCGGGTCGAGCTCGGTCAGGGCCGCCGCGACGGCGTCGACCGCTCGCGCCGCCAGGCGCGGGTCCAGCCACACGTGAGGGTTCGCGAGCTCGTGGCCGGCGTGGCTGTCGTGGTCCGCTGCGTCCGAGCGCTCGTGCCCCTCGATCGGCTCGAACGAGATGGCGTCCATGACCACCAGCTGCGCGGCATCGGGGGACGTGGCGTCGACCAGCCGGAGCAGCCAGGCGTCGAGGCCGCCGTTCATCACCACCAGGTCGGCGTTCGCGAGCGCCGTGGCCTGCGAAGGGGAGGGGTCGAACGCGTGCGGCGAGGCGCCCGGCGGCAGCAGGACGCTGACCGCGGCGCGGTCGCCCGCCACGCGCCCCACCAGGTCCCCGTACGGCTGCAAGCTCGCCACCACGTTCAGCGGGGAGGAGGCTTGGGCCCACGCAGGCCCGCTCAGCAGCGTGGCGAACCCGCATGCCAGCAGGGCCCTGGCCGCCCAGCGCCGCCAGAGGCCGTGCCCCGTCATTTCGTGAGAACCGATTATCACTCGTGGAGTATAGCGCCCGTGATGCCGGGTCCGTCAATCGTCGCGGGCCCACGGCACGGCGGCCCAAGGCGATAACGATAATCGCTTCTCGCCCGGGCTGCTATGCTGCTCCCATGAGCCGCCGTACGGTCCAACAAGCCGCGATCCTCGACGTGCTCGAGAGCGCCGAGGGCCCGCTTAGCGCCCAGGAGGTCCACGACCGCGCCCGTGAGCTGCACCCGACCATCGGGCTGGCCACCGTGTACCGCAACCTGGCGCGCCTGGAGGGCGACGGCGCCGTGGTGGCCGTCCACCTCCCGCAGGACGCCACGCGCTACGAGCCGGCGGGCAGGGGACACCACCACCACTTCCGCTGCGTGAAGTGCGACACCGTTTACGAGCTCGACGCCGGCTGCCCCGTCGCCATGCTCGAGGGCGCGACGCTGCCCGGTGGGCTCACGGTCATGGGTCACGAGCTGGTCTTCTTCGGGCATTGCGCCGGCTGCAACGGGGCCGCGGCCTAGGGAGCCCACGCCGACGGACCGCTAGGAATGTGACCTCCTGACGCCCTTGGTCGACGGGCGCTGTAGGCTGGGGCCAGAGATCACACGTACCCGGCCGAAGCCGCCGTGCCTTTCTTGGAGGAAGCATGCCTAGCGACCCGATGGAGAACCTGACCGAGCTCGAGCTCGACGCCCTGTGGACGATATACGAGGGCCATAGCCTGATCATCGAGTACCCCGAGCGCGAGGACGAGGACCCCTACGCCCACGCGATCATGGCCGTCGCCTACGAGGACGGCGAGGCCGTCGCCGAGGTCGCCGAGATCCCGCTCGACACCGCCCGCCTGCTCATCGACCAGGGCTTCCTGGTGCTCAGCGAGGAGGGCCCCGTGCTCGACGAGAACCAGTGGTTCGACGAGGAGCTCGACAGCAACGTGCGCGCCGAGGAGTACGTGCTCAGCGAGAAGGGCCACGCCGTCATCGACGCCACCGCGGACGGCGACGTCGGCGGCGAGGCCATCGGCGACGACGACCTCGACGACGATGACGACGAGGACGACGAGGATGATTGGGACGACGAGGACGAGGACGACTGGGAGGACGAAGACGACCTCGACCTCGATGACGAGGACGGCTCCGACCTGGACGACGAAGAGGGCTGAGAAAGCGTGCTTGGCGGTGGCCCAACTAGCCACGGATCCGCCAGCTGGCTGGTAGGTTCCTCTAGGTAGCTACGGGTTCACCGAACGCAGCAGGCTCAAGGAAGGCGCTCAGCGCGAGGCTGGGCGCCTTCTTGGTTGGTCCGCGCCTGCTGGCGGCCCTGAGGTACGCTTACCGGGGCCTGGGAGGGCTCTCCCCTGCGCTTTTGATAAGACGAGTTATCAAATCGTATAGGTATTTCCCACATATGCATCACCGCGTCACTCAGCTACCGATTCCCACCACCCAGACCCACGAACGCATATACGCCCTGTCGCGTACCTGCTCCGGCATGGGCTTCGGCAGCTAGCCCCCTCAGAGATCGCTCGGCCGAGAGGCTCCTCGCAGGCCACTCGTAGGCCGCCTGGAGATCCCTGGGGCTGCCTACGATCCGTAGCTCGAGCTCGAGCCGCACGCGGAGCCAGGAACGTCGAGGAACACCAGGGCGCTCCGAGCCGCCGCTGAGGGCGACCATCGACCGAAGGATTTGATAACTAGCCGCCCTGCCAGGGATCGCCTCGAGAGCGACGCCGGCGAGCCCAGTGGTCGGACCACTGGGCCTAGCGCCACCGACGACGATCCTCGCCTGTGGTCCGACCACCTACCCGGATGGTTCGACCACTCACCAACTGGTCTGACCTCTTCTGCTAGAATCTCAGCTCCAGCCCCTCTGGGGCGGGAAGGAGCTTCGGAAGGTGTCGCAGGTATCGAGTGGTGGCCGGGTCGTGGATCAGGCGCGCGACGCGCTCGCGGCTTTCGTCAGGAACGCCCCCGAGGGCAGCAAGCTGCCTCCGGAGCGCGAGCTGGCGCAGAAGCTGGGGGTGTCCCGTACCACGCTCCGCGACGGCGTCAGCCGCCTCGCTCTGCTCGGCCTCCTCGAGGTCCGGCACGGCGACGGCACGTACGTGCGCTCCCCCGACGCCTCCAGCCTCGCTCTCCCCTTCCAGTCGCTCCTCGAGTACAACCCCGAGGCGCCGGGCGAGCTCCTCGCGCTCAAGCAGCACCTGGAACCTGGCCTCGCGGCCCAGGCCGCCCGGAACGCCTCCGAGGAGGACGTGGCGGCCTTACGGAACGCCCTTCAGCAGGAGCGCGCCGAGCTCGCCCGCCAAGCCGAGAGGCGCCGTCAGGGGCGTCGTGCGCCCGGGCGGCGCTCGCTCGAGAGCCTCGTCATCGAGGCGGCGGGGCCTTCCTTGATCGGGAACCTGGTCGGGCTGGCCACCGAGCTCCTGCGCCCGACCCTAGAGGCCAAGCTCCCACCCGCGTTCCGTCAGCTCGGCGTGGAGCAGAGGGCGGCGGTGGTGGAGGCGATCGCGCTGGGCGAGCCGGAGGCCGCGCGCGGGGCGATGGAGCTCCACCTGAAGACGCTGGCCAAGGCCCTGGAGGCCGTAGAGGCAGGCGAGAAGAAGCGCCCCTCCCCTACCGGCGGGGCGCTGGCGTCCTGAACCGTCTGCGTCAGCGGGTCAGCGTGCGCGCCTGACCATGTAGGCGTCGCCGCGTAACGGCGTGAACCGGTCCCTGTCTTCGGCCAAGCGTGCCATCGCCCTCGACACACGTTCCTGGCTCACCGACAGCTGCTCGGCCAGGTAGTCGCAGCGCACGATCGCCGGCACGTCCGGTCGCTCGAAGAAGGCGCGGAGCGCGGCGATGTCGGCTTCGAGGCTGGAGGCGCCGGCCTGGTCGGCGGCCTCGCGGTCGGCCACCGCGGTCTCGAAATCGACGTCGTACACGGACTCGTCTACGATCACGCGCTTCTGCGGCGCCGCGGTCGGTGCCGCTGCCTGCGCGCTCACCTGTGCTGGGCTGGCCTCCATGGCGGGCGCGAGGGTAGCCGTCGCCGCCGTTGCCACCAGGCTGGAGGCCGTGCGGGACGCGCCACCGAGGTCGGCGCCGAGAGCGGAGGCCATCTGCCCGGAGCCGTTCGCGCCCCGAGGCACCGGCACCGGGGCGGGCTGGCGCCGGTCGGGAACGCCCGCGCTGGTATCGCGCGCGGCGCCACGCGCAGCGTCGTTGCGCGCGCTGCCGCGCCCTAGGCCGAGGCGGCCCAGGAAGCTGGTACGCCGGTCGCGCGTGCTCGGCTCGCGCTCGGTCGCGGATCCAGACTCGTACCGCTGGTACGCCTCCTCGCTGGCCTCGCGCCAGTTCGCGCGCCCGTTCGGGATGGACAGGAGGTCCGACTCGAGGATCGCCTGGTCGCGGTCGCGCTCGACCTCGCGGTCGACGTCGATCGGGGCGTCGAGGTACGGGTCGAGCTCGGCGCGCGCCGGCACGTCGGCCGCCTTCTGCTCGGCCGGGCGCTCCCCGCGGGGCTTGGCGTCGAGCGGCCAGCTCGTGGAGTACGAGACCGGCGCCTTGCGCTCCTTGGCGGGGACCTCGTGCACCGGGACGGGCTCGGCTTCCAGGGGCGTGACGGTACCTTGGGAACGGCGGATCACGCGCACGGTGGTGTCGGAGAACGCTTCCGCGGCCTCCTCGGGCGGCACCACGGGACCGGCCATGGTGGTGTCGAGGGGGCGCCACGTAGGCTGCTGGCGGCGCGCCCAGACGTCGTGCGCCGAGGCGCGGTCGATCGGGCGCGGTGCCGGCGTGTCGGCGCGGAGCGGGGTGCCGCCCTCGATGCGCACGCGCCTGACGGCCCGGACGCTGTTCGCCTGGCTGGAGGCGGCCTCCGGAGCGCCCTTCTCGGCAGCGGGCCCCTCGGCAGCCGATCCGTCGCCGTCGGCGGCGTGCTGGGACGGCGCCGACGCGAAGCCGAGCGGCGTCGAGAGCGAAGCGATCTCGTTCACGGCCCGAGGCGTCGCGGGGCTGGCCTCGGGGCGGCTAGCGCTCGCGGCAGCGGGCTGGGAGCCTGAGGCGCTGCGGGAGCGCTCGCGGCGGACGGCACGGAGCTCGAGGCGGTCGCTGTGGAACTCGAAGCGGACGCGGTCGTTGGAGCGTAGGTCGTTACGTTCGAAGAACGGCGCCAGGCCCTCTAGGGTGCGCGGCGCGCGGAAGGTCAGCGTCAGCTCTTCCCCATCGGCCCGGGCGGTGTGCTCGCCCTCGGAGAAGCGGCCGATCATGCTCAGCGGGAGGCGGACGGTGCCGCTCCTCACGCAGATGCTCGTGAGGTCGACGACGAAGGTCTCGGACGCCCGCGATCCCGTCGCGGACTGCGCATCGCGGTTATTCATCCGGTCCTTGGCGGCCATGCGTATCACAATGCCATATTTCGCGCATGGTGTGGTCAACTTCACCCGCTGCGGACGGGGCTCTCATGTATCGGCGGGTCACGAACCGGGTCGAAGAGCGTTATGCGAGAACGGTTAGAGAGCTCAGGAACGCCGCCGGCAAGGGAAAAGCTCTCCGAAACGTTGGCGCCGGGCTACGCAACCGGCCTCTCGCCTGAGCGGAGCGAGCGCGCTCCCACCGTCACTATCTGTCGCGACCGTGTGCGACCGTCGTCTCCATGACGCATCCCCGGATCGTGACCATCACCCTCAGCGAGGCTGCGCAGAAGCGACTGATGCCGCTACTGGCGTCGGGCGCCCAGCGCGCCCTCGGCCTAGCGCCGGACCAGGTCGGGGGCATCGTGGTCGAGGCGCTCGGCCGGCTCACCGCGGTCTCCGCCCTGAGCTACTTGACCGTGAACAAGGTCCTGTTGGAAGAGATCCGCGCCTACGCAGCGGACCCCGCAGCCTACGAGGGCCGCGTGCGGGCCACCGACTACGCCGTCCTGGCCTTCACGGCGCCTCCCGGCTCGCTCGACCCGAGCGCCGACGTCCTCGCGTACGTCGCCCCCCGCCAGGTACCGACCGGAGCCGCGCCGCGAGGGGAGTGGTGGCGTTTCGCTGACGAGCTCGACGGCTACGAGCTGGCGCAGAGCATCGGGTGGGACGCAGGCGAGCTAGCCGACGAGGTCTTCGCCGGCTACCGGCGCACCGGGAGCTGGCGGGGCAGCATGCTCGACCTGCGGATCGCTCTCTTCGTCAGGGCGCGCGCTCTCAGGCGCATGGGTCCCGGGCTCGAAGGCGCCGGTGCGGAGACGATCGCTGAAACGGAGGCGCTGCTTCGGGCGATCGCGGGGGTCGATCGGGCGATCGCAGGGGTCGAGCAGAAGCCGTTGCGCGAGCGCGGGACCGGCTGAAACCCGTTCGACGAGACCAGGTCGCCGTCCCTAGCTCACGCTGTCCGGGCTCAGGGCGCCCGGCCGGCCGGTACGCCCTCGTAGGTCCTCAGCGCGCGCTACCCGCCCCGATCTCGCGCCGCAGCACCGGCGCCACCTCGGTGCCGAGCAGCTCGATGGCCTTCAGCACCTTGGCGTGGGGCAAGCTGCCGACGCTGATCTGCAGCAGGAAGCGGTCGTGGCCGAACAGCTGGTGGTGCCGGAGCACGCGCTCGACGACCTCGTCCGGGGTACCCACGAGGTTGGCGCCATGCGGGCCGCGCGAGGCCTCGAACTTCTGGCGCGTGATGGGCGGCCAGCCGCGCTCGCGCCCCAGGCGGCCCATCATGTAGGCGTACGCCGGGAAGTAGTCGTCGGCGGCGCGCTGCGAGTCCTCGCCGATGAAGCCGTGCATGTTGAGGCTCAGGCGCGTGCGGCGCGCAGCGTGCCCCGCGTCGGCCGCGACCTGGCGGTAGAGGTCGGCGAACGGCACGAACTGCGCCGGGTCGCCGCCGATGATGGCGAGGGCCATGGGGAGGCCGAGCTCGGCGGCACGCACCACCGACTCGGGGGTGCCGCCCACGGCGACCCACACCGGGAGCGGGTCCTGCACCGGTCGCGGGTAGACGCCACGGCGGTCGATGGCGGGCCGGTGGCGGCCGCGCCACGACACGACCTCCTCCTCGCGGATCTCGAGGAGCAGCCGCAGCTTCTCGTCGAACAGGGCGTCGTAGTCGCGCAGGTCGTAGCCGAACAGCGGGAACGACTCGATGAACGATCCGCGGCCGGCCATGATCTCGGCGCGGCCGTCCGACACCAGGTCGACGGTGGCGAACTGCTGGAACACCCGCACTGGGTCGTCCGAGGAGAGCACGCTGACGGCGCTCGTCAAGCGGATGTTCTCGGTTCGGGCGGCGGCGGCCGCGAGCACGACGGCCGGCGCCGACACCACGTAGTCCGGGCGGTGGTGCTCGCCGACGCCGAAGACGTCGAGGCCGACCTGGTCGGCGAGCTCGATCTCCTCCAGCAGGTCGCGCAGCCGCTCCTGGGGCGAGAGTAGCCGGCCGGTGAGCGGGTCGGGCGTGAGCTCCACGAAGGAGTAGACGCCGACCTCGAACGGCTTGGGCTGGTCGGTGGCTGCTGGCTCGGTGGTCATGGTGCGCTCCCAGGCCCGCGGGCTGGGGCCGGACGCCATGGTAGCCACGCGGGCCGCGCGCGCCGGTAGCTTGGCGCCGTAAGGGCGCATAGGCGCGCGGACGCGCGGCGCTCTGCCGCTACCACTTAGGTCGCATTGCGCTTCGAGTCGGCAGGTCTGTAGAATCCGCTCCTGACCTCGAGCGGTGGGCGCTTCGGGAGCGCCCGACCGCTGCTGACTTCCCGTGAACTAGAGGAGAACGACCATGGCTCGGCGCAACGCGGCGCTGCCCTTCATCCTTGTGACCCTGATCATCGACGTGCTCGGCATCGGGCTCCTGATCCCGGTGCTGCCCGAGCTCGTCACCGAGCTGGCAGGTGGCGACCTGTCGTCGGGTTCCGCCTACTACGGTTGGTTCATCGCGGTCTACGCCGCGATGCAGTTCCTGTTCGCGCCGGTGCTGGGCGGGCTCTCCGACCGCTTCGGCCGCCGCCCGGTGCTCCTGGTGTCGCTGCTGGGCGCCGGGCTCGACTACCTGGTGATGGCGCTCGCGCCCAACCTGTGGATCCTGTTCATCGGCCGCATCGTCTCGGGCATCACGGGCGCGAACATCACGGCTGCCAACGCCTACATCGCCGACGTCAGCGCGCCGGAGGAGCGGGCGAAGAACTTCGGCCTGGTGGGCGCCGCGTTCGGGGTGGGTTTCATCCTGGGACCGGCGCTCGGCGGTCTGCTGGCGGGCATCAGCCTGCGCGCGCCGTTCTACGCCGCGGCGGCGATGGCGCTGCTCAACTGGCTGTACGGGGCGTTCGTCCTGCCCGAGTCGCTCGCGCCCGAGAACCGGCGTCCGTTCTCCTGGCGGCGCGCCAACCCGCTGGGGTCGCTGGCGGCGCTGCGCAAGAGCGCGCTGGTGGGCGGCCTGGCGTTCGTGTACGTGTGCATCGGGCTGGCGCAGAACGCGCTCAACTCGGTGTGGGTGCTCTACACCGGCTACCGCTTCGGCTGGACGCCGTTCATGAACGGCCTCTCCCTCACGCTGCTGGGCGTGGTGGCGGCGTTCGTGCAGGGCTTCCTGGTGCGGCTGATCGTCCCGAAGGTGGGCGAGCGCAACGCCGTGCTGATCGGCCTCGCGAGCGCCACCGTGTCGTTCTTCCTGTACGGCTTCAGCACCGCCGGCTGGATGATGTTCGCGGTGATGGTGATCGGCGGCCTGGGAGGCCTGTCGGGCCCGTCGGCGCAGGCGCTCATCTCGCGCGCCGTGGCGGCCAACGAGCAGGGCGAGGTGCAGGGCGCGCTGGCCAGCGTGATGAGCCTCACCGGCGTGGTCGCGCCCGTGGTGGCCACCATGCTGTTCGCACGCTTCACCGGCCCGGCCGCCCCGATCGACCTGCCGGGGGCGCCGCTCTACATGGCGGCGGCGCTGGCGTTCGTGTCGCTGCTGGTCTGCTGGCGGCTGTTCAAGCGTGTGCCTGACGCGGGCGCGGCGCAGCCCGTCGAGGTGGCGAAGGCCGCCTGAGCCCGGTAGCGGGGCCGCTGGTGCGCCTGGGTCAGGGCTTGACCAGGCGCACCAGGCCCTTCACGCAGTTGTCGGGCGTCTCGGCGAGGTAGACCTCGAGGAGGCCGTAGGGGTAGTTGGCGAACGAGAGCGTGACGGTCCAGACGCCGTTGGCGGAGCGCCAGCCGCCGCTGCTGAGGCCGGCGGAGCGGTAGTCGGAGACGACGTCGCTGAGGCGCTCGGCGAGGAAGGCGGCACCGACGGTCTCGGTGAGGAAGCAGATCTCGGGCACGCCGTTGGCGCCGTCGTCGCACGGGACGATATCGGCGTAGAAGGCGCCGAGCAGGTCGTCTAGGACGAGACCGTAGGCGCTGGCGTGGAGGGTGTCGCGGGCGAACGTGGCCGGGGCGAGGGCGCAGGCGGCGACGAGAAGGAGACAGGCAAGGGTTCTGTTCATGGTCACGGGGGAGGCGCCGCGGCCTTCGGGCGCGGGGGCCTCTGGAATCTTAACCGCGGAGCGCCGGGCTATCCTTCATCGTTCGACGGCGATTGTGCGAGGTGCGCCGCCAGGTGGGCGGTGGCTGCCCCTATACTCGGCCGGACCCAAGTCTCGATGGCGAGGGGAGCGGACCATGAGCATCGCGCTGCGTACGGCGGGCGTCCATCACATCGCGCTGCGGGTGACGGACCTGGAGCGGAGCAAGCGGTTCTACGTCGACACCCTGGGCTTCCCGGTGGTGGCCGAGTTCCCGGGGCTCGTCCTGTTCTCGGCCGGCAACGCGGTGGTCGGCATCCGCGGCGCCGGCGAGACCACGCCGACCGGCGACGCGTTCGACCCGTTCCGCGTCGGGCTCGACCACATCGCCCTCGTGTGCGAGGACGAGGCGGAGCTGGACCGCGTGGCCGCCCGCCTCGAGGACGAGGGCATCTGGAGCACCGGCGCCAAGACGGACGAGGCCTTGGGCAAGCGCTACGTGGCGTTCAAGGACCCGGACGGGATCAAGTGGGAGTACTTCATGGCGTGAGGGGTGGGGCGGCCTCGGCGCGGCCCTAGCCCAGGACCGGTCGGCGGCAGCCGGGGGCCTGGTCATGGTGCGCCGGACCACGGTTAGACTGTGGCATGCCAGGAAGCCCGTCGGGCACGTTGCCCGCCATCGCCGACCTCGAGTCGATGCGCCAGGAGCTCGAGGCGAGCGGGGAGTACCGCGTGCTGCGGCGGCTCCGCGAGGTCGAGGAGTTCGACCCGCCCAACGCCACGCGGAAGTCCGTCGCGCTGTTCCTCGACACCGAGACCACCGGTTTCGACGTCGACCGCGACCGCATCATCGAGCTCGCCGTCGTGGCCTTCGAGCACGACCAAGCCGGCAACGTCTACCGCGTGCTGCGCGCGGGCAGCCAGCTCGAGGACCC
>JAAYYF010000010.1 GCA_012515535.1 Deinococcales bacterium
ACGGCGGTGGCCGCGCTGGACGCCGTGGGGGTGGTGCTGTTCGTGGCGTTCACCATCACGCCGGCGGTGGTGGGGCGCCTGGCCGCCAGGCGCCTGCCGAGCATGCTGGGGGTGGCGCTGGCCGTGGGGGTGGGCGCCGCGCTGGTGGGCTACCCGCTGGCCGTGCGCTTCGACCTGTCGATCGGCGGCAGCATGGCGCTGCTCACCGCCGTGCCGCTGGTGCCGCTGCTGCTGCTCGGGCCCTCAGGCGCGCTCGGCCGGCGCCTCGGGTAGCTCGATCCAGCGGGTGGCCCAGGCGCCGATCGCGTCGAGGGCGGGGCCGAGCGCCTCGCCCATGGGCGTGAGGCGGTAGTCGATGCGCACCGGCGTGGAGCTCGTCACCTCGCGCACCACCAGCCCCTCGGCCTCGAGCTCCTTGAGGCGCTCGGAGAGCATGCGGTCGCTCAGGTCGGGGACGGCGTGCTTGATGTCGGTGAAGCGCGTGGCGCCGCTCAGCATCACGCGCAGGATCGACCCCGACCAGCGGCGGCCGATGATCTCGACCGCGCGGTGGTAGCGGGGGCAGAGGGCCGCGTCGAAGTCGGGCATGGCACCAGCATAGCCGAGCCGCTTACTTGTCACAAGTCACTTACTTTCTTATAGTGACCCTCGTGCCGCCGGGCGACCGGCGCAGGAGGGAACCCGTGAACGACACCACCACCAACGACAACGTCATGATGTGCGACCTCGAGACGGGCGTGTGCGGCCCCGCCGACGCCACCGCGGAGGCGAGCGGCGGCGCGGCCGAGCTCGAGACCTTCACCTTCCGCCCCACCAAGAAGGTCGACCTCTACTACGTCACCGACCCGATCTGCTCGCACTGCTGGGCGCTCGAGCCCACCCTGCGGCGCTTCCTCGACGGGTACGGCCGCCACCTCGAGGTGAGGACCGTGATGGGCGGCCTGCTGCCCGCCTGGAACGGCTTCGCCGACCGCGCCAACGGCATCGGCCGCCCCGCCGACGTGGCCGGCCACTGGCGCGAGGTGGGCGAGGCGTCGCGCATGCCCATCGACGGCTCGGTGTGGCGCCGCGACCCGCTCGCCTCCTCCTACCCGCCCTCGCGCGTCTACCTGGTCCTCCGCGAGCGCGACCCCGAGCTGGCACAGCGCTTCCTGCGCGCCGCGCGCGAGGCCGTCTTCGCCTTCGACCGCAACATCGCCGATGCCGGCGTGCTCACCGAGCTGGTCGACGGCCTCGGGCTCGACGGCGCGGCCGTGGTGGCCGAGGCGAGCTCGGAGGCGGGCGAGCGCCTGCTGGAGCGCGACATCTCGCTGGCGCGCGAGCTGGGCGTGCGGGGCTTCCCCACCCTGGTGTTCGTCGATGACGACGGCCGCGGCGTGAAGGTCGGCGGCGTGCGCGGGCTCGGCGACTACGTCCAGGCGCTGCAGGGTCTGCTGGGCGAGGCGCCGCGCACGCGCGAGCCCCGGCCGCTGACCGCGCTGCTGGCCCGCGAGGGGCGCCTGTTCGCCAAGGAGATCGAGGTGTACTACGACGTGGCGCCCGCCGAGCTCGAGGCCTTCGTGGCGCGCGAGCTCCCCGCCGGCAGCTTCCGCACCGGCGCCGTCCTGGGCGAGAGCTACTTCGAGCCGGTCAGCGCCTGACCCGCGGCGGGCGCCTCAGCCCGCCAGCCCCAGCCACGCGAGCGTGCGCCAGCCGTGCGCCTCGAACGCCGCGTCGCCGTGCTCGCGCGCCCACACCACCGTGGAGAGGGCGCCGAGCGCGGCGGTGCGCCGTAGCAGCTCGAGCTCCTCGCTCGTCAGCTCGCGGCCGTAGCCGGCCAGGAACGCCTCGCGCAGGTCGGGGCGGCGGCGCCACAGGTCGGTGTGGAGGCGCTCGAAGTCGTTGAGGTAGAGGTCGGGCCGCGCGTGCTCGAAGTCGATCACGACGAGCTCGCCCGCCGGGCTCAGGAGCCAGTTGCGCGGCGTGTAGTCGCGGTGGCACGCGCGGCGCGCCACCCGCCGCAGCCCCGGCAGCGCCTCGGTCGCGGCCGCCCTGACGTCGGCGATCACCGGCTCGGGCACCGTGCCGCGGGCGCGCTCCGCCCAGGCGTCGAGGCGCTGGCGGAAGGCGTCGGCGAGGGGCACCGGGTCGGCGTCCTGCACGTCGAGCCCGTGCAGGCCCGCCAGGTAGGCGCCGGCGCGCCGGTGGACCTGCCGCTCGTGCTCCGGTGTCAGCGCCAGGTCCTGTACCAGCGCGCCCTCCTCGAAGGCGAAGAGCAGCGCGCGCGGCGCCTCGGCGCGCCAGGCCAGCAGGGCGGGCGCCCGGGCCGGTGCCTCGGCCGGCGCCGGCCCGGCCGGCAACGCTCCGGGCGCGGGCCGCGCAGGTGACGCCTCGGGCGCGGGCGGCGCTGGCTGCGCTTCGGCCGCGAGCCGCGGCAGCCACTCGCGGTTGGCGGTCAGCTCCTGCTGGAACTTGCGGCCCTGGCGGTGCGCCTTGAGCACGGCGCGGCCGCCGGGGCCGCGCAGCTCCCACACGGCCGACTCGCCGTGGTCCCACGACAGCTCGCGCACCACCTCGCAGGCGCCCAGGCGCTCGGCGGCGAACGCCAGCAGGGCCGGCGCCGGCCGTGCGGGCTCGGGCGTGGGTAGGGAGGTGGGGGGCGGCACGGGGCGACAAGATACCAGGTCGGCGGCGCTCTACGCGGCGGCGCCTCGCGGGCCGACCCGCGCGCCCCACCCTCCGAGCGCTACGGCCGTCCCGTGGGCACCGGCTTCGGCGTCAGGCTGGTGATCGGCGGCAGCACCGGCTGCTCCACCACCGGCTGCTCGCCCGTGAGGGTGCGCAGGAAGGCCGTGATGGCGGCGACCTCCTCGTCGGTGAGCTCCTGGCCCAGCTGCGCCGAGCCCATGATGCGCACGGCGTCCGCGAGCTCCCACACCACGCCGGAGTGGAAGTAGGGCGGGGTCAGCTCGATGTTGCGCAGCGTGGGCGACTTGAAGGCGTAGCGGTCGGCCTCCACGTTGGTGATGCGGAAGCGGCCGACGTCGTCGGGCGGCAGGATCTCGGCGTCGGGGCGCTCGATCACGCCGAACGGGTAGTAGTTGGTGCCGCCCACGTTCACGCCCATGTGGCAGCCGGAGCAGCCGCGGTTCATGAACAGCTCGAGCCCCTGGCGCTCCAGGTCGCTCAGCGCCGCCGTGTCGCCCTCGAGGAAGCGGTCGAAGCGCGCGCCGGGGGTCAGCAGCGTCGACTCGAACACCTCGATGGCCAGGGCCATGTTCTCGAACGTCACCGCCTCCTCGGCGTCCGGGAAGGCGGCCTCGAACAGCTCCACGTAGCGCGGCATGCTCATGAGGGTGTTGATGACGCGCTCGGGCGTGTTGTTCATCTCGAGGGCGTCCTGGATCGGCCCCGTGGCCTGCGCGGCCAGGTCCTCGGCGCGCCCGTCCCAGAACTGGGCCAGGTTGAACACCGCGTTGAGCACGGTGGGCGAGTTGCGCCCGCCGCGCTGCCAGGCGTGGCCGATGGAGCGCGGCTGCAGGTCGACGCCGGCGGTGCCCAGGTTGTGGCAGCTGTTGCAGCTGATGAACCAGCTCGAGGAGAGGCGCGGGTCGAACCACAGCATGCGGCCGAGCAGCTCCTTCTCGGGCGAGTAGGGGTTGCCCTCGAGCACCGGCGGCTCGGTCGGGAGGGGGCGGAACACGGCCTGCGCGCGGACGAGCAGGTCGTCGCTGGTCTCGGGGGCGGTGGTCGGGCTCGTCGTGTCGCTCGCGTCGGTCGGGGGCGCCGCCGGGGGCGGCTCGGCCGCGCCGCCTTGCAGGAAGGCGATGCCGAAGAGGCCGAGCACGAGGGCGAACGCTACCGCGGTGAGGGCGCTTCTCATCCGTCTGCTCCTGTTCCGACCGTCCCGCCGCCGGCAAGTCCGTCCGACCGCTCCGCGGGCGGCCGCTGCGGTCTGCCGGCATGATAGGGACTCCCGGCGAGCCCGCAGGCGCGTCTGTCACCCGTTCGCGTCGCTCGAGCGGGAGCAGAGCGAGGGCCACGGTTCACGCAGCTAACCGGGGCCGCCACCTTACTCATCTCCCGAGCCCGCCTACTGGGCCGAGCGCCGGCCGACCCGGCCGCCGCGCTCCTTGGAGGTGCACATGGGTAAGCTCGCACGTTCGTTACCGCTGCTGACGCTCCTGGCCCTGGCGCTGTTCGCCTTCGCGCAGGACGAGACCCAGCCCCAGACGCAGGCGGCGCCGGCCAGCGACCAGCTCGACGAGCGGTTCGTGCCGGTGGCAGCCGACGCCGACCTGTACGAGATCCGCTCCTCGCAGCTGGTGCTCGAGCAGGCGGCCGACGACCAGGAGGTCGCCGCCCTGGCCCAGCGCATCATCGACGACCACACCGCCAGCAGCGCCCGCCTGGCCGAGATCGCCGGCGCACTGGTGGTGGCGCTGCCGCAGGAGCCGAGCGCCGAGACGCAGGCCAAGCTCGACCAGCTGCAGGCCTTGAGCGGCGCCGAGCTGGTGGCCGCCTACCTCGAGCAGCAGGAGCAGGCGCACTTCGACGCCATCGCGCTCTACACCGCCCAGGCCGAGACAGGCCAGAACGAGGAGCTACGCGCCTTCGCGCAGGAGACGCTGCCGGCGCTGCAGCAGCACCTCGAGATGGTGCAGTCGCTGCGCACGGCTCGCGACGCGCAGGCCGGCGGCGCCGGGTAGCGCCGGCCGGCCGGTCAGCGCATGCCGGGCGCCGGTGATGGTGGCGTGCCAGCATGGGGCATGGCACAGCGCACCCGCGAGGCTAGGCACCCGACCGTGGCGCGGCTGCTCCTCGCGCTGGCGCTCGGCCTCGCGGGCGTGGCGAACGGCGGCGAGCTGGCGCGGCTGCACCGCGAGCTGGTCGGTGAGGCGCCGCCCGCGGCGCCCGCCACCGAGGCGCCCGCGGACGCCCGCCCCGGCTTCATGCCGCTGCAGCCGCTCCCCGAGCGCACGCCGGTGCCCGCCATCGAGCGCCTCGGCTTCGAGGCCCTCCCCTGCCGCGGCACCTGCCCGGCGTTCACCGTGGTGTTCCAGGCCGACGGCACCTTCCGCTACGTCGGCGAGCGCCACGTGGCGCGCCTCGGGGAGGGCAGCGGCCGCGTGCCCACCCACGCCCTCGAGCAGGTGATGCGCTACGTGGAGGCCATCGGCTTCCGGGAGCTCGCCGACACCTACCCCACGCGCTTCGCCGACGTGGCCACCACCTACACCATGGTCGACTGGGGCGACGCGGTGAAGGTCGTCGAGAACCAGGGCGGCAGCGCGCCGGCGACGGTGTGGGGGCTGGAGCAGCTGCTCCAGGGGCTGCTGCGCGAGGCGCAGTGGGACTGACGGGCGCGACCCGCCGCTAGCGCGTGAGCGGCGCGACCGCCACACTACGTGAGGAGCGGGAGGCGCTTACGCGCCTCCCGCTCACAGGTCCGGGGACCGCCCCCGGGCTCACGCTCGCTCAGTCGTCGAACGTGGTGATGTTGCCGTCGCGGTCGATGCCGCCGCGCAGCGGGATCAGCTCCTCGGCCAGGTGCCACTGGATGCGCGGCAGCGCCTGGGGCCCGAGGAGGGTGGTGGTGCCGTTCGGGTCGGTGTCGATGTAGACCACGACCACGCCGGCTTCGGCCATCGCGGCCAGCTCGACCATCACGTCGTAGGAGACCGGCACGCCCACGATGTCCACGTAGTCGCCGAACGTGCCCGTGGTGGGGGCCATGCGGTCGTCGCCGTCGCCCTGGTTGCCGATGATCACGGCGCTGGCGCCGGCCGCGAGCGCGTTGGCCGCCTTGACGCCGAAGGCGCACTCACCGCGGCGCAGGAGGGCGATGTTACCGGCCGGGAAGCTGGCGAAGTCGTCCATCTCGCAGCCGCTCGTGTTGGCGGCGGAGCCGAGGTTCAGGTCGACGGGCGTGATGGCGGCCGTGACCTTCCCGAGCTTCGAGTTGGTGTAGGCCGACGCGAAGTCGAACTCGATGGCGTAGTCGAAGGCGTCGGGCGACACGCGGCGCAGGCTGGGCAGCGCCGGCACGGACCAGTCGTCGGCGGCGTCGAAGTCGACGACGTAGCCGAGGTCCTGGAGCGCGCCGATGGTCACGCGGCTGAGGGGCTCGCCGCCGCCCTGCGCGTAGCCGGTCATGAGCTCGTCCTGGAGGTAGATCTCGCGCCAGTGGCTGTCGGCGGTGCCGCAGCCGCCCGTGTTGGCCAGCGGCACGGTGACGGAGTCGGCCCCGTAGAAGACGTGCCAGGCCTCGGCGCCGGCCGGGCCGGTGTAGCGCGGGTCCTCGCGCTTGGCCACGTCGCTGCAGACGGAGGTGTTGGCGGGCGCGCCCTCGATGAAGCCGTGCTCGCGGAAGAAGACGCGGCTGATGCCGAGCACGTGGCCCATCTCGTGCATGATCGTCTCCTTGAACCCCTCGAGGTCCTCGAAGAAGCCGCCGGGGCCGAACTCCGCCTCGTCGAACTCCATGATCCCGTAGATGGGTAGGAAGTGGTCGGGGCCGCCGGTGCGCACGTAGTAGGCGCCGGCGCGGGCGAGCACGCCGCCCGGACCGTCGATGGCGACCTTGGCGGCGTCGATGATCACGTCGTCGAGGTCACCGACGATGCCGGGGGCGCCGGGCGTGACGTCCGCCTCGGTGAGCACCAGGCCCGGGATGTCCTCCAGGTCGCCGACGATCGCCTCGGACCAACGGTCGGCGGCGGCGGTGAACACTTCCTTCTCGGCGTCGGTGAGGCTGTCGTTCCAGAAGCGCAGCGTGATGTTGAAGCCGCTGTTGTCGGGCTCCGGCAGCTGCGTAGGGGGCGCCGGCGGGGTGGCGCCGTCGGAGATGACGTTGCGGAAGCTGCCCTGCTCGGGGCCGCACGGCGTGCCGGGCGCGCCGCAGGCGCTGGTGACCACGTAGTACTTCTTGTTGGAAGCGAGCTGCGCCACGATGCGCGAGCGTCCGCCCGTGGCGGTCGACCAGGAGTGCAGGTAGTCGTCGTTGCTGGCCACCAGGTTGCGCTCGGGCCGGCTGGGGTCGAAGCGGTCGACGTAGAGGTTCAGGTAGCCGTCGTAGTCCTGGACGCTGTCGATGGCGTAGTAGTCGGACGTGAAGGGCCGGAACTCGTAGACGTGGTAGCCGACCGTGCGGCCCGCCGCGTCGAGGGCGCCGTCCTCCGGTCGCACGAACGTGCCCTGGTCGTTGCTGCCGTGGTACGCCGTGTAGTTGCCGCGCGCCCAGTAGGTGGCGCTGTCGGTGGTCTTGGCGTCGGGCGACAGCGTGTTCAGGCCCCCGGACGCGAGGTCGAGGACGTACGCGTCACCGAACGCCGAGAAGGTGGCGTACGCACCGTCGGCGGTGATGAACGGGTGGTCGAGGCGCACGCCGCCGATGAGGTCGACGAACACGCCCTGCTCGACGTCGATCAGCGAGAGGAACGGGGTGCCGTTCCAGATCTCCTGGAACATGATCTTGCTGCCGCCGTACGCGAGGCTCGGGTCGAGGAGCTCGACGCCGCGGTAGTGGAGCGTCAGGCCCTCGAGCGACAGGCCTCCTCCCATGAGGCTGAGCTCGAGGGTGGCGAGGCCCGGGAAGGGCCCGTAGCCGAAGTAGCTCGCGAACGCCCCGCCCTGGTCGATGAAGGCGACCGTGAAGCCGTCGCCGCCCACCGAGGGCTGCGCGCTGACGAGGGGCAGCCCGGTGATCGTGCGCCAGACGTCGGTGCTGAGCTCGAGGTAGCCGCCCGCGTCGTCGTGGTACCAGACGAGCGACGGCGCGTCGGGCGTGCCGCCCTGCCACACGAGCGCCCGGCCGTCGAGCGACATCGAGACGTCGCGTTCGTCGGCGTCGGGGGTGCGCGTGCTCGAGACCTTGCCGCGCTGTACGTCGAGGAGGTACAGGTCGTAGTCGCCGTCCTTCGACTCGGCGACGAAGGCGAGGGCGCCGCCGTCGCGGCTCACGGCCACCGACTGGATGTGGCGCTTGCCGCTGTAGACGGTGTAGTCGCCGCGCCGATGCGCGTTGTTGTCGTCGTCGAGGTCCACCAGCCGGATGGCGTAGGTGGCCCCCTTCTGCTCGACGTAGGCGAGCCAGCCGCCCAGGTCGTCGTGCCCGCGCGCGAGGCCGGCGTTGCCGCGGGTCGCTTCGAGCTGGCCGCGCGTCGTCATCGGCGCGCCGCTACGGTCCTGCGCCGAGAGCGCCGGCGCCGACAGCTGCTCGAGGGGCGCAGCGGCCAGGTCGATGGTGGTGGCCGCGGCCTGTAGCGTCTCGGCCGCGTCCAGGTCGGCGTCGGTGAGCAGGGCCACCTCGGTGGGAGCCTGTGGCGTGCCGCAGGCCGCCAGGAGGACGACCAGCAGCGCTCCCAACCACGTGATACGGGTTCTCTTCATCCCTTCCCTCTCCTCAACGAGCTACAGGGGGATTGGCCTCGGGACTCGACAGAGGCTGGGACGCTCGGGTAGCTCGCTGTGAGCAGGTTCTTGCATACGGGTTTCTAATCCATGACTAATCCGTCCGTAACCTCGTGTGGTAGGGCGTCCCTCGGCCCTGACCTTCGGCCGTACCACCGCAGGAGCCGCGTTCCGGGCCGGGTCAGGACCCGAGAAGCGGACCGCGCCGCCGCCGGGTATCGTCAGGAGCGAGGCTAGCGAGCACGCCGCTGCCGCAGCCCCCGCCATGGAGGTGAGGCATGCCCGATAGCGCCGACAAGACCGCGAAAGCCACCAAGCGCAGCCGAGGCAGCGCCCCGGACGGGGCGGAGGGCAGGTTCTCGGCGGCCGAGAAGGCCGCGATGCAGGAGCGCGCCCGCGAGCTCAAGGCCGAGGCGCGGCGGGCGAAGAAGGCCCAGGCGTCGGAGGCCGACCTGCTCGCGAAGGTGGCGGAGATGGACGAACCCGACCGCGCCATCGCCGAACGCCTGCACGCCATCGTGAAGGAGAACGCGCCGTCGCTGACGCCCAAGACGTGGTACGGCATGCCCGCCTACGCCGACGCCAGCGGCAAGGTGGTGTGCTTCTTCCAGGCGGCCGGCAAGTTCGACACGCGCTACGCCTCCTTCGGCTTCAACGACAGCGCCAACCTCGACGCCGGCGCCATGTGGCCCACCGCCTTCGCGATCACGGCGATGACCCCCGAGGTGGAGCGGGAGCTCGCCGCGCTGGTGAAGCGCGCGGTCGGCTGAGCCCCCACTGCCGCTCGGGGCCCGGCGCGACGGCTGGCGGGCGCCGCGGGCCGGGTAGACTCGCGGGGCGCCGGCCCGCGGCTCGACCCCCGGGCGCGCGCACCGGAGGCCGCGCGTGGGCTTTCTACTCGCGATTACACTGACCATCCTGCTGGCTTGGACGCTCTCCCGCTTCTGGCGGACGGAGCGCCCCGCCGCGTCGTTGGCCGAGGGCGAGGTGGAGCGGCTCCTCGAAGCGCTCTACCGCGACGGGGTGCGGCTCGGCTACAAGCGCGCCTGGGCGCACCAGCTCGAGGCCGAGGAGCAGCGCGTGCGCACCTTCGTCAGGCGCCGCACCACCACCATGCTCCTCGCCTGCGGCGCCGCCCTGGTGGCCGCCTCGCTGCCGCTGCTGGCGGCGCTGGACCTGCTGCCCGACCAGGCCGCCTGGCTGCCCGAGCTGCCGAGCTGGCAGTGGCTGCTGCTGGCCCTGGCGGCGCTCGTGACCTTCGTGACGCTGGGCTTCGTGCTGCGGCCGCAGGACTACCGCGGCTACTTCTCGACCCGCACCGCCACCGCCGTGGAGCTCTCGCGCCTCAGGGCCGAGCTCGACGAGCTCGTCGCCGGCCGGTTGGCCGAGCAGCTCGACGCCACCAAGGCGTACCTGACCGCGCTCAACCAGGAGCGCTTCGAGGCGGGCGTGGCGCAGGGGCGCGAGGCGGCGCGCCTGGAGCGGCGCGGCCTGGGCGGGCTGATCGACGAGGCCACGCTGCAGACGCGCGTGTCGTCGGCCGCCAACGCCGCGTACGTGCAGGGCCGCGACGACGGCCTGGCCGAGGCGCGCGCCGAGGCCAACCAGCTGGCCGCCGAGGCCTACTCGCGCGGCGTGAGCGACGGCGAGCGCGCCGCGATGGCGCAGGTCGAGGCGCGCCTGCGCGCCGAGCGCGAGTCGGCCTACCGCTCGGGCTACCGCGCCGGCCAGGCGGCCGCGGGCGCGGACCAGGCGCGCGCCCCGCGCTCCGCCGGCGGGCCCGGCGCCACGGCGCGCCCACGCACGCGCCAGGAGGCGCTGGCCGTCCTCGAGCTGCCCGAGACCGCCAGCCTCGCCGAGGTCGAGCAGCGCTTCCGCGAGCTGCGCGCCTCGCTGCACCCCGACGCCTTCCGGGCGCGCAAGCTGCCGACGGTGATGGTGCGCTTCGCCGAGGAGCAGTTCAAGGTCGTGGGCGAGGCGTACGACCTGCTCAAGCGCTGAGGCGCAGGGACCCGCGCGAGGGGTCGTCCACTGCCCACGCCGGTCCGCGCGACCTGCGCGTCGGGCGCGCCGTCGCCCGGTGATAGAACGAAGAGCATGAACGCACCCGCTGCCGAGGAAGTGCTGGCCGTCTACCTGACGTTCCCCGACGCGCAGGTCGCCGAGCGCATCGCCACCGAGCTCGTGGAGAGCCGTCTAGTGGCGTGCGTCAACCTGCTGCCGCCCGCCACCTCTCTGTACCGCTGGCAGGGCGAGCTGGTGAAGGAAGCCGAGGTGGTGGGCGTGGCCAAGACCACCCGCGCGCGCCTGGCCGAGCTCACCCGCCTTGTCGAAGAGCTCCACCCGTACGACGTGCCCTGCCTGGTCGCCTACCCGGCGGTCGGCGGCTCCGAGCCGTACCTCGCCTGGGTGAGGCAGGAGGCGCGCGGCTGAGGGCG
>JAAYYF010000151.1 GCA_012515535.1 Deinococcales bacterium
CAGCCGCCTCGTGAACCGCGACCGCGCGCTCGAGCGCTTCCCCATGCTCAGGCACGAGGGCCTGCGCGGCGCCGTCGAGTACCACGACGGCCAGTTCGACGACGCCCGCATGAACGTGGCGCTGGTGCTGACGGCCGCCGAGCACGGCGCCACGGTGCTCAACTACGCCGTGGTCGAGGAGCTGATCAAGCTCGACGGGCGCGTGCGCGGCGCCGTGGTGCGCGACGACCTCGCCGAGGCCTACGCTGGCCAGGAGCGCTACGAGGTGCGCGCCGACGTGGTGATCAACGCCACCGGGCCGTTCGTGGACGCGGTGCGCCGCCTCGACGACCCCGACGCCCCCGACATCCTCAAGACCAGCTCGGGCATCCACGTCGTGCTGCCCGGGCGCTTCAGCCCGCCCGACACCGGCCTGCTCATCCCCAGGACCGAGGACGGCCGCGTGCTGTTCCTGCTGCCGTGGCTGGGCCACACGCTGGTGGGCACCACCGACAACGCCGCGCCGGTGGAGGCCGACCCGCAGGCGTCGAGCGCCGACGTGGCCTACATCCTCAGGCACGTGCGCCACTACTTCGACCTGCCGGTCGCGGAGAACGACGTGCTGTCGGCCTGGTCGGGCCTGCGCCCGCTGGTGCAGCCCGAGGGGCTGGCGGCGGCGCAGCACGGCGGCAGCCGCGCCGCCGCCGCGGGCAGCACCTCGCGCCTGTCGCGCGACCACACCGTGCTCGTGAGCGAGTCGGGGCTGGTGACCATCACCGGCGGCAAGTGGACCACCTACCGCAAGATGGCCGAGGACGCCGTCGAGGTGGCCATCGCCGAGGGCGGCCTCGCGCCCAGCGGGCCCAGCGTCACCGCCAGCCTGCCGCTGGTCGGCGCCGCGGGCTACGTCGCGGGCGGCGAGGAGGCGCTGGCGGAGCGCTACGGCCTCGACCCCGACGTGGCGCGCCACCTGCACCACGCCTACGGCGACCGCGCGCCGCAGGTGGCCGCCCTGGCGCAGGGCGGGCTGGGCGCGCGCCTGGTGGAGGGCCTGCCCTACCTCGAGGCGGAGGTCCGCTACGCCCGCGAGGTGGAGTTCGCCCAGACCTCCGACGACGTGCTGGAGCGCCGCACGCGCCTGGCGTTCCTCGACCGCCTGGCGGCGGAGACGGCGCGCGGGCGGGTGGAGGAGCTGCTCGAGCGGGTGCCGTGAGGCGCACGCCGCTCCCCCTTAACGCACGCCGCGCGGCGCCACCTTCGGCGCCGCGCGGCTGCCTGTACCCGGTCGTCTAGCCTCTAGCTACTGCAAGGCGTCGTAGACGCTCGGGTCCACCACCTGCTCCCAGGTGTAGGCGTTCTCGATGAGGCCCACGTCGACCAGCAGCGCGACGGAGCGCTCGAACGCCTCCTGGTTCAGGGCGCCCACCTGGGTGTCGGGGGCGGGCCTGACCAGCTTGGCGACCTCGGCCATCTGCCAGGTCTGGTGGATCAGGGGGCTCTGACGGCTGCCCGAGCCGGCGCAGGTGTCGCCGCAGTGCGCCAGCACGATCTGCACCGCCTCCTCCTGGTTCTCGATGGCGTACTCCCAGCCGCGGATGGTGGCGCGCAGGAAGCGCTCGGCCACCTCGCGCCCGCTGAGGCCCGAGCCCTTGAAGTCCTCGGTGGCGAGCGTCTGCGGCGTCGCGAAGATCGAGTCCTCCAGCAGGTCGGCGCCGATGCTGGCCGGGTCGAGGACGTTCAGCGTGTTCAGCTCGTAGCCGAGCCCCACGATCTGGTCGAGCTCGTTGTAGGTCATGGCGCTGGCGGCGTCGACCTCGTTGGGGAACACCAGCGAGGGGTCGAAGGCGTACACCACCGCGTCGATGTCGGGGTCGGTGACGGTGGGGTCGAGGTTGGAGGTGAAGCCGGCGGCGGAGAACACCGCCTCGGCGGCGAACTCGTTGCCGAAGCCCCACACGCCCACGCGGCGGCCGGCCAGGTCGGCGATCTCCTCGATGCCCGAGTTGCCGAGCGCCACCAGGCGGTAGCCGGAGGTCTGGTAGACCTGCGCCAGGATCACGACCTCGAGGCCCTGGTCGCGCTGGGTGAGGATGTTCGCCACCCAGTCGGTGCCGAAGTCGGCGTTGCCCGACGCCACCGCCACGGTGGGGTTGACGTTGCCGCCGTCGAGGACCGTGACCTCGAGGCCCTCCTCGGCGTAGAAGCCCTTGTCCTGCGCCACGAAGTAGCCGGCGAACTGCGCCTGCGGGAACCACTTCGACTGGAAGTTGACGGGGATCAGCTCCTGAGCCATCCCCACGGGCAGGAACACGAGCAGCGAGAGCACGGACAGCGCACTGCGTTTCATCCATTACCTCCTGGTTGCCTTACGGTCTGGTCGATCTGGCCGGTGACGCGCGGACCTCGAGCGGTGTTCACATGGTCATGACCCCCTGTTGGACGGATGCCAGCCCGTGAGCAGGCGCTCCAGCAACGAGACGACGGCGTAGATGCCCATCGAGATCAGGCTCGAGACGAGGATGGCGGCGAACACCACGTCGAAGGCGCCGCGGTGGGCCGAGAGGCTGATGCGCTGCCCCAGGCCGTTGGGCGGGCCGGGGATGAGGAACTCGGCGACGATCACGCTCACCACCCCCACCACCACCGCCACCTTCAGCGCCGTGAACAGGTACGGCAGGGCGTTGGGGAGGCGCAGGCGGAAGAACGCCTGCAGCGGGCTGGCGGCGTAGGAGCGCAGCAGCTCGAGCTTCAGCGGCTCGACGTTGGTGAGTCCCTGCACGGTGTTCAGCACCACCGGGAAGAACGCCACGATGACCACCACCGCCGCCTTCGACTGCCAGTCGACGCCCAGCGCGCGCCCCAGCACCGGCGCCAGCCCCACGATGGGCACGGCGCCGAAGGCGGTGGCCAGCGGCAGGAAGCCGCGCTGCAGGAACGGCGTGAACGCCACGGCGGTGCCCACCAGGAAGCCGAACAGCAGCCCCACGCCCAGGCCGAACGCCACCTCGCGCACGAAGGTCAGGTAGGCGTCGGCCATCAGCACCGACCACGACGACACCAGCGCGGCGCCGATGTCGGAGACGCGCGGGAAGATCCCCTTGGGCACGCGGCTGCCCACCACCAGCCCCTCCCAGGCGAGCAGCAGCAGGAACGCCACCGCCGCGGCCGGCAGCGCGCGCTGCAGGCGGTGCTGCCAGGCGGGGTCGTGGCCCTGCAGGTCGATCACGCTCACGCGCGCGGTGGCCGCCACGGCCGCCAGCAGCGCGCCGCCCAGCACCGCCCAGTAGCCCCAGCCCGCGACGCTGGGCAGGGCGCGCTGCGCCAGCAGCGCCAGGAACGCCGCCGCCAGCGCGAACGGCGTGGCGGCCGGCACCACCCAGGCGCCGCCGTGCAGCGCCGGCAGCAGCGCCAGCGCCAGCAGCGCCGCCAGCGGCGCGGCCAAGGCGCCCGTGAGCCCCTCGCCGCCGGCGCCGAACGGGCCCAGCAGGCCCGCCAGCGCCACCAGCGCGGGCAGCGCCGCGGGCCAGAACGGTCGCAGCCGCAGCAGCCCCGGCCGCGCCGGGGCGCGCTCCTGGGCGCCGATCATCGCCGCTCCCAGGGGGCGATCAGGCGCTGCGCCAGCCCCACCAGCGCCACCAGCCCGATGCCCAGCGCCGCCGAGATCAGCAGCAGGATCCACACGTCGGCCACGTTGCCGGCCTGCACCTGGCCCACGATGGCGTAGCCGAGGCCGAAGCGGTTGTTCGACTCCGTCTCGGCCACCAGCGCCCCCACCAGCGCCGCGGCGGCGCCGAGCTTGAGGCTGGTGAAGAAGAACGGCACCGCCGCCGGGAAGCGCACCTTCCAGAACACCTCCACCGGGGAGGCGGCGTAGCTCTTCATCAGGTCGAGGGCCAGCGGGTCGACGGAGCGCAGGCCCGTGACCGTGCCCACCGTGACCGGGAAGAAGGCGATGTAGGCGCCGATCAGCGTGGCGGGCACCAGGCTGGCCTGCACCGTCACGCCCACGTTGCCGAGCAGGAGCAGCAGCACCGGCACCAGCGCGATGATCGGCACCGTCTGCGAGGCGATCACCCACGGCAGCAGCGCGCGCTCGGCGGGCCGCACGGCCACGAACACCACCGCCAGCAGCACCCCCAGCAGCGCCCCCACCGCCAGCGCCAGCAGCGTGCCGCCCGCCGTGTACAGCGTGGCGCGCACCACGTTGCGCGCGTCGGCGAGCGGGTAGGCGGTGAGGAACGGCCCCAGGCGCTGCGCGATCCAGTGCGGGAACGGCATGGGGTGCTGCGGCATGCTCAGGAAGCAGTCGAGCGCGGTGGCGCCGCAGGCGGGCCGGTCGTAGTAGGTGTACGATGCCGCCCACAGGCGCTGTCCCGGCTGCGGCGCCACCGCCAGCGTCACCACGCCCGCGGCGGGGTCGCTGACCAGGTAGTCGGGGTACTGGCGCAGCTGCGCGTTGCGCGTCGGGGGGCGCGCGAACGTCACCTGCGCGCCATCGCGCTCGTAGTCGACGCCCTCGACCGCCTCGCGCCCGTCGACCGTGACCACGCCGCGCGCGCCCGCGAAGGTGAAGGTGCGGGTGGCGCCGTCGACGCGCTCGCGCGGGCGCTCGGCGGCCGAGGAGAGCTCGCGGTCGTCGAGCATCAGGCGCCGCGCGGGGTCGTTCTCCACCAGCGGCACGTGCTGCAGCTCGAAGGTGCGGTTGACGCCGTCGACGGCGCCCACCAGCAGCTCCGCGAGCGCCAGGCCGCTGGCGGCGCGGGGCGGGACGGGGCTGGGCTGCGCCAACGCCACCGTGCCGCTGGCGGCGTCGACCACGGCGTAGTCGGCGGTGAGGCGCCGCACCGGGGCGTTGAAGGGCGGCGGGGCGGCCAGCGTCACGCGCTGGCCGTCGGCCTCGAAGCCCGCCCCCTCGAGCACCAGCCGCTCGCCTACCAGCACCGGCCCCTCGCCGAGCGGGAAGGTGAAGGCGACGGTCACGCCGTCGGCGCGCTCGGCGGCGTCGACGACGCCCGCCTCCAGCAGCCGGCCGCCCAGGTAGAGCGGCCGGCCCGCCTCGGCGGGGTCGGCGAAGCGGAACAGGTGGCCGGCGGCGCCCGGCGCCAGCCCCTCGTCGAGCGGCCCCGCGAGCTCCGCGCCCCAGGTCAAGAGCGGGCCCGCCACCGCGCCCTCCAGCACCAGCTCGCCGCCGTCGAAGCCGAAGGGGGCCGCGAGCGGCGCCCCGTCCTTCACGAGCACCAGGCGCTCGGGGGCGCCGGCGGCCGCCTCCAGCTCGGCGGCGCCGCCGAACGTCAGCCGGGCGCCGGGCGCGGCGCCGGCCGCGGGGTCGTCGGGCACCGCCGCCAGCGGGTGGGCGGCGGTGGTGGTCACGAGCCAGTTGGCGAGGTTCTCCATGCGCTTGCGTGCCAGCGGCAGGCCGAGCCACAGCGCCACCGGGTACATGAGCGCCACCCCCAGCGCCAGCACCGTGAGCACGGGCAGCGCGCGCCCGAGGCGCGCCCGCGCCCCGCCGGCGTCGGCGGCGCCCAGCGCCACCTCAGTACCCGGCCTTCGCCAACCGCGGCTCGGCGGGCGGGCCGGCGGCGGCCTGCGGCCCCAGCTGGCCCACGCGCAGCGCCTCGCGCACGCGGGTGGTGAGCTCGAAGAAGCGCTCCGACTCGCGCGTCTCGGCGTCGCGCGGGTAAGGCAGGTCGACGTCGATCACCTCGCGGATGCGCCCGGGGCGCGCCGTCATCACCACCACCTGCGAGCTCAGGAACACCGCCTCGGCGATCGAGTGGGTCACGAACACCACCGTCTTGCGCGTCTCCTGCCAGATGCGCAGCAGCTCGAGGTTCATGGCCTCGCGCGTGATCTCGTCGAGGGCGCCGAACGGCTCGTCCATCAGCAGGATCTTGGGGTCGATGGCCAGCGCCCGCGCGATCGACACGCGCTGCTGCATGCCGCCCGACAGCTGCCAGGGGTAGGAGCGGTGGAACGACTCGAGGCCCACCATGGCCAGCAGGCGCTCGGCGCGCGCCCGCCGCTCGGCGCGCGGCACGCCCATGATCTCGAGGGGCAGCATCACGTTGGCCAGCACGCTGCGCCACTCGTAGAGCGCCGGCGCCTGGAACACGTAGCCGTACTCGCGCGCCTCGCGCGCCTCGCGCGGGGCGCGGCCGGCCACGCGGATGCGCCCCTCGGTGGGCTCGATGAGGTCGGCGATGAGGCGCATCAGCGTCGTCTTGCCGCAGCCCGAGGGCCCGATGAGGCTGACGAACTGCCCGCCCTGGATGGTGAGGTCGGCGTCCTGCAGCGCCACCGCCTCGGCCTTGCCGACGACGAAGCGCTTGCTGACGCCCGCCACCTCGATCATCGCGGGGCTCTCGCTCATCGGGTCAACCAGCCACCGCTTCGCGCGCGCCCTCGTGGGCGCTGGCCGGCTCGCGGCGCAGCAGGCGGCCGCGCCCGGGGTCGCCGACGAACTCGCCGTCCCGCACGGCCACCTGGCCGCGCACCGTGACGACGCTGGGGCGCCCGTCGATCTCGACGCCCTCGAAGCCCGAGTAGTCGACGTTCATGGCCTGCGTCTCGGCGCTGATGGCGCCGCGGTAGTGGGGGTCGTAGACCACGATGTCGGCGTCGGCGCCCACCGCGATCACGCCCTTCCGCGGGTAGAGGCCGAACAGCTGCGCGGCGCGCGTGCTGGCGGCGCTCACGAAGCGCTCGAGGCTCAGGCGTCCGCGGCTCACCCCGTAGGTGTAGAGCAGGTTCACGCGGTCCTCGATGGTGGGGATGCCGTTGGGGATCTTGGTGAAGTCGCCGCGCCCCATCTCCTTCTGGCCCTTGAAGTCGAAGGGCGCGTGGTCGGTGGCCACCGTGTCGATGACGCCGGCGGCCAGCGCGTTCCACAGCGGCGCCTGGTTGCGCCTGTCGCGCAGCGGCGGCGACATCACGTACTTGGCGCCCTCGAAGCCGGGGCGCTCGGCGTAGCTCTTGTCCAGCAGCAGGTGCGGCACCACCACCTCGATGGCGAGGTCGACGCCGCGCCGCTTGGCCGCCAGCGCCGCCTCCAGCGCCGGCTCGCAGCTCAGGTGCACCACGTAACCCTTGGCGCCGGTGAGCTCCACGAAGGTGGCGAAGTGCGCGGTGCCGTCGGCCTCGACGCGCTCGGGGCGCGAGGGCTCGTGCCACTCGGGGCCGCCCTTGCCCTCGGCCAGCAGGCGCTGCTGCAGCTGCGCCACCAGCTCGTCGTTCTCGCAGTGCGCCGCCACCGTCACGCCGAGCTCCTTGGCGAGCGTGAGGGTGCGGAACAGCTCGGCGTCGGTGACGCCGAAGAAGCCCTTGTAGGCCAGGAACACCTTGAACGACGTCATGCCCTCGGCCACCAGCTCGCGCAGCACCGCCTCGGTCTGGTCGTCGTAGCGCGTGACGCCGATGTGGAAGCTGTAGTCGCAGGCGCTGTTGCCCTCGGCCAACGCCGTCCAGTTGCGGTAGCCGGCCATCAGGTCCTCGTTGCGCGAGGGCGCCATCATCTCGATGTAGGTGGTGGTGCCGCCCACCAGCGCCGCCTGGCTGCCGGTGGTGTGGGTGTCCTTGGTGAAGGTGCCCATGAACGGCAGGTGGATGTGCACGTGCGGGTCGATGAAGCCGGGGAAGACGTACTTGCCCGTGGCGTCGATGACCTCGGTGCCGGGCGGCGCCTCCAGGTCCTTGCCGATGCGGGAGATGGTCTCCCCCTCCACGTAGACGTCGGCCACCATGCGGCTGCCGGCGTTGACGATCTCGCCGTTCCTGATGAGCAGGCTCACGATGCTCCTCTCGGGGCGGCGCGCGGGGCGCGCTCAGTGGATCTCGATGCCGACTTCCTCGCGGTACGCCACCATGGCGTCCCAGTCGGTGGTGACCTCGGGGCGGGTGCGCACCAGTTCGTTCCAGGTGACGGGCGGGATCTTGGGCGGCCGCTCGACCATGGTGATGCAGCCGTCGACGGGGCAGACGAGGCTGCACAGGTCGCAGCCCACGCAGTCGTCCTCGCGCACCACGGGCTGCAGCGTCGTGCCGCCCTCGTAGGTGTCGGGGTCGATGCGCAGGCCGTCGGCGGTGAGGTCGATGCACTGGTGGGCGCCCTCGTCGCAGGCCACGTAGCAGAGGTTGCACTGGATGCACTTGCTCTCGTCGATGGTGGCGACGGTGCGGAACGACAGGTCGAAGTCGCCGAAGACGCTGATGCGCTCGACCGAGGCGCCCACCACCTCCTCGGCCTGCCGGGCGCCCTTCTCGTCGAGCCAGTTCGACAGGCCGGTGGTGAGCTCGTGGACGATGCGGAAGCCGTAGTGCATCACGGCGGTGCAGACCTGGATGGAGGTGGCGCCCAGCAGCATGAACTCGGCGGCGTCGCGCCAGGTCTCGACCCCGCCCATGCCCGAGATGGGCACCGGCCGCGCCTGGTAGGTGGGGTCGGAGGTGATCTGCGACAGCAGGTGCAGCGCGATCGGCCGCACCGCTGGGCCGGCGTAGCCGCCGTGGCTGCCCTTGCCGCCCACGTTGGGGCGGATCTCGAAGCTGTCGAGGTCGACGCCGGCGATCGAGTTGATGGTGTTGATGAGCGAGATGCCGTCGGCGCCGGCGTTCAGCGCGGCGTGGGCGGGCGGGATGATGTTGGTGACGTTGGGCGTGAGCTTGACGATCACCGGGATGGAGGCGGCGCTGGTGACCCAGCCCGTGATCATCTCGCAGTACTCGGGCACCTGGCCCACGGCGGCGCCCATGCCGCGCTCGCTCATGCCGTGGGGGCAGCCGTAGTTGAGCTCGATGGCGTCGGCGCCGGTGTCCTCGATCTGCTGCACCACGGTCTTCCACGCCTGCTCGTTGCTGCTGACCATGGCGCTGACGATCACGGCGCGGTCGGGCCATAGGCGCTTGACCTCTCTGATCTCCTTGAGGTTCACCTCGATGGGCCGGTCCGAGATGAGCTCGACGTTGTTGATGGCCACGAGGCGCTTGCCGCCGTACTCGAAGGCGCCGTAGCGGTTGCAGACGTTGAGCACCGGGTCGCCGATGGTCTTCCACACGGCCCCGCCCCAGCCGTACTCGAACGCCTTGTTGATCTGGTACGCCGAGTTGGTGGGCGGCGCCGAGGCGAGCCAGAACGGGTTCGGGCTGCGGACGCCCGCGAAGTTCGTGGTCAGGTCAGCCATGGACGCTCCTGAAGTCGTTCGTGGTGCCGTGCATGTACCTCCCCCGCGTGGCGCTAGGGTCGCGCCTCAGCTCCTCCACGCCGAGCTGGCGGGCGATGGCGCGCGCCGCGATCTTGCCGTCCTCGGCGGCGGTGACCGTGAGGGCGTGGCCGGTGAGGCGCACGCAGTCGCCGGCCGCGAACACCTTGGGGTGGCTGGTGCGGAGCTCCTCGTCGACCTTCACGTAGCCACCGATCGACTCGATGCCGAAGGCCGCGAACAGCGCGGTGAGCTTCTCCTGCCCGATGGCCTTGATGACCTGGTCGGCGGGCAGCACGAGCTCGCTGCCCGGCACGGGCTCGGGGCGGCGGCGGCCGCTGGCGTCGGGCTCGCCCAGGCGCATGCGCACGCAGCGCACGCCGGTCACGCGGCCGTGCTCGTCGCCGAGGATCTCTACGGGCTGGGTGAGGAGGCGGATGTCGACCCCCTCGTTGCGCACGAACGCCACCTCGAAGTCGTAGGCGGTCATCTCGGCGCGGCTGCGGCGGTAGAGCATGGTGACGCGCTCGGCGCCCAGGCGCTTGGCCACCGTGGCGGCGTCGACGGCGGTGTTGCCGGCGCCCACCACGATCACCTCGTCGCCGACCGGGATCTCGCGCAGCCGCTCGACGCCGTCCTTGTCGGCGAGCTTGGTGGCGGCGATGAACGGCAGCGCGTCGATGACGCCCTCGAGCTCCTCGCCGGGCACGTTCAGGCGCGGCACGGGGCCGGTGCCGGCGGCGAGCAGCACGGCGTCGTACCCCTCGATGAGCTCCTGCGGCGAGACGTCGACGCCGACCTCGACGCCGGTGACCACCTCGACGCCGAGGCTCTGGATGAACTCGACCTCCTCGAGCGCCACCCGCGTGGGCTCGCGCATGACGACGATGCCGTAGGTGGAGAGGCCGCCGGGCAGCTCCTGGCGCTCGAACACCGTGGCGCGCACGCCGCGCTTGGCGAGCTCGCCGGCGGCGCTGAGGCCCGCCGGGCCGGCGCCCACGATGGCCACGCGCTTGCCGCTGTCGGGGGCGGGCTCGAACACCCGCGCGCCCGTCTCGAAGACGTGGTCGGTGGCGTAGCGCTGCAGGCGCCCGATGGCGATGGGGCGGTGCTCGGCGCCCAGCACGCAGGCGCCCACGCACAGCTCGTCGACGGGGCAGACGCGCCCGCAGCTGTGGCCGATGAGGTTCGACTCCAGGATGGTGGTGGCGGCGCCCAGCAGGTTGCCGTTGGCGATCTGCCGGATGAACGTCGGGACGTCGATGCCCGTGGGGCACGCCTGGATGCAGGGGGCGTCGAAGCAGTAGAGGCAGCGGTTCGCCTCGACGGTGGCTTCGTTGGGCGTGTAGCGCGGGTAGGTCTCGGTGAACGAGTCCTGCAGCTGCGCCAGGGTCAGCTCGTGCTCTCGCATGCTCCTCCACGTCTCCCCTGCGTCCGCAGGGCCTGCTGTGGGCCTTCCGCCTGGGGCCGCGCCTGGGGCGCGCGCCGGGCGCGACGGGCGCCGCGGGGGCCCCCGACGCAGGCGGCGCGCGGACCGGGGTCCCGCGCGCCGCGCTCAGGTCAGAAGGTCCGGCTCCAGTTCTGTGGCCAGCGCTCCACCACCACCTTCGTCTGCGTGTAGAACTCGATGCCGTGGGCGCCCTGCGCGTGCAGGTCGCCGAAGAAGCTCTCGGACCAGCCGCTGAAGGGGAAGAACGCCATGGGCGCCGCCACCCCCAGGTTGATGCCGATGTTGCCGGCGATGGCGCGGTGGCGGAACTCGCGCGCCGCGGCGCCGGAGCTGGTGAACAGCGAGGCCTGGTTGCCGAAGGCGCGGTCGTTGACCAGCTGGATGGCCTCGTCGAGGGTGCGGGCGTGCATCAGCGACAGCACCGGCCCGAACACCTCGGTGGTGGCGAGGGTGCTGCCGGGCGCCACCTCGTCGACGATGGTGGGGTGCACGAAGTAGCCGTCGGCGAAGCCGTCGACCGCCTTCTCGCGCCCGTCGACCAGCACGCGCGCGCCCTCGGCGGCGCCGGTGTCGACGAGCGAGCGGATGCGCTCGCGCGACTCCTTGGTGATGACCGGCCCCATCTCGACGCCCTGCTCGAGGCCGTAGCCGACC
This sequence comes from Deinococcales bacterium, assembly GCA_012515535.1. Lineage (GTDB taxonomy): Bacteria > Deinococcota > Deinococci > Deinococcales > Trueperaceae > JAAYYF01. The sequence goes on from JAAYYF010000151.1 coordinate 11,281, forward strand.
TTGCGCTGCTCGGCGGCGGCCACCATGCGCTCGGTGAACTCGACGCGGGCGTCGCCGACCGTGATGGCCACCGAGGTGGCGAGGCAGCGCTGCCCGGCGCAGCCGAACGCCGAGTCGGTGAGGATGCGCGAGGTCATCTCCATGTCGGCGTCGGGCAGCACCACGGCGGGGTTCTTGGCGCCGCCCTGGCACTGGGCGCGCTTGCCGTTGGCGGCGGCGCGCGCGTAGATGTAGCGCGCCACCGGGGTGGAGCCCACGAAGCTGATGGCCTTGACGTCGGGGTGGTCGAGGATGGCGTCGACCGTCTCCTTGCCGCCGTTCACCAGCCCCACCACGCCGGGCGGGAAGCCCGCCTGCTCGAGCAGCCGGAAGAGCAGTTGCGTGGTCATGGGCACGCGCTCGGACGGCTTGAGCAGGAAGCAGTTGCCGGTGGCCACCGCGTAGGGCAGGAACCACAGCGGGATCATGCCGGGGAAGTTGAACGGCGTGATGGCCGCCACCACCCCCAGCGGCTGGCGGATCATGTGCTCGTCGATGCCGTGGGCGATGTCCTCGTTGTTGCTGCCCTGCATCATGTAGGGCGCGCCGCAGGCGACCTCGACGTTCTCTAGCCCACGCTGCATCTCGCCCAGCGACTCGGCGTAGGTCTTGCCCGCCTCGTTGGTGATGGTGCGCGCGAGCTCCTCGAGGTTGTCGTGGAGCAGCTGCCGCAGCTTGAACAGCGGCTTGATGCGGTCCACCACCGGCGTCTCGCGCCACTCGCGGAAGGCCTTCACGCCCGCCTGCACGGCGGCGTCGACCTCCTCCTTGGGGCTCAGGGGCACCACGGCCAGCGTCTCGGCGGTGGCCGGGTTGCGCACCTCCTGGCGCGCCGAGGCGCGCGAGCGCTGCCACTCGCCGCCCACGTAGTTGAGCAGTTCCTGCGCCGCTGATTCGATCGTCACGAGCCACCGCCTTCAGGGAGATATGGAGGAGCCCGACCCTGGGTAGGGCCGGTCGCCGTTTGAAGATGCCGGCATTGTACGCGCTCTCGCATGGTGAATCAAAGGAGGGGGCGTCACGAGAGGCGGGCGGCGGCGGGGGACGCTCCTGAGCGAGCGCGGGGACGGAGGGTCGTTCTACGGGCCCCTCAGAGGCTCGTTAAAGGTTCTCGCCCGAACCTTTAACGAGCCTCTGAGGCTCCGCACGTCACACCACTTCTACCGCCTCGTCAGCGCCGGCACCGGCCCTGCGCCTACCGTCCTGACGGCTCCGGCACCGCAGGCGCCGCCCGGTGTACACGCGTGGCTCCTTCTCCCGAGCCACCGAAGCGTGGTTACATGGGGCATGAACCACAACCGGCGCGGGCGCTCGCTCGCCACGCTGGCCGTGCACGCCGGGCAGGGTCACGACCCCGCCACGGGCGCGCACGCCACGCCCATCTACCAGACCAGCACCTTCGTCCTCGGCGACGTCGCGCGCGGCGCCGCCCTCTTCGCCGGCGAGGAGGCCGGCAACGTCTACAGCCGCATCGGCAACCCCACCGTGGCGGCCGTGGAGCGCAAGCTCGCCGAGCTGGAGGGCGCCGAGGGCGCGGTGGCGTTCGCCTCGGGCATGGGCGCCGCGGCGGCGGTGCTCCTCAGCCTGCTGAAGAGCGGCGACGAGGTGCTGATCTTGGGCCCCATCTACGGCGGCACCCGCGGGCTGCTCGAGGAGATGCTGCCGCGCTTCGGCATCACCGCGCGCGCCGTCACCGACGCGGAGCTCGAGGGCGCGGTGGGCGAGAACACGCGCATGCTCTACGTCGAGACGCCCACCAACCCCGACCTCACCATCCACGACCTGGCGCTGGTGGGCGCGGTGGCCAAGCGTCACGGCCTCGTGAGCGTCGCCGACGGCACCTTCGCCACCCCCTACCTCACGCGTCCGCTCGAGCACGGCATCGACCTGGTGCTGCACTCGGCCACCAAGTACTTAGGCGGCCACGGCGACCTGCTGGGCGGCCTGGTGGCGGGGCGCCTCGAGCTGCTGGAGCCGGTGCGCATGGAGGGCCTCAGGCACCTGGGCGCCACCATGGACCCGCACGTGGCGTTCCTGCTGCTGCGCGGCATGAAGACGCTCCACCTGCGCATGGCCGCCCACTGCGCCAACGCGCGCGCGGTGGCCGAGGCGCTGGTGGGCCTGCCGGGCGTGGCCGCCGTGCACTACCCCGGCCTCGAGAGCCACCCGGGCCACGCGGTGGCGGCGCGTCAGATGGACGGCTTCGGCGGCATGGTGTCCGTGACGTTCGAGGGCGGCCGGCCGGCCGCGGCGGCGTTCCTCGAGGCGCTCGAGCTGTTCGACCACGCGGTCTCGCTCGGCGACGTGGCCTCGCTCGCCTGCCACCCCGCCTCCACCACCCACCAGCTGCTGCCGGTCGAGATGCTCGAGGCCGAGGGCGTGACGGAGGGGCTGGTGCGGCTGTCGGTGGGGATCGAGGCCGTCGACGACCTGGTGGCCGACGTGAAGCGCGCGGCCGCGGCGGCCGCGGCGGTGGGGCTAGCGGCGGCGCGCGCCGGCTAGCGGGCGCGCTCCGGCCAGCGAGCGCGGGCCGGCCAGCGAGCCGGCGCCGGCCTCACCCCTCGCTGGCCGCCTCCGCGCCGGCGCCGCGCACCTGCTCGCGCAGCGCCGCGTCGGCCGCGCGCCGCGCCGCGGCCATGCGCCCGAGCAGGTCGCGCTCGGCGCTCTCGTTCTCCTCCACCCGCGCCCAGTCGCGGGCGCGCTCGAAGGCGCCCAGCGCCTCCTCGGGCCGGCCGGCGAGCAGCAGCGCCTCGCCCAGCTCGGTGGCGGCGCCGCGCGCGCCGTTGGCGTAGCCGATCCCCTCGGCGAGCTCCAGCGCGGCGCGCGCGTGCGCCATCACCGCCTCGGGCTCGAGCAGGCCGGACTCACGGCCCAGGCTGGCGAGGTTGAGGAGCGTGAGCGCCTCGCCGCTGGCGTGCTCCACGCGGCGGTAGTTGGCGGCGGCCTCCTCGAGGGCCGCGAACGCCTCCTGCGGGCGCCGCAGCATGCTCAGCACGATGGCCACGTTGCCGCGCGCCTGCGCCTCGCCGACCGCGTCGTCGAGCTGGCGCCTGAGCTCCGCGGCGGTGCCGAACGCCGCGAGCGCCGCGTCCGGCCGTCCGCCCATGCCCGCCACCACGCCGGCGGTGTTCCACGCCATGGCGGCGGTGTCGCCGGGGGTGTGGGGGGCGAGCAGCGCCAGCGCCTCGTCGATCTTGGCCGCCGCCTCCGCGTGGCGGCCACGCTGGGCGAGGAACAGCGCCACGGCGTCGGCCACCCAGCCGCGCAGCTCGGTGTCGGGCGCGTCGGCCAGCTGGCTCTCGGCGAGCTGGAACAGCTCCAGGCCCTCGCGGGCGCGGCCGCGCACGTCGAGGTAGCCGCGCAGCGCCCGCGCGAGCGGCCACGCCAGCTCGGTGTCGCGGCGCTCCAGCGCCTCGCGCCAGGCGAAGACCAGGTTGGCGCGCTCGGCGTCGAGCAGGCGGTAGCCGCGGCTGCTGCTCTCGCTGCGCGGCATCTCGTTCACCTGGCGCGCCAGCTCGGCGTAGGTGCGCGCCACGCGCTCGCGCGCCGCGGCGGGGTCGCGCAGCCCCGCCCGGTAGCGCTCGGCGATGGCGGCGTGGACCGTGTAGCGCGCGCCCTCGCGCCGCACGAGGCTGCGCTCGAGGAGCGCCAGCAGGAAGAAGGGCGAGGCGCCGGCGGCGGCGCGGGCCGCCTCGGCGGTGAAGCCGCCCGGCACCGTGGCCAGCACCCCCAGCGCCTCCTGCTCCCAGGGGCTCATCAGCTCGCGGGTGACGTCGATGAAGCGCGCCGTGCGCGGCTGCAGCCCGGGCGCGGCCGCCAGCAGCTCGGGGTGGCGGTCGAGCTCGGCGCCGAGCTCGGCGGGGCTCAGCGCGCGCGTCCAGGCGGCGGCCAGCTCGATGGTCAGCGGCGTGGGCCCGACCTTCTCCACCAGCGCGTGCAGCTCCGCGTCGCCGGGCTCCTCCTCGGCGCCCACGCGCTCCATGCCGTGGCGGAACAGCTCGCCGGCGGCGGCCACGCTCAGCTCGGGCACCTCGATGAGGCGCTCGTCGGCCAGCCGCAGCGGCATGCGTGAGGTGACGAGCAGCTGCAGGCCCGGCGCCGCGTCGAGCAGCGTCGCCAGCAGGCCGGCCTCGTCCACGATGCCGTCGACCTCGTCGAGCACCAGCCGCAGGCGGCGCTCGCCCAGCTGCCGGCCCAGCCCCTCGACGTCGTCGCTCGCCTCGAGCCCGAGCGCCTCCGCGATCAGCCCCGGCAGCACGGCCGCCTGGCGCACGGCGCGCAGGTCGACCCAGCGCGTGTCCTCCACCTCGTTGGCCAGCTCGAGGGCCAGCTGCGCCGCCAGGCGCGACTTGCCGATGCCGCCCGGGCCCACCAGCACCGCCAGGCGCGCGTCGCGCACGAGCGGGTTGGCGCCGGCGAGCCAGCGGCTGCGGCCCACCAGCGGTGACTCCCAGCGCGGCAGCTCCGGCGGCGCCTTGGCCTCCGCGCCCGCGCGCGCCAGCGCCCGCACGCGCTCCGGGTCGGCGCTCACCGCCTGGGGGCTGCGCGTGAGCGCCCCCTCGTCGGCCAGCCGCGCCACCAGCTCGGCGATGCGCGCCGGCAGGCCGGCGCCCGCCTCGGCCAGCGCCGCCACCGTGGCCGCGTCGGCCGGGCCGCCCAGGGCGGCCGCCAGCCAGCGCCCGGCCTCGGCGGGGCGCAGCGGCTCCAGCGCCACGTGCAGCGTCGCGGGGAACGCCGCGGTCGCGCCGTCGGGCACCGCCTCCACCAGCTTCGCGCCGCCCTTGCGCAGGCGGTCGGCCAGCAGCCGCCGCGAGCCGGGGTCGAGCCAGCGGCCCCCCTCGAGCAGCACCAGCAGCCCGTGGCCCTCGGCGTCGTAGGCGAGGCGCTCGGCCACCTCGCCCTCGGTGGGGTCGGCGGGCAGCAGCTCGCGGTACGCCTGCTCCATGGCCCGCAGGTAGACGCCGTGGTTGGGGGCGGTGGCCACGATGCTGCGCACCGCGCGCCCGGCGATGTGGCCGCGCACGCCCGCCTCGTGCAGGAAGCGCGTGAAGCCGGCGCCGGCGGGGCCCGTCAGCCGCAGCACGCGCTCCTCGGCCGTGCCCGCGTTGGCGGCGAGGAAGGCGTCGAGCTGGGCGAGCTGCTCGTCGCGGCCCACCAGGCGCGTCTCGCGCAGCGCGCCGGGGTCGGGCTCGGGCGCCACCTCGCTGGCGACCACCATGTTGCGGCCGGCGCGCTTGGCGAGGTAGAGGCGCGCGTCGGCGCGCTCGAAGAGCTGCGCCTGGTCGGTGGGGGCGCCCGGCTCGTCGGTGGCCGCCACCCCCACGCTGACGTTCACGTTCACCCACACGCCCGCCTCGACCGGGTTGGCGATCACCTGGTCGCGCACGCGCCGCAGCACGCTCTCGGCCTCGGCGTGCCCGGTGCCGGGCAGGAGGATCAGGAACTCGTCGCCGCCGTATCGGAACAGCTTGTCGCCCGAGCGCAGCACGCGCGCCGCGCGCGCGGCCACGGCCTTGAGGGCGGCGTCGCCGGTGGCGTGGCCGTACACGTCGTTGAGGGTCTTGAGGTGGTCGACGTCGAGCATCGCCAGGGCGTAGTGCGCCCCGCTGCGGGCGTGCTCGCTGGCGAGCGCTCCGAGCGCGTCGGCCAGGCCCGCCCGCTGGTAGGCGCCGGTGAGGTCGTCGACGAGATGGCGCTCCACGTCCGCAGTCTACCGGGCGGCCGCGGCGCCCGCGGCGGGCGGCGGCCGCGTGTCAGACGGGCAGGATCGCCACCAGGCCCAGCAGCAGGAGCTGCGTCAGCAGCGTCCACTCGCCCACGCCCAGGGCGTTGAGCAGCAGCGCCGGCAGCGCCGCCAGCAGCGCCGCCACCAGCTGCGGCTCCCAGCGCGAGGCCTGGGCGCCGCTCCAGCTGGCGTACTTCTCGAGGCTCAGGACCACCAGGCCCACCAGGGTGAGCGCGCCGATGAGCCCCGGCAGCGTCTCGGCCGCCAACGGCGCGCCCAGCTGCGCGGCGAGCCAGCGCAGCCCCAGCAGCGCCGGCGCCACCAGCAGCGTCAGGAGCAGCAGCGCCGGCAGGGCGCGGCCCCAGGCGCGGGTGAGCGGGTCGACGGGGCGCGTGCCGGTCTCGAAGGCGGGGCCCAGCAGCCCGGCGGCGACGCGCGCCAGGAACAGGCCGGCCAGCAGCACCCCGAAGGCGTCGCCCAGCAGGCCACCCATGCCGGCGGCCGGCAGGTCCGCGGCGGGCGTGGCGGCGAGCCCCCTCAGCGAGGGGCCGAGACCGCTGGCGCCCAGCAGCGAGGTCACGGCCAGCGCGGCGGCCACGAGCGCGCCGACGAGCCGCAGCAAGGGGCGGCGGTAGAGCGCCGAGGCGGTGCGCCACGCCAGCGCCAGCCACTGCGGCGCGCGGCGCCCCGGCAGCGGCAGCGAGCGCCGCGGCCGCGTGGCGCCGGGACGGTCGTGGAGCGCGTCGAGCAGGCGGCGCTTCTCGCCCTCGTCGGCCACGCGCCCGCCCAGGCCCGCCAGGCCGGCCATGAGCTCGAAGGTGCGCAGCGCCTGCACCTGGCTCAGCACCAGGCTCTGGGGCGCGAAGCGCGGCGGCCAGTCGTGGGCCAGCGTGCGGCGCACGCACAGGTGCGAGGCCAGCGCCAGCAGCGCGGGCACCACGAGCGTGAGGGGCGTGGCGCGGGTGAGGCCGCCCAGCGGGTCGAGGAGGCTTAGAGGGTCGGCGAAGGGGCCGCTCGCGCCGCCCAGCAGCAGCTGGGCCGTGGCCACGCCCGCCAGCGGCATGACCGTCAGCGCGGTCAGGACGCCGAACGCACCGCCGGCGAAGCGCCGCTCGGCGCTCGGCCCCTGGCGCGGGTGGCCTACGTAGGCGAGCCACCGGTAGCCCAGCAGGAACCAGGCGAGCAGCGCCAGGGCCGGGGCCGCGTACGGCGCGCTCAGGCCGAACCAGGCCGGCGCCACCAGCGACCAGGCGCCGCCCAGCAGCAGCGCCGCCGCCACCCCGCTCGCCTGCTTCACGAGCCAGCGCCAGCGCAGCACGTGCCACGGCCGCTGCGGCCCGAGCCCCAGGCGGTAGAGGTCGCGGCGGTCGAGGATCACCGGTGGGGTGCGGCCGCCCAGCCCGGCCGCGAGGAGCGCGACCAGGCCGGCGAGGGCGAAGAGGCCGCCCGGATGGGGCAGCCGCCGCTCGAGGGGTGCCAGCGACTCCACGCCGGCGACCGCGAACACCACCACCCAGAAGAGCAGGTAGAGGACGGTCCACCAGCCGACGGCGCGGCCGATCCAGCGCCGGTAGGCGTCCGCCGCGCGGCCCACGGTGCGGCGGCGCAGGTAGGCGACGGCGCTCGGGGCGGTCGCGCCCCGCGCGGGGGCGGCGCGCACGCTCACGCGGCGGGCTGCCCTTCCTCCTCGACCAGCCGGCCGTCCTCGAGGGCGAGGAGGCGCGGCGCGAGGCGCGCGGCAAGCTCCTGCTGGTGGCCGGTGAGGAGCACGGCGCCGCCGGCCGCGGCCAGCCCGCGCAGGGCGTCGGCCAGCAGCTCCTGGGCGGCGAGGTCGAGGCCGTTGAACGGCTCGTCGAGCAGCGTCAGCGGCTGCTCGAGCGCCAGGGCCAGCGACAGCGACAGCTTCTGGCGCATGCCGCGCGAGTGGGTGGCGGGGAACTCGTCGAGCTTGCCGCCAAGGCCGAAGCGCTCGAGCCAGGTGAGGGCGCGCTCGTCGGCCTCGGGATCGCGGTAGACGAGCGCGTTGAAGCGCGCGTGCTCGCGCAGCGTGAGGTCCTCGTAGAGGGCGGGCTCGTCGGGCACGAACACGAAGCGCTCGCGGGCGCTGGGGCCGGCGGCCGTGCGCCCCTCGAGCTCCACGTCGCCTCGGCTCGGCAGCAGGCCCACCAGCGCGCGCAGGAGCGTGCTCTTGCCGGCGCCGTTGGGGCCGACCAGCAGCACCAGGTCGCCGGCCGCCAGCTCGAAGGTGGCGTCCTCGACGATGGGCACGCCGCCGAGGCTGACGCGCAGCTCGGCGACGCGCAGCAGGGGCGCGCTGCCGGGGCGGCGCTCGGGGGTCGTGGTCGACGGGGTGGTCACAGGGCGTTCACTCTACCAACCGGGTCGCGGCGCGCCGCGGGGCGGCCGGGCGCAGGGCGGGCCGCCCCGCGGCGTCACGGGCGGGGCCCGGGTGCCAGGCGCACGAGAGCGGCGCCGCCCCGAGTCGGTCCTCGGGGCGGCGCCGGCGCACCGGAGGCGCGGCCGTCAGCCGCGGGTGATGTCGCCGCCCGGCGGCGTGGGCTCGGCGGTCTTCTCGACCGAGATGGTCAGGTTGGCGACCAGCGCGGCGATGGCGCCGATGGCGGCCCACACGGGCAGGAGCACCGTGCCGATCACGCCGATGGTGAGGGGGATCTCGATGAGGACCTTGCCGTCGTCGTTCTTGATGGTGATGCGGCGGACGTTGCCCTCGCGCACCAGCTCCTTCACCTTCGAGACCACCGCCTCGCCCGAGACGCGGAACTCCTCGGTGACGGTGCGGCCGCCGCCCGTGGCGCCGGTGGAACCGGTGGCGCCCGTGGCGCTGGCGCCGCTGGCGCCGCTCACGTGGCTGGGGTCGTGGCTCGTGGTGCTGCCGGTGGGGTCGTAGGGGGCGCTGCCCGTGCCGTGCTCGTTGGCCGCGCCGGGCTGGTAGTCGTCGTGCCTGTTCTGGTCGTTCATGTCGTCACCTCTCCCGCTTGGGTAGCCTGGGACGTTCCGTCCCGATGACTCTAGGGTAGAGAGGGTACCCACCTCGTCGCATCCGCCGAAGGGATGACCCGGGGTAGGCCGTTGGGCCCGGCCGCCGGCACCACCATCGTCCGGCGCCGAGGCGCGCCTGGGGCGGCGCGCCTGCACCGGCGCCGCGGTGAACGCGTGGCAAGATGACCGCGAGGTAGCCGCCCGACGATGATCTACTTCGCCGTTCGCGTTCTGGTCTACACCCTCGCGGCCTACGCGGTGGTGAACGTGGTGCCGGGCCTGCGGCCGCCACCCGTGCCTTTCGTCCCGCAGCCCTACGCCATGCTGGCGGCGTTCCTCGCGCTCGGCGTCGCCTTCGGCGCCATGCAGGCGGTGGGGCGGCCGCTGCTGCTGTTCTTCGGCGGGCGCCTCTACATCTGGTCGCTGGGCCTGCTGTCGGTCGCCGCCATCGCCGTGTTCTTCCTGGTCGTGGCCTACCTGAGCCCCGAGCGCCTGGAGGTGCCGGGCGGCGAGGTGTTCTCGGGCGTGATGGGCGGCTTCATGATGGGCCTGGTGGTGACGCTGCTGGAGGCGCTGACGGGCCTCGACGCCCCGCGGCAGGACACCGCCGAGCGCACCACCCCGCGCTACTGGCGCTGGCTGTCGCTCTTCCCGGGCCGGCGCCGCAACCGCGCCGTCGAGGGCCTGCGCACCGTGCAGCTGATCGGCGTGGCGCGCGCCTACGCCGTCGAGATGGCGGTGAGCTACACGCCGCTCGCGCCCGTGCGCCGCTTCATGAAGCGCCTGCTCTACCGCCTGCGCCCGCGCCTCGACGAGGACGACCCCGCCGTGACGCTGCGCCTGATGCTGCAGGACCTCGGCCCCACCTTCGTGAAGTTCGGGCAGCTGGTGGCGAGCCGCGTCGAGGTGCTGCCGGCGCGCTGGCGCGAGCAGCTCGAGCTGCTGCAGGACCAGGTGCGCGCCTTCCCGTTCGCCGAGGCGCAGCGCGTGGTCGAGACCGAGCTGGGGGCGGCGCTGGAGACGTTGTTCCTCACCATCGACCCCGAGCCGCTGGCGTCGGCGTCGATGGGGCAGGTGCACGCCGCCGCGCTGCTCGACGGCACGCCGGTGGTGGTGAAGGTGCAGCGCCCCAACATCGCGGTGGTGGTGAAGGCCGACCTCAACATCCTGCGCGACCTGCTGCTGACGCTCGAGGGCCGCTTCCGCGCCTTCCGTCGCCTGGGGCTGCTGCCGCTGTTCGACGAGTTCACCGACAGCCTCATCGACGAGCTCGACTACGAGACCGAGGCCTACCAGGCGCGCATGCTGCGTCACAACATGCTGGAGTTCGACTTCGTGGAGGTGCCGGCCGTCTTCCCCGCCTACTCGACGCGCCGGGTGCTCACCATGCAGCGCGTCAGCGGCGTGAAGATCACCGACGTGGCGGCGCTCGACGAGGCCGGCGTCGACCGCCGCGCGCTCGCCCTCGACCTGTTCCGCGTGCTCATCCAGCAGGTGCTGTTCGACGGCTTCTTCCACGCCGACCTGCACGCCGGCAACGTGTGGTACGACCTGCACGCCCGCAAGCTGGCCTTCCTCGACATGGGCTCGGTGGGCCAGCTGTCGCGCTCCGACCGCCTGCGCCTGGCGCAGCTCATCTGGGCACTCCACGACCGCGCCGCCGCCCCCGCCGCGCAGGTGGTGCTGTCGCTGTGCGAACCGCCCGAGGCGCCGGTCGAGATGCCGAAGCTGCGCCGCGACGTCGAGCGCCTCATCAACCGCCACCTGCTGCTCGACGCCGAGGCGGCGGGCATCTCGGAGCTGTTCGCCGAGCTCGTCACCCTGCTGGTGCGCCACGGCCTGCTGCTGCGGCCCGAGTTCACGTTGGCGTTCAAGGCCATCGGCCAGGGCGAGGCCATCATGCGCACGCTGATGGGCGACGAGCAGCCGGGCGCCATCGTCGACATCGCCTTCCGCACCATCCGTCAGGCGCTCGTGCGCGAGCTCGACCCGCGCCGCCTCGGCCCCGACACGCTCCTGCCCCTCACGCGCGAGGCGCTGGGGCGCCTGCCCAACCTGGTGAGCGCCCTCACCAGCCTGCTCGACGACTTCGAGCGCGGCCGCACGGCGCTGCAGCTCGACGTGTCGAGCGTCAACCGCCGCGTCACCGACGTCCAGGACAGCTTCGAGCGCGGCTTCCGCCGCATGGTGCTGAGCATCTCCCTGGCGGGCCTGCTCCTGGGCTCGTCGCTGCTGCTCCTGGCGCCCTTGGGCGACATCGTGAGCGGCAACGAGGAGTTCGTCATCCGCCTGGTGGCGGGCATCGGCGTGACCGCCAGCGGGGTGATGACGATCAGCATCGTGGCGTCGATGCTGCTTCCGCTGGGGCGGGAGGTGGCGCGGCGGGAGCGGCGGTAGGTTGGCTCTTGCGTTCGGGCCTGCGTCGCTGGTGGTTCGTCCGCGATGGTGGGTGGCGAGGCAGGGCCGGGGGCAGAGCTCGGCTGCGCCGTCGCTGCCGGGTGCGAAGGCCGCTCGGGGTGCCGCCGCCCGACCGACCCTACGCCCCGAAGCGCCGACGAAGGCGTGGGGCCCGAAGCACCGACGGGAACGAGACCGCCGGCCCCCCGAAGCGAGGGGCCGGCGGTCGGCTACAGGCTATGGCTGGGTGGTCAGCCCAGGCTCATTCGTCGGCGCTGGCCGGCGGGGTGAGCAGGTTGGCGTACAGGCGGTAGGCGCCCGGCACGTTGTTCTCGATCTGCGTGTGCAGCACGAGGCTCGTGTAGGTGTAGCGCCCCTTGCCGAGGTCGGTGGTGAGCATGGAGCCGAGGAACGGCAGCTCGTCCCAGGTGTCGGGCCACTGGGCGTCGGTCACCGAGAAGAGCGGGGTGTAGTTCTCGTCCCACTCCTGCGCGAAGTAGAGGCCGCGCTCCTTGATCCAGCCGTCGAAGTCGGCGTCGGTGATCTGGTTGGGCGTGGTCATGAGCGGGTTCTCGGGCTCGAGGATCTCGACCTCGCCGTCGGCGGCGGTCACGCGCGAGAGCAGCGAGACGCGGCCGAGCTCGATCGGGAAGGGCGGCACGGTCTCGGGGTCCCAGGCGTCGGCCGGGCGGTGGTACTGCACGAGCAGGTTGCCACCGTCGCGCACCCACTGCATCAGGCGCTCGTTGGCGGCCATCAGGTCGGGGCGCAGGCGGTAGGTGTAGATGCCCACCGCGATCGAGTCGTACTTGCTGAGGTCGCCGGTGGTGAGGTCGTCCTCGGTGAGGAGGTCGACGTTCATGCCGATCTGGCGCAGGCCCTCGTAGACGAGGTCGGAGCCGCCGGCCACGTAGCCGATGCGCAGGTTCGGGTCGAAGGCGACCTCGAGCGCCTGGACGTTGGCGCGGGCGGGCGTCACGAGGTAGGTGCGGCCCACGTGCTCGTAGTTGATGACGCGGATGTAGTCGGTGCTCTCGGCCTCGCCGTCGGCGCGGACGGTGAAGTCGTAGGAGCCCTGGGCGACGCCCTCGGCGGGCACGAGGGTGAAGGTGGCGCCGCGCGCGTCACCCTTGCGGTTGAAGCTGAGGGTGATGGCCTCGGGCTCGACGGTCCAGCCTTCGGGGGCGTCGATGGTGATGGTGGTCTCGGTGGGGCCGTCGACGTAGTTGACGGCAGCGACGCTCATCTCGAGCTCGGCCGGCTGCAGCAGGTTCAGCACGAGCTTGTCGGGCGTCACGCGCAGCGACACGTCGGGCAGCACGCCGATGATCTCGCGCGAGTCGACGGTGAACTCGAACGGCACGCCGTCGACCTCGTAGCGCACCACGCCGTAGACGTCGCCGTAGGCGCGGAACGGGTTCATGTTGCGGCGGTAGGGGTTGTAGTACGGCGCGTCCTCGGGGACGGTCACGAGGAAGGTCTGCTTGACGGTCTCGCCGTTGGTGAGCGTGGCGCCCTCGACGACGTCGCCGGTGGCCTCCACGGTCCAGCCCTCGGGCGTGACGAGGTCGAAGCTGAGGTTCTCGACGTTCACGTTGCCGCCGAGGTAGGCGCTGACGGTCACCTCGGTGCTGCCGCCGCGGGTGAGCTCGGGGTTGGCGGCGATCACGCGGGTGACGAGCGACAGGGCGCGACGGCTCGCCACCTGGAGCTCGAGCTCCTTCTGGGCGAGGCGGAAGTCGATGTCGTCGGCGGTAGCGGCGTCGACGTCGCTGGCGCCGGCGAGCGTGGCGCGCGCTTCACGCACCTTGGCCAGGGTGGTGGTCAGGTGGCCCTGCACGGCGGCGAAGTCGGGGTAGGCGGCCAGGGCGGCGTCGATGCCCGCCTGCACGTCGCGCAGCTGCGCGGCGAGGGTGGCGTTGCCGAGGCCCTCGGCCAGGTCGGCGACGGTGAACGGCACGCCGGCGAACAGGTCGGTGTCGGTCTCGGGGGTGGTCACGTGCGAGCCGGCGAGGTGCAGGCGCGAGACGCCCGGGACCTCTTCACGCCAGCTGCCCATGTCCTGGCTGCGGTGGTAGGCGCGCGACTGCTGGCCGAGCTGCTCGTAGGTGGCGCCGAAGAACTGGTCGAAGGCGCCGGTGTCGAGCTCGAGGGTGGCTTCGAGCTCGAAGTCGGCCTGGCCGCTGCCGCGGCCGGCGGGCAGGTAGAACTTGGCGGGCTGCCACGGCTCGAGGCCCTGCTCGAAGTGCTCGGGGAAGGCGTTGGGGTCGCCGGCGAGCTCGAAGGCGCGCTCGGTGGCGTAGGCCATGGCGCGGTGGTTGCCGTGCTGGCCGAAGACGTTCTGGAAGTTGGTGAAGAGGATGTCGGGGCGGCTCTCGCGGATGGCGCGCACGAGCTTCTCCATCATGACCTCTTCGCCCCAGATCTCGAGGGTCTCGACGGCCGACTTCGAGAAGCGGAAGTCGTAGATGGGGTCGTCGAAGCTCTCGCTGAGGAAGAACAGCTCGACCTTGAAGGCCTTGCTCGACTCCTCCATCTCGCGGCTGCGGAGCACGCCGAGGGCCTGCTGGTACTCGGTGCCGATCGAGTTCTGGCCACCCTCACCGCGGTTGGCGGTGACGGTGATGCTGCGCACGCCCATGCCGCGCGACAGCAGGGCGATCTGGCTGGAGCGCTCGTCGTCGGGGTGGGCGCCGACGGTCATGAAGCTGGCGACGGAACGCAGGGGGGTGAGCGCTTCGTACAGCTCGACGATGCCGCGCTGGCGCTCCTGCTCGACGACGCGCGCGTCGGTGCGGCTCTGCGCCGCGGACACGCCTACGAGGACGGCCAGCAGCAGCGCTACCAGCGTCCTGAAGACCGGGGGACGACTCTTGACCTTTGCTCGCATCGAAACGTGTGCCTCCATATCGCACTTGGGTGATCCTGGGGATCGCGCCGCGCCCGGCTGCCTCCGGGCGGCTCCAGCGCGGTTCTCGAGCCGGCTCTCGTCTACCTCTGCTCTCACCTCCGTGGCCTGGTTTCTCTCGCGCCCAGCGCGGTACGGCGCGACGGCCGTCCGGCGGCGGTTCGGATGAACTCTTTACAAACCCTCTTTATAAACACTCAACTGTAAGTAGGTTATGCCAGGCTCCCGCGGGGGCGCCGGCGCGGCCGCGCCCGGGAGTACACAACCCATAGGCACGCGGCGATAGGCCGGCGCGTCAGCGGATCAGCCCGCTGCCCGCCCAGTCGACGAGCAGCAGCCGCTCCAGGTCGGTGTCGGAGCGCGCCGTGAGCCAGGTGCCGCCATGGCGCACGAAGCTCGTCTCCAGCTCGGCACGCCAGGCCGCCAGGCGCTCGGCGTAGCGCGCCAGCGTGGCGGCGTCGAGGCGCACCTCGCGCTCGGCGCCCGTCTCGGCGTCCTGCAGCGTCACGGCGCCGGCGCCCAGGCCGCTGGGGTCGAGCTCGCTCGGCGCCAGCACCTGCACCCCCACCACCTCCTGCTGGGCGGCGCGCAGCAGCGTCAGGGCAGGCTGCGGCGCCGCGAAGAGCCAGTCGCTGACCAGCAGCAGCAGGCCCGGCCGCGGCAGGCGGGCGCCGAGCTCGCGCGCCACCGAGGCGAGGTCCACCGCCCCGCCGGGCGCCTGGCGCGCCAGCCAGTCGAACAGGCGCCCGGCGGCGCGCGCGTTCTCGGCCCTGGGCCCCCACGCCAGGCCGCGCCCGGTGAACGCCGCCACGCGCACCCGGTCGGCGCCCGCCAGCCCCACGTAGGCCAGCGCGCCCGCCAGCCGCCGCGCGAACGCCGCCTTCTCCGGCTCGCCGAACGCCATCGAGGCGCTGAGGTCGACCACCACCGTCACCGCCAGGCGCTCGAGCACCTCGAACTCGCGCACGTAGAGCTCGCCCGAGCGCGCCTCGACGTGCGGGTCGACGCGCCTCAGGTCGTCCCCGGGCTGGTAGGCGCGGTGCTCGGCGAACTCCAGCCCCGGCCCCTTGGCCACCGACGGGTGCTCGCCCACCCCGCCGGCCGTGTAGGCGGCCGGCACGCTCAGGCGGCGGCGCGCCAGGCGCTGCAGCAGCTGCGGCGGCGGGGCGAGGGTCGGGTCGCTCGGGGCCACGCGCGCCTCAGGCGGCCGCCACGGCGCGCGCGAAGAGCCGCGCCAGCAGCGCCTCGGCGTCCACGTCGGGGTTCGCCTCGCCCTCGTAGTTGAGCTGGAAGCGGTGGCGCAGCGTGGGCAGCAGCACGCGCTCGAGGTCGGCGAACGCCACGTTGTAGCGCCCCATCAGCAGCGCGTGCGCCTTCGCCGCCAGCAGCAGCGACTGGCCGCCGCGCGGGCTCACGCCGAAGCGCACGTAGCGCCGCACGTCCTCGTCGGCGCCCTCCGCCTCCGGGTGGGTGGCGAGCAGGAAGCGTGCCACCGCGCGGCGCACGTGCGCCGCCACCGGCACCTCGCGCACCAGCCGCTGCAGGCCGAGCACCTCCTCGGGGGTGAGCACCTGGCGCGGCTCCGCCAGGCCCGCGCCGGTGGTCTGGTCGAGGATGGCGTCGAGCACCTCCTCGCGCGGGTACGGCATCAGCACCTTGACCAGGAAGCGGTCGAGCTGCGCCTCGGGCAGCACGTAGGTGCCCTCGAGCTCGATGGGGTTCTGGGTGGCGAGCACGAAGAACGGCTCCGGCAGCGGCATCGAGCGGCCGGCGGCGGTCACGGTGTGCTCCTGCATGGCCTCCAGCAGCGCCGACTGCGTCTTGGGGGTGGCGCGGTTGATCTCGTCGGCCAGCAGCAGCTGCGTGAAGATGGGGCCGGGCTGGAACTCCAGGCGCCCGCCGCCCTTGTCGTCGCGCAGCAGCATCATGGTGCCGGTGACGTCGGCGGGCATCAGGTCGGGGGTGAACTGCACGCGCGCGAAGCGCATGCCGGCGGCGGTGGCGACGGTGCGCACCAGCAGCGTCTTGCCCAGCCCGGGCGCGCCCTCGAGCAGCACGTGGCCGCCGGAGATCAGGCCGATGAGGAGCTCGTCGACCACGTCGGCCTGGCCGAGCACCACGCGGGCGATCTCGGCGCGCAGCGCGGCCAGGCCGGCCAGGGCGCGCTCCAGGCCTTCGCGGTCGGCCAGCGCGGCGGCGGCCGTGGGGTTCGGGGTGAGGTCGGTCTTCTCGGGCACGGCTGTCATCCCTTCCGTCTAGAGGCGAGCAGTTCGGGGGCGTAGCGCAGCGTCAGCTCGACGAGCAGGAGCGCGAGGGCGGCCAGGGCGAGCCACGGCCAGGCGGGCGCGGCGCGCCAGTGCCAGGCGCGGGGCGCGCCAACGGCGGCCAGGTCGGTGAGCACGCGGCCGCCCGTGGCGCGCGCGGCGGCGGCCAGGCGCTCGGGGTCGGCCAGGCCGAAGTCGAGCGCGGCCGGGTAGTCGCGCAGGAAGGCCGCGGGTGCGACCTCGGCACCGGCCGTCACGGCGTAGGCGCCGGGCTCGGCGGCCAGCGCCTCGGCCAGGTAGCGCCCGGCGCCGACCGCGCGCGCGCTCAGCGCCACGGCGCTGCCGTCGGGGCGCTCGAGGGTCAGCGCCGGCGGCTCGCGGCCGTCGGGCGCCTGCCAGGCGACCTGCAGCCGGTCGCCGCGCGCGCTCACGCTCAGGGGCGAGCGCTCCTCGGGGGCCGGGCGCGCCAGCTGCCGCAGCAGGTGGCTCCACAGCAGCGGGTAGCCCTCGAGCTCGAGCCAGCCGAGCGTCCAGGGGCCGGCCGCGTGCGCCGTGAACGCCACCACCTCGCCGGCGCCGTAGCGCCAGCTCGCCAGCAGCGGCACCTCGCGGCCGCCCTCGTCGGTGACCGCCAGGTGCAGGCGCGCGCCGGGCTTGAGGGAGGTGGGCACGAAGCCCTCCACCGGCGGCAGCTCGTCGGGCCAGGCGCGCAGGAACGGCGCGGCGCGGTCGCGCCAGGCGGGCACGGTGGCGCCCTCCGCGGTCAGCTCGCCGCTCTGCAGCAGCACCTCGTGGGACATGATCCCGGGCAGGGCGGCGAAGTCGGCGCTGAAGTGGAAGGTGCCGCCGCCCAGGGTGGCGATCTCGCGCAGCTGCGCGGCGTCGGCCTCGGGGCCGATGCCGATGGTCGAGACCGTGACCCCGGCGGCGGCCAGCTGGGCCAGCACGCCCTCGAAGTCGCCGGGCTGCGACAGGCCGTCGCTCATGACGATCACGTGCTTCGCGGCGGCGCCGCTGCCCGCCAGCTGCTCGTAGGCCTCCACCAGCCCGGGGTGGATGGCGGTGCCGCCGCGCGGCTCCAGCGCCGCGACGGCGGCGGCGAACGCCTCGGCCTCGGTCACGCTCGCGAGCGGCACCAGCGTGCGGGCGGTGGAGTCGAAGGCGATGAGCGCGGCGCGCGCCCCCTCGGGCAGCAGCTCGAAGGCGCGCAGCACCGCCACCTTGGCGATCTCGAGGCGCACGCGGTCGCCAGCGTACTGGCGCATGCTGTTGGAGCGGTCGATGACGAAGGCGAGCGCCAGCTCGGGCGCCTCGCGCGGCACCAGGCTGGAGGCGGGCGAGAGGCGCTCGAGCGGCGTCTCCAGGTAGCCGCCGGGGCCGAAGGCGCGCTCGCCGCCCAGCAGCAGCAGCGCGCGGCCGTGCGCCGCCACCGCCGCCTCGAGCTGCTCGAGGCGCTCGTGGTCGAGCGCGGCGGCCGGCACGTTGGCCAGCACGACGGCGTCGTAGGACAGGAGCGCCTCCCCCGCCGGCAAGGCGGCCGGCGCCACCACGTCCGCGGCGATGCCCTGGCTGGCGAGCGCCGCGGCGCTCACGGCGCCCCAGGCGGGGTCCGCGGCCACCAGCAGCACGCGGCCGGCGGGGCGCACGCTCACGCTGGCGCTGGCGGCGTCGTTGGCGGCGAAGGCGTCGCCGGGCAGCGCCAGCTCCGCGCGGTAGCTCACCGCGCCCGGCTCGGCCTCGTGCACCGGCACCGCGAAGCGGTTGGCGCCCGGCGTCAGCTCCACCTCGCGCGCGTCGACCAGCTCGCCGTCGCGGTAGGTGCGCAACGTGGCCACGCCGGCGCTGGTGGCGTGCGCCTCGACCTGCAGCGCGAAGCGGTCGCCGGCCACCACCTCGGCGGGCGGGGTGAGCGCGCGCAGCGTGGCCTCGCCCCGCGGGGCGCGCGCCAGCGGCAGCGCGTCGACCGGCGTGCCAGCGGCGGCCAGGCGCGCCAGCGCGGCGACGAGGTCGCCGCGCGTCTCGGCGCCGTCGCCCACGAGCACCAGCCGCAGCGGCGTGCCGGCCGGCACCTGGGCGGCGGCCAGCTCCAGGGCGCCTTGCACGTCGCCGCCGGCCACGCTCACGACGCGGCCGCCGTCGCCGCGCAGCGCCGCGAGCCGGGCGGCCACCCCCTCCCAGCCGGGCAGCTCGCCGCTGCCCCAGGGCGCCCCGGGCGCGACCACCACGAGCCGCCCGCCGAGCGCCGGCAGCGGCAGGCGCGGCCCGAACGCCGCCGCCACCACCAGCGCCAGCGCGGCGCCGCGCAGCAGCCAGCGCGCCCCGCCGAAGGCGCGCCCGTGCTGCCGGCGCGCGAGCCACGCCTCCAGCACCAGCACAGCCGCCAGCACCAGCAGCAGCACGAGGCGCAGGCTGGGCGCGGCGGCGCTCGCCCCGGCGGCGCCGACGGCGTCCGGGGCCGCCTCGGGACGGTGGAAGGCGTTCACGGCGAGGAGCCCCTCGCCCTGCGGCGTGGCGTAGCGGTAGACGCCGGCCAGGCCGGGCACGAAGGCGTCGGCGACCACCTCGGCGCCCTCGTACCCCAGGCGCGGCAGCGGCACCTCCGCGCCGTGCGGGTCGCTGAGGCGGCTGGCGCCGGCGGGCAGGGCGCAGGCCAGCCCCACGTGGCAGGCCGGCGCCACGCGCGCGCCGGCGTCGGGGGCGAGCAGCTCGAGCAGGTCGCGCACGAACAGCGGGAAGCCGGCGGTGGCGCTCCAGCCGCTCGCCTCGATGTCGAACGCCACGCGCACCTCCAGGCCGTGCGCCAGCCGCCGCGCCTGCAGCAGCGTGGCGCCCTCGGCGCTCACCAGCGCCTCGGCGCCGGGCGCGAGCGGCGCCGCCCAGGCGGCCAGCGGCGCGAGCGAGCCCCAGTCGGTGCGTGCCGCCAGGGGGTGGTCGGCGCGCCAGTGGGTGACCCCGAGCCCCTCGCGCGGCTGCGGCGCCGGCGCGTCCGCCGTCGTGGCGGCGCCGAGCCACAGCGTGCTCGTGAGAGGCGGCTCGGCCACGCGCACGCGGTCGAGCACCACCAGCCCGTACCCCGCCGCCTCGGTCGGCAGCTCGGCCGGCGCGCCGGCCGGGACCGGGAGCGACCGCAGCTCGACGTGGCCGAGCGCCTCCAGCGCGCGCGTGAGCGGCGCGTTGCCGGGGCCGACGTAGAGGACGGGCAACTGGCGCGCGTCGGGCGCGAGCACGAACGCCGCGGGCGGGCCGCCGCCCTCGGGGGTGAGGGTCAGCGCCCCCGCGCCGTCGAGCTGCAAGCGCGCCTCGAACGCGCCCTCCAGCAGCCCGTCGTCGGCCGGCGCCAGGCTGACGTCGAGGGTCGCTCGGCGGTCGTGGCCGGGCTCGGCGCCGTGGAACGCGAGCTCTACCCTCGCCGCGCCCTCGTGGCCCACGGCCGCCAGGCCGCCGCTCAGGGTCCACTCGCCGGGGCGGTCGCCGGGCGTCACCCGGGCGGCGGTGATGGTCACGAGCGGCGGCGCGGGCAGCGGCGCCGCCTCCACGGCGGTCGCCCCCGCCGGCCCGGCGCTCGCGGCCCGCAGCGCCGCCTCGGCCGCGGCCGCCTCGCTCGAGCTCGCCCCGATCAGCAGCACGCGGCTGCGTTCGTCCGCCTCCAGCAGCGCGGCCGCCAAGGCGCCCGCCCGCTCCCAGTCGCCGGCGCCGTCGGTCGGCGCCAGGCCCGGCGCGAGGTCGGCCAGCCCGGTCGCCTCGGCCGGCCAGCGCGCGGCCACCGGCGCGGGCCTCTCGGCCACCGCCACCAGCGACACGCGCGCTCCGGGGCGCCGCGCCTGCAGCCCGAGCGCGCGGCGCACCTCGGCCAGCGCGGCGGCGTGCCGCGTCTCGTCGCGCTGCTGCCAGCCGGCGTCGACCAACAGCACCAAGTGGTCGTGGGCCGCGCCGACGTTCAGCGCCGGGCGCGCCAGCAGCAGCGCCACCAGCAGCAGCGCCAGCAGCTGGAGCAGCAGCGGCAGCGAGAGGGGCGGGCGCTGCAGCGCCACGCTCGGGCGCCGCTCGCCGCTCAGGCCCTCCCACAGCAGCAGGCTCGGGACGACCACGCGCCGTCGGCGGCGCATGTGCAGCAGCAGGATGGGGCCGGCCAGCAGCAGCAGCGCCAGCCAGGCGGGGGCGTGCAGCGTCACGGCGCGCCGCCCGGCGCGTGGTAGCGGCGCAGCAGCTCGACGTCGGCGGGCGAGAGGGCGTCGCGGCTGACGGGCGGCTCCTCGAGCCCGGGCCAGGCGAGGGCGCCGGGCGCCGCCCCGCTCACCACGGGCGCGAGCTCGTCGGGCAGGCGGTCGAGCGTCACGCGGCGCCCGGAGGCGTCGGTGATCGCGGGCAGCTCCAGGGCGTCGCCCCCGTCGGGAGCGGCCGGCAGGGCGAGGGCGCCCTCGCCCTCGAAGCCGGCGGTGGCGCTGCCGGCCACGGCCGCGTCGGCCATCGCCACCTGGTCGCCGCCCCCGCCGCCGCCCGGGTCGCCGGCGGCCTGGCGGCGGCGCGCGTACTCGCGCAGCTCCTGGTCGCGGGCGCTGGCGGCGGCGTAGCTGGGGTTGGTGCTGCCGTCGTTGCGCGCGTCCAGGCGGGACGCCTCGCCGGCGGGCGGGGCGGCGTCGCTGGTGGCACCGGCGCCGGTGACGAGCTCGGCGCCGCGCGCCTCGCCCGCCCGCTCCACCAGCGCGGCCTCGGACGCGCTGGTCGCGCTACGGGCCGTGGGGGAGGCGCTCGTGACGGGCGCCGCCGTGGAGCGCGCGGCCGCCGTGCGGGCGCCGGCCTCGCGCGGCGCGCTGGCGGTGCTGGTGGTGAGCGCCGGCCCTGCGCCCGCCGCCTCGGGAGCGTGACGGTCGAGCAGCTCACGGACGAACGCCTCGGGCGCCGCGGGGGCGCCGTCCGTCCGTGCGCTCAGGGCGCTCGGCGGCTCGGCGGCGCCGAAGCCCGGCAGCAGGACCGCGCCGGCGAGCGCCAGCACGCCGCTCAGCAGCGCGGCGCCGACGCCCCGCCCGGGCAGCAGCGGCGCCAGCCGCGCCGGCTCCACGCGGGCGGCGGCCGCCTCGGCGTCGGCGTGGAGCGCCTGCGCCACCGGGTCACGCCGCCCCGCGAGCTCCAGGCTGGTGCTGAGGCGCTCGTCGAGCGCGAAGCGCCGCTCCGCCAGGCGCGCCACGGCGCTCAGGTCGGGGGCGCCGCGCCAGGCGATCAGCGCGCCAGCCGCGAGCGCCAGCGCCAGCGCGAGGGCGGCGTGCCAGGGGGCGGGGAGCGGGAGGGTGGGCGCGAGGCGGGCGGTGAGCAGGAGCAGCGCGCCGACCCAGGCGAGCACCGCCAGCGCCTGCGCCCAGGCGCGCAGCAGCCGCGCGAGGAGGAGCCGGCGCCTGGCCGCCCGCAGCCGCGCCAGCATCAGACCGGGGGCGGCGCCCACCTGGCGCCGAGCGGCCGGTCAGCCGCGCCGGGTCGGGAACAGCGACCGGCCGGCGACGACGTTCGTGACGATGTGACCGGCTGCTGCACTACTTCTCCAAGTGTCTTGCAAAACTCCCTTCGAGCCTAAGAGGGCGCCGCCGCGGAAGTCAATAGAAGGGCGCCCCGTGGTGGGGGCGCCCTCCGCTAGCGAGCTGGGCTGGAGCTCAGAACGCCACGCCGGGCTGCTCGTAGTCGCACACGCCCGTGGGGAAGATCTCCTTCAGGCGGGCCACATGCTCGGCGCTGGGCTGCCAGGCGCCGTAGACGCCCCTGGCGATGGCCTCGTCGACGCTCTGCAGCGAGCACTTGAAGACGTCGCCGGTGATGGGCGCGCCCGCCACCACGCGCGAGGTCGAGAAGACGCGGAAGCGCTCGGCGCAGGGGCCCGCCGGCCCGTCGTCGAGGACCCCCGCCCAGGCGTCGGCGCCAGCGTAGATCAGTTCGCCCCGGGCGTCGAAGCAGCTGTCGACGGCGCGCGCCGGCCGCGCCGCCGCCACGCTCAGCGACGGGTCGGCCGCCAGGTTGGCCATCCACTCGTCGATCACCTCGAACGCCAGCATGGTCTGGTCGAAACGCGCCTCGCCCGGCACGATGTCGGTGAACCAGATGACCATGTTCTCCTCGGGATAGCCGGCGTCGCGGATGCGCTGGCGCGTGGCGAACGACTGCACGGTGTTGTGCATGTCGAGCTCGCGCTCGCGGTAGTTGCGCCAGTCGATGGCGGGGATGCTCAGCTCGCCGCGGTAGTAGAGGCCCGAGCCCAGCACCGCCGCGATGGCGCCCGGGTCGGCCTCGGTGCGCGGCGCCGGCGTCACGCCGTCTGCGCTCAGGTTCATGTTGCGGGCGCTCCAGGGGTCGAACCGCTCGGGGTCCTGGCACAGCTGCTCGATGAACGGACAGCCCTCCTGCACCATCTCCGCCTGGTCCTTCCAGCCGCCCACGAAGGCGTTGAGGTCGAGGAACTCCTCGGGGGCGAGGGCGCCGTCCACCAGCGCCTTCAGGCCGTACTGCACGCCCACGTTGTCCCAGGTGCTGCGCGCGTAGCCGTCGTCGCGGCGGCCGTAGACGTTGACGGCGTCCTCGAAGTGCGTCCAGTGGGTGGTGGCCTGCTGCTCGGGGGTGATGCCCGGCGCGGTGCCGAAGCGGGGGTTGAGGGCCAGCGGCGAGAGGCCGCGCCAGCCGTTCACGCACTCCGACAGGCCGGGCGCGCCGCCGAGGTAGGCGTTCTCCAGGTCGTTCCAGGCCGCCATGCCCTGGACCAGGGTGCGCTCCTCCCAGTTCGCCCAGCGCGAGGCGGGGTCCTCGGCGACCTTGGCGTCGAACCAGCGCTCCAGCAGCTCGCAGTCGCCGACGTGGATGGTCTGCGTGACCATGTCGGGGTAGGCGTACTGCGGGATGGCCGCGTCGAGCAGCGTGGGGTGGTTCTGCGCGTAGACGTACTGCTGTATGCCGCCGCCCGAGCCGCCCACGCCCACGGTGTAGTCGGGGATGCCGTAGGCGGTCACGAAGCGGTCCTTGACCATCAGCGCCGTCTCGCCGCCCAGGATCAGGTCGTAATGCTCGCCGGTCTTGGTGCCGGTGGAGTAGGCCACGGCGTAGCCCGCCTCGAGCAGCGGCAGCGGGAGCATGCTGCCGCGGCTGGGGCCGCCCTGGTAGCGGCCGATGCCCACCCCGCCCTGGAACGAGTAGACCAGGCGGCGGTTCCAGCCGCTCAGGTCGGGCTCCTCCACGCTGCGGCCGACGGGCGACAGCATGGCGATCGAGTAGATGAAGCGGTTGATGGTGCCCCGCTCCCAGCGCACCACGAAGTCGGCCTCGCTGCCGTCCGCGAGCGTCACCGTGGTCATGTCGGCGGGGCGCGGGCCGGCCGGGTCGTAGGGCTGGAGGCCGTTCGCATCGGAGAGGTAGAGGAAGTCGACGCGCGTCGCGAGGCTGCAGTCGGCGTCCAGCACCTCGCCGAGCATGACCGTCGCGCGGTGCGCCTCGGTGGCGCACATGAACGGCTGCTGCTTGGGGCCGGCGAACATCGGCCCGGTGATGGGGTGGTTCGTGAGCGTGAGCTGCGCCTTGTGCGGGCCGGCGAAGGCGGTGATGGTGGTGTCGCCGAGCGGCAGGCCGTCGACCACCCCCTCGAGCGCGTAGCCGGCGGCGGCGCGACCGAACGCCGCGGTGACCTCGCGGGTGCCGGCCCATACGCTCACGCGGTCGAGGCTCACCGTCTCGGGCACGTGGACCAGCAGGCGCGCGTCGCCGCCGGAGACGTACTCCGGCGGGCTGGAGGCGACCTCGATGACGAGCCCCTGCGCCAGCGCGACGCCGAGCAGCGCCCAGACGACGACGGACGAGAGAAGAGCGAGCGGGCGGACGCGGTAGGACATGGGCCTCCCCTTCCGGTAGCGCGTACCGGCGGACGCGGCCCTCGCGTGGTGCTCCGAGGCGCCGGCGCGGGCCCGCGGCAGGCCCGGCCTCCACCGGAACGGCTGACTAGCTTGATGACCTTGGCTAGAGGCTAAGCGACGCCCCCACGGGGCGCAAGGGGAGCGGCGG
>JAAYYF010000152.1 GCA_012515535.1 Deinococcales bacterium
ACCCTGACGGTGGTGGAGCCCACCGGCAACGGCATCGGCTCCGACCTGTTCGCCATCGTGTGGGACGGGCAGGAGCTGCACGGCCTCAACGCCAGCGGCCGCTCGCCCGCCGCCCTGGCGCCCGAGCGCTTCGCCGGCCACGACGGGGTGCCGCGCTACGGCTGGGACGCCGTCACGGTGCCCGGCGCTGTGTCGGGCTGGGTGGCGCTGTCGGAGCGCTTCGGGCGCCTGCCGTTCCCGCAGCTGTTCGAGGCCGCCATCCGCTACGCCTCCGAGGGGTTCCACGTCACGCCGCTGACGGCCGCCGCCTGGGCGCGCTCGGCCGAGATCCACGGCCACCGCGCCGAGTTCGCGCGCCACTTCCTGCCCGACGGGCGCGCGCCGCGCCCCGGCGAGCTGTTCCGCTCGCTCGACCAGGCCAACACGCTGCAGGCCATCGCCCACAGCAAGGGCGAGGCGTTCTACCGCGGCAAGCTGGCCCAGGCCATGGCCGCCGAGGCGCAGCGCGCCGGCGCGCTCCTCACCGAGGCCGACCTGGCCGCGCACCGCGCCGACTGGGTAGGCACCATCGCCACGCGCTACGGCGACGCCGAGCTGCACGAGATCCCGCCCAACGGCCAGGGGCTGGCGGCGCTGATGGCGCTCGGCATCCTGCGCGAGTTCGACCTGGCGGGCCTCGACCCCGACGGCCCCGAGGCGCTGCACCTGCAGATCGAGGCCATGAAGCTCGCCTTCGCCGACGCCTACCGCTTCGTGGCCGACCCCGCCGCCATGAGCGTGAGCGTCGAGGACCTCCTGAGCCCCGACTACCTGGCGCGCCGCGCCAAGCTCATCAGCTTCGCCGAGGCGCGCGACCCGAAGCACGGCCTGCCGCAGGAGCGCGGCACCGTCTACCTCACCACCGCCGACGCCGAGGGGCGCATGGTGTCTTTGATCCAGTCGAACTACATGGGCTTCGGCTCGGGCGTGGTCATCCCCGGCACCGGCATCGCCATGCAGAACCGCGGGCACGGCTTCGTGCTCACCGAGGGGCACCCGAACCGGGTGGGTGGCGGCAAGCGCCCGTTCCACACCATCATCCCGGCGTTCCTCACCGCCGGCGGTGCGCCGCTGGCGAGCTTCGGCGTGATGGGCGGGCCGATGCAGCCCCAGGGTCACCTGCAGATGACCCTCAGGCTCCTGGCCTGGGGCCAGAACCCGCAGGCGGCCTCCGACGCGCCGCGCTGGCAGGTCACGGGCGGGCTGGGCGTCTCGGTGGAGCGCGGCTTCGCGGCCGCCACGCTCGAGGGCCTGCGCGAGCGCGGCCACCAGCTGAGCGTGAGCGACGACAGCGGGCCGTTCGGCGGCGCGCAGCTGATCGTTAGGCTGGACGGGGGCGGCTACGTGGCGGGCTCCGACCACCGCAAGGACGGGCAGGCGGTGGCCTTCTAGCCGCCTAGGCGGGGCGCTCCCGGGCGCCCGCGCTGGCCTCCGGCACGCGTCCCGGCGCCCGCGCGCCCAGCAGGGGCAGGTAGAGCAGCGTCGCCAGCAGCACCAGCGCGCCGCTGACGCTCCAGGCCAGCGGGATCGAGGTGGCCTCGGCCAGCGCCCCCAGCGCCACGCTGCCCACGAAGGCGCCGCCGAACGACGCCAGCGACTGCACCGACAGCATCACCGAGCGGCGCTCGCTGGGCACCCGGCCGTTGAACAGCGCGGCGTGCGGCGAGCTCCACGCCGAGCGCGCCACGTAGGTGAGCCAGAAGAGCGCCGTGGCCGCCACCACGCCGCCCTGCGCGGCCAGCAGCAGGAAGGCCGCGCCCTGCAGCAGCTGGAACAGCCCCGCCACCAGCGCGTAGCGCCCGCCCAGCAGGCGCGTGAGCGGGGTCGCCACCAGGTTGCCCAGCACCCCCATGCCGAAGCAGCCCGCCAGCACCACGCCGAGCAGCAGGGTGTTCTCGGGGGTGGCGCCGCCCAGGCGCGCGGCGAAGAACGGCTGCCACAGGTTCTCCGAGGCGCTGAGCGCCACGCCCACCACCACCTCGGCGCCCAGCAGCAGGAGCAGCGCGCGGTCGCGGCGGGTGAGGCGCGCGGCGTCGGCGAGGATGCCGCCCAGCGC
>JAAYYF010000153.1 GCA_012515535.1 Deinococcales bacterium
CCGTTGGCCAGGAACGACTGGTCGGCGGCGCGCGAGGGGCGGTGCACCTCGGGCGAGGTCTGCCCGGTCATGTCGCCGATGAGGTTCGTGCAGAACGCCTCGACCTCGGCCGTGGTGTGGCGCGCCACGTAGAGCGTGGCGCCGCGGACGCCGGGCGAGTCGATGTTGTGGTACGCCACGCAGTTGTCGGCCAGGTCGTGGAAGAAGTTGTCGGCGTACCAGGTGCTGCCCGAGTAGCGGCCGTGCGAGTGCCCGGGCCACCAGCAGAGGCGCACGGAGCGCTTGAGGGCATGGCGCTGCGCCTGCAGCGCGCGCGCCATCTCGAGGAGGCAAGCGTCGCCGGTGGCGTTGTCGGTGATGCCGATCTCCCACGAGCAGTAGTGGGCGCCCACCAGCACGAACTCGTCGGTGTCGGCGTCGCTGCCGCGGATGATGGCCTCGGGCAGCTTGGAGCGGTACCAACCCGTCTCCACGCGGGTGGTGAGGCGCACCGTGAGGGGCCCCTCGGCCAGGCGCGCCTTCAGGCGCTCGCCGTCGGGCCTGGAGACGGAAACGGCGGCGACGGTGGGCAGCCGGTCGAGCTGGTCGAGGCTCGGGGTGCCCCAGATGGTGGTCGCGATCATGTTGTGCACCACGTCGCCCTGGTTGACGAACACCACGCCAGCCACGCCGGCGCGGCTGGCCTCGAGCACCGTGATGGGGGTGCAGAGCCCGTCGACCAGCACGAGCTTGCCGGCGGCCTGGCTGAAGTCGGCGTCGGGGAGGTAGGTGAGCTCGCCCGTGAGGCCAGCGTCGGGCGTGGAGGCCGCGAAGCTGTGGGTCACGCATCCGACGCCCAGGGAGGCGCCGTCCGCCTCCGTGAGGCTCGCCTCGCGCGGGTAGCTGAGGAACGCGTCGAACTCGTGGACGCGGACCTCCACCCCGGCCTCTTCCAGCTGCGCCACGATGTAGCCGGCGGCGGCGTCCTCGCCCGGACCGCCCGTGTCGCGCCGGACGCCGGCGAACCAGTCGAGGTGGGCGGCCAAACGGCCTTCGTCGATGTGCACTTCGTCTAACAAGCTCATACGGCTCCGCTCCACGAGGGCTACAGCGGCCCCCGCCGAAACATTGAATGTTCTGCTTCAGGAGCTTAGCTTGTTGAAATGGATACTTCAACCCTTGGGTGGAGCGACGTCGCGGGCCTCGAGGGCGGCGCCGCGCGCGGGCCGCCGGGCACGACGCGTCACCGGCCCGCCACCGGCACGTCACCAGCCCATCACCGGCACGGCGCGAGCCCGGGCTAGCTGCCGTAGACGTCCTTGGAGTTGGCCGCGTCGAGGCGCGCCAGGCGCTCGGTGGCGGAGCTGCGCAGCCTGGCGGCCACCCCTTCGAGCAGCGCGCCCGCCAAGCTGAAGGTGGCGGCGTAGCTGTTGAAGGTGCCCTCGCTGCCGGCGACCAGCACGTACTGCGCCTTCTGCGCCAGGGCGGAGAGCGCGCTGCTGGTGATGGCCACGACCGTCACGCCGTACTGCTCGGACGCCTCCTGCACCACCTCGAGCGTCTTGCGCGCCGGCCGCTGCAGGCTGATCGCGATCAACACGTCACCGGGCGCTAGGTCGAGCAGCTGGTCGTGCATGTTGTCCAGCTCGATGCGCAGCTGCGACACGCGCGGCCGGATCAGGTTCAGCGCGAAGGCGATGTAGACCGCCGCGGCGGTGGAGGCGCGCAGGCCGATGACGACCACCTTCGGCGCGTGCGCGATGGCCTTGACGGCCCCCTCGAAGACGGCCTCGTCGATCTGCTCGTAGGTGCGGCGTAGGTTCTCGAGGTCGCGCTCGTAGGCCGCGGCGAGCGGCCCGTCGGCCACGTCGAGGCCCGCCAGGCGGCTGCCCACCGAGTAGTGGCGCTGCATCGCCGCCTGCACCTCGCTCTGCAGGTCCGAGAAGCTGGCGAAGTCGAGCTTGCGCGCGAAGCGCACGATGGTGGCCTCGCTGACGCCGGTGGCCTGGCTCACCTCGTTGACGGTCTGGAAGGCGAGCTGCTCGAAGCTACGCTCGAGCCACTCGGCGATGCGCCGCTCGGAGGGCGTCAGCCGCTCGTACTTCTGCCGCAGGCGTTCTCTCAGTTCGTCCATGGTCGGGATGCAACCGCGGCTCAGGCTACCAGTTCGGCGATCAGCCGGGCGAGGAGCGAACGCGCCAGCACCACAGGTACCCCGAGCTCCCGCCGCACGGCCGCGCGCATCTCCTCCCCCATCCCCACGCACGTCATCCACACGAGCTCGGGCATGTGGCCCCGGAGCTGGGCCGCCGCCGCGGTGGCGTTGGCCACGGCCGCGTCGTCGTAGGGGAACGCCGCGGTGACGACGGCGTTCAGCCCCAGCCGTTCGCGGTACTCCCGCTCGGTTGCCGGCACCTGCCCCGCCGACGGGCGGACGACGGCCAGCTTCGAGCGGCCGGCGAGCCCCTGGATCACCTTCGGGAACAGCTGCCCGGGGTTGACGACCGGCACGGGAGCGCGCACCGCCGACCAGTCGGCGCCGCAGAGGATCACCACGAGGTCGGCGCCGCGAGCCACCAGGTCGTCGACCACGCGTTGCATGCGGGGCAGCGTACGGTCGAAGGCCAGGCGCACCGAGCTGCCGTCGTTGAGGAGGGTGACCATGTGGACCCCGGGGCCGTCGTCGTCCAAGGCGACCATCTCCTCAGGGGTCAGGCCGTCCAGGACGCCGGCCTCCAGGGCGGTGACGTCGGCAGGGAGGCCGGCGAGCAGGTAGGGGACCAGGTCGGTACGGGGGGATTGGCCGATGGTGGCGAAGCCGATGGTGGTCATTGTGAAGCAATTGTGTCACACATCGAGCCCCATGTAGCCCTTGCTTCATCCACCCGGTGCCACCGCCGCTCGACGCGCCCGAGCGCACCGAGGGGCCGGGAACCCCGCGCCCGAGGCCGA
>JAAYYF010000011.1 GCA_012515535.1 Deinococcales bacterium
CGCGCCGCGCCCCGGGCCGGCGCCTCCGACGCCATGGAGCACGTGCGCCACCTCGCGGGCGTGATCGGCCCGCGCGGCTCCACCACCCCGCAGGAGCGCGAGGCGGCCGAGTACGCCGCCGGGGTGCTCGAGCGCCTGGGCCTCGCCCCGCGGGTGGAGCCCTTCACCTCGACCGTCTCGGGCTGGCGCCCCTTCGCGGTGGCGGCGCTGTTCGCGCTGGCCTGCACCCTGCTGTTCCTCATCGCCGGCCCGCTGCTGGCGGCGCTGCTGGCGCTGGTGCTGGCGGCCGTCACCCTGTCGGTGTTCCTCGAGATGTACTTCCGCCCCAACCTGCTGAAGGCGTTCGTGCGCAAGGGGCGGAGCCAGAACGTGTGGGCGCCGGTGGCCGCCGCCGAGGCGCCGCGCCGACGCCTGCTGCTGGTGGCGCACCTCGACACCCACCGCACCCCCTGGGCGTTCACCAGCCGCAGCCGCCTGGCGTTCTTCAAGGCGCTGACCACCCTGGGGGTGGTGGCGTTCGTGCTCACGGCGGCCACCTTCTTCGCCTACGCCGTCACCTTCCAGGAGTGGCTGCGCTGGGTGGCGCTGCTGTTCGTGCCGGTCCACGCCCTGGTGCTGTGGCTCACCTGGCAGCCCGACACCACGCCCTACACCGCCGGCGCCAACGACAACGCCAGCGGCGTGGGGGTGCTGCTGAGCCTGGCGCGCCGCCTGGCCGAGGCGCCCCTGCGGCACACCGAGGTGTGGCTGCTGGCCTCGGGCTGCGAGGAGGTGGGCTCGGTGGGCGCGCAGGCGTTCGTCGAGGCGCACGGCGAGGCGCTCGAGGGCGAGCTCGGCGGCGCGCTGGGCGTCAGCATCGACAACGTGGGCGGGCGCGGCGCGGGCGTGTGCTACACGAGCGTCGAGGGGATGGTCTTCCCGCTGCGGCCCTCGCCCGAGCTGTTCGGCCTGGCCGAGGAGCTGCGCGTCGCGCACCCCGAGCTGAACGCCTACCCGCGCCCCTACACCACCCTGCACACCGACGCCACCTGCCTGATGGCCAACCGCGTGCCGTCGCTGTCGTTCGTGGGGCTGACGCCCGAAGGCGAGATCCCCGACTGGCACCAGGCGAGCGACGTGGTGGAGCGCGTCGACGCCGGCACGGTCGAGCGCACCGAGGAGTTCGTCTGGCGCCTGCTGCAGCGCTTCGACGAGCGCGCGACCCCTTAGCGGCTAGTCGTCTTAGCGGCTAGTCGTCTTGGCGGCGGCCGAAGGAGCGTGGCCGCGGCTCGGCGTCCTCGCCGTCGAGCGTGCGCGGCACCGGCAGCTTCAGCTTCAGGAAGCGGCTGCCGACCCGCACGACCGCGGTGACCACCACCGCCAGGCTCAGCGCCAGCGAGGGGTCGATGGCGTCGATCAGGTAGAAGGTGAGCGCGCCCAGGGCGGCGGCGGAGGCGTAGAAGTCGCCGAAGCGGTAGAAGATGCCCGGCACCCGCCCCGACAGCACGTCGCGCATCACCCCGCCGCCCACGCCCGACACGGCACCCGCGAACACCGTGCCCCACAGGCCCATGCCGTGCTCCACGCCGCGCTCGGCGCCGAGGGCGGCGAACACCGCCAGCCCCAGGGTGTCGAGCAGGTACAGCAGCCGGCTCTCCTCGCTGAGGCGGTGCGGCAGCACGAACACCACCAGCGCCGTGGCCGCCACCACCCAGTGGAGCGGCTCGTTGACGATGTTGGAGGGGGGCAGCACGCCCACGATCACGTCGCGGATGGAGCCACCGCCGATGGCGGTGACGGAGGCCAGCACCAGCACGCCGATCAGGTCGAAGCGCTTGCGTACCGCCACGAGCGCGCCGGTGGCGGCGAAGGCGAGGGTACCGATCCAGACGAGCACGTCGACGAACGTCACTTGGGCAGCATAGGCGATGGCCGGCCCGCGGCAGGAGGCCCGGATGCCCGCCACCGACGCCCCGATGTGGCGATCCTCACTGCGTGTAAGAACTCCGTGCCAAGCCTATGATAGGTTCTAACGTGCGGCGAAGGGGAAGAGGCCCCTGAGCCGAAGAGGAGCGAGATCTCTACAGGGGGGATCTCCGACAGAACCAGAACCCAGGCCCGACCCCGAGAGGGGCCTGGCGCGGTCCGGCGCCGTCCGGACCGGCGCGCGAGGCGGCAGCATGGCCGCCCCGATGCGGAGCCATGTCTAGCGACGCGGCGCCAGCGCCCACGGGCCTGCGACGAACCAGCGGGAACGAGCCCGGCGCGAACCGACGACCGGGCTGGAACAGAGGAGGAGACACACGAGATGAGACACAGGATCACGATCCTAGTAGCGCTGCTGACGGTGGCGCTCGTAGCGTGCGGGCGTCAGGACACCGTCGCCGGCATGGCCACCTTCCAGGTGAGCGTGCCCGCCGAGGCCCTGGCCGCGACCGGCGTCATCTCGCCCGACGGCGTGCCCATGGACCCGACCGGCGAATCGGCCGTCGAGACCGTGGTGGTGCAGGTCTACCGCGACGGCACCCTGGTCCGCTTCGCCGAGACCGACGGCGGCCTGGTCGCGAGCGCCGACGGC